>JBATAS010000367.1:0-12948 GCA_049661965.1 Ferruginibacter sp. | reverse complement strand
GTTGTAAAGCTGATGGCTTGCCCACATTACCTGTTTGTTTTTGGCAAATGCCGGATCGAGTGAGGCAAGGCCGCTGCTTTCGTTGTAACGGAATATTTTTTTATTGGGATGCTGATGATTTTTACAGGAAGAAAAAAGGATGAGCCACAAAGGCACAAAGGCACAAAGGAAAATGATGAACGGCTTATTGTATTTGTAGCTTACTGCCATAAAAAAACTAAATTAGCATATATATACAAATACACATGAAACAAATAATAAAAGCTTTTTTAATTATTAATTTTTCGTTCTTAATTATTAATAATATACAGGCCCAGATATTAAAGCCAGCCGGCCAGCTTACCCATGCCGATACACTGCGTGGCACTTATGGCGCAACAAGAGATTGGTGGGATGTGTTGAAATATGATTTGCATGTGAAGTTTAATATTGAGGATAGTACGATTAATGGATGGAATGTAATTCAGTTTAAGGCTTTAAAGAAAGGAACTGTTATGCAGATTGATTTACAGGAACCGATGATTTTGGATAGTGTTAGTATTTTATTCTTAGGTAAATTTGAAGGTCAGACAGGAATGGTACCTCTTTCGCCAATTAAAATTGATTATAAAAAAGACGGGAACGCATATTTTATAGATATTCCGCCTTTGGCCCTCAAGCTTTCTGACCCGCAAGAATTAACCGTCTACTACCACGGCAAACCCCGTGCAGCCGTTCGTCCGCCCTGGGATGGCGGCCTTATCTGGAAAAAAGATAAAAATAAAAACCCCTGGGTGAGCATTGCCTGCCAGGGCCTTGGTGCCAGTGTTTGGTATCCCTGTAAAGATCACCAGGCCGATGAACCGGATAGTGCCGAAATGCATATAACCGTGCCTGAAGATTTAATGTGTGTGGGCAATGGGCGTTATCGTGGTAAAATAAATAATGGCGATGGTACGGCAACATACGATTGGGCTGTTAGCAGTCCTATTAATAATTATAACATCATTCCTTACATTGGCAAGTATGTTCATTTTGGAGAAAAATATGATGGCGAAAAAGGAAAACTGGATATGGATTACTGGGTGCTTGATTATAATCTTGATAAAGCAAAAGAGCAGTTTAAAGATGCAGGACGGATGATGAAGGCTTTGGAACATTGGTTTGGCCCCTATCCTTTTTACGAAGATGGGTATAAACTGGTTGAAGCGCCGCACCTGGGCATGGAACACCAGAGTGCAACTGCTTATGGCAACGGATTTAAAAACGGCTACCGCGGCACCGATCTCAGTGGCAGCGGCTGGGGCTTAAAATGGGATTTTATTATTGTACATGAAAGCGGACACGAATGGTTTGCCAACAACATCACCAGTAAAGATATTGCCGACATGTGGATACATGAAAGCTTTACCAACTACAGCGAAACGTTGTTTACTGATTACTGGTACGGTAAAGAAGCAGGCAATGCTTATGTACAGGGCACCCGTAAAAACATTTCGAATGATATACCCATCATCGGCACATACAATGTAAATAAGGAAGGCAGCGGCGATATGTATTATAAAGGCGGCAATATGATACATATGATAAGGCAGGTAATTAATGATGATGAAAAATTCAGGCAGATATTAAGAGGAATGAATAAAACATTTTATCATCAGACGGTGACTACCAAACAAATTGAAGATTATATAAATAAACAGAGCGGCATCAATTTCAGCAAACTGTTTGATCAATATTTAAGAACAACCCAAATACCTGTATTGGAATATAAGGTTGATGGACATAAACTTTCCTATCGTTATACCAATTGCGTAAAAGGTTTTAATCTTCCATTAAAAATTATGTTTAAAACCGAACAGTGGATAAAGCCAACGGAAAAATGGAAAACGTTGAATTTATATCCAGAAGGCGATAATAAATTTTCGGTGGATGCAAATTTCTACATCAAAACAAAAAAGACAGAGTAATTTAGCAGCAAACTAACCTATGTCGCAAATTCGAAAGCAAAGTATTATTTCATCCATGGTGGTGTATATTGGCTTTGCCATTGGTTTTTTTAATACCTGGTTATTTACCCGGGAAGGTGGTTTTACCCAAGCCGAATACGGACTTACCGGTATTTTTATGGCTGTTGCCAATATCATGTATTCGTTTGCTAATTTGGGTATGGGTGCGTACATCTATAAATTTTATCCTTATTACGATGATAATCTGCCTAAAAAGAAAAATGATATGCTTACCTGGGCATTGTTGTTTTCGCTGATAGGATTTTGCCTTATTGTTATTGCCGGTATTGCCTTTAAAGACCTCGTCATCAGAAAATACGGAACCAACTCCCCCGACTTTGTTAAGTACTACTATTATATTTTTCCATTTGGATTGGGCTTAACGCTGTTTTCTATTTTAGAAGTGTATGGCTGGCAATTAAAAAAATCTGTACTCACAAATTATTTACGGGAGATACAGTTCAGGGTTTTTACCACTATTCTAATAGTGCTTAGTTTTACAGGCATCATTGCCTCATTCGATCTTTTTATAAAACTGTATTCTTTTACTTTTTTAGCTACAGCGGCCATTCTTATTGTTTACCTCTTCTTTACCAACCATATCAGTTTTACATTTTCGGTAAGCCGGGTAAGTAAAAAATTCTTTAAAAAGATCATGACGCTTATTGCTTTTGTGTATGGAGGTAACCTGGTATTTACCATTTCCATGGTTATTGATACCATTATTATTGCGGCTGTATTGCCCAACGGGCTTGCTTTGGCAGGAGTTTATACATTGGCACAAAATATTGCCAGTTTAATTCAGGCTCCGCAGCGGGGTATTATTTCATCTTCCATCGGGGTATTATCAAAAGCCTGGAAGGATAAGGATATGAAAAGGATTGACCGTATTTATCACAGTTCTTCAATTAATCAGTTGATTTTTTCGGTAGGTATGTTTTCGCTTATCTGGCTTAATTTTTCCGATGCAGTCTTCAGTTTTAAATTACAAAGCGGCTACATTGATGCCAAATGGGTTTTCTTTTATATCGGCATCATGCGTATTGTGGATATGGGCACCGGTGTGAGCAGCCAGATCATCAACACATCTACCCGTTGGCGCTTTGATTTTTTTACGGGCATCATCTTACTATCCCTCACCCTGCCGCTTAATTATATTTTTACAAAATATTATTTTGGTGTAATGGGCCCGGCTATCGCTAATCTTATCACCTTTACTATTTATAATACCATCCGCTATGTGTTTTTAATTAAAAGGTTTAAACTGCAACCATTTACTTTAAAAACTTTATATACTTTGTTACTGGGTATTGTATCATTTTACATCTGTTATTTTCTGTTTATTAACATAGATGGTTTTACCGGCATGATAAGCAGGAGTATTTTATTTATGCTCTTATTTGTAAGTGGTGCTTTTCTATTAAATCTTTCCCCCGACCTTTTGCCCGTTTGGCAGGTAGTTAAAAAAAGACTGGGCATAAAAAAAGGAGATCAATAGATCTCCTCAATATCATTATTACATTTTTTATTCAGCTGATGCAGTTACGGCCGGCGCTATTCTTCCGCCACCAATGTATTTACTACTCCAATATGAGTCAGAAAGATTGCTGATGGTTACGCCTGTACTTGAACCGGCATGTGTAAAATAGCCATTACCCAGGTAAAGTCCTACATGACTTACGCCTTTTCCTCTGCGTCTTGTATTAAAAAACACCAGGTCGCCCTGCTGCAGATCGTCTTTGTCTACTTTTTCACTTTCGGCATATTGGGCACGTGATGTTCTGGAAACATTAAGGCCATAAACATCTGATAATAATGTACCCGTATAAGCGCTGCAATCAATTCCTTTTTCAGTGGTGCCGCCGTAGCGGTACCTGGTATCCCACCATTTTTCTATCTCGTCAAATAAAACAGTATTACTTACAGATTCTACATCCATATCAAGCAATAATGCATATTTAAACTGAAGCGAAGAATAAGTTTCAATAGCGGCGGGTTCTGTTTCTATTTCAGTTTTAGGTTGTGGTTTTGGCTTTGCAGTAACAGTATTGGCTGGAGGTTTAATTATATCAGCAGGGTTAACAACAACAGTTCCTGCTTTAATTTCTATACCGTCAATAAATCTTTTTGATTTTTTTGCAGGTACCGAACCATCCATCCGCTCCATATTAACCAGGGTTTGAGACTTGGTTGTTAAAGATGTTGCTGAAAATATACCGATGGCTACCGTAACAAAAAGTAAGTTTGGCATACGTAAACTTTGGGGTTTAAAACGTAAGTACAACTTAGTCTTGTGTTCTTTACTCTTCTTGTGTTTCTTTAATTGATTTATTTAACTGTTCTTTCCTGTGATTCCTGTCCTACTAACTGATTATAAATTATATATCCTTTTAATGCTGGGCAAAGTTAACTTTCATAACCCGTATATGCAAGCCATTAACGAGTTATTAAAAAAATAATTAAGCCGGTAAACAACTGTGGAAAAACGGATTAGTCAGCCCGTTTATTGTTAACGATATTTGTATATCAACAATGGAGGGGTTCCTTTTAATTGTTTTAACATTATTTTTAATTGCAAGAATGCCCGTTGGCAGACAGAAATATGAAGTTTTCGCACTTACATGTACATACACAGTTTTCATTATTAGATGGTGCAGCATCCATTAAGAACCTATATAAAAAAGCAATCGCAGATGGAATGCCTGCACTGGCGATAAGTGACCATGGCAATATGTTTGGCGCTTTTGAATTTGTAAAGGAAGCATATAATCATAAAAATGATGACGGGAGTTTAAAAGTAAAACCCGTTGTTGGTTGCGAATTTTATATTACAACCGACAGGCACCGTAAAACATTCAGCAAAGAAGAAAAAGACCCAAGGCATCACCAGATATTTCTGGCAAAAAATGCAGCAGGTTATAAAAATCTTGTAAAACTCACTTCGCTGGGTTATATCGAAGGTTTATATTCAAAATATCCCCGTATTGATAAAGAACTTATTCATAAATATCATGAAGGCTTGATTGCAACCACCTGTTGCCTCGGTGCATTGGTGCCTCAAACCATTTTAAAACACGGAGAAGAAGAAGCTGAGAATGAATTTAAATGGTGGTTGAATATTTTTCAGGATGATTATTATGTAGAGTTACAACGCCATGGAATTCCTGAGCAGGAAAAAGTAAACGAAGTGTTGCTGAAGTTTGCCAAAAAATACAAGGTAAAAGTTATAGCCAGTAACGATTCGCATTATGTAGATCAGAAAGATTTTAATGCACATGATATTTTACTTTGCATTAATACCGGCGAAAAACAGAGCACTCCTGCCCTTCGTGAATTTACAGATGATGATGTATTTGCAAAAAACAAACGCTTTGCTTTTCCAAACGACCAGTTTTTTTTAAAGACCGGTGCTGAGATGAGCGATGTATTTAAAGACCTGCCAGAAGCGATTGATAACACTAATGAAATTGTAGACAAAGTTGAACTGCTCGATCTTAAACGTGATATTCTGCTCCCCCATTTTACTGTTCCTGCAAATTACAAAACGCAGGATGAGTACCTGGCACATTTAACCTGGTCGGGTGCAAAAGAGCGTTATAAAATTATTACACCCGAAGCCGAAGAGCGTTTGAGTTTTGAATTAGGCATTATTGAAAAGATGGGCTTTGCAGGTTACTTCTTAATTGTAAGTGATTTTATTAAAGCAGGCCGTGACATGGGTGTGTTCATTGGCCCTGGCCGTGGTTCGGCTGCAGGCAGTGCGGTGGCTTATTGCATCGGCATCACCAATATCGATCCTATTAAATACAATTTACTGTTTGAGCGTTTCTTAAATCCCGAGCGTAAATCAATGCCGGATATTGACACGGATTTTGATGATGAAGGCCGGCAAAAGGTTTTGGATTATGTGGTACAGAAATATGGTAAGAACCAGGTGGCACAAATCATTACTTATGGTACAATGGCTGCCAAGTCGAGCATTGCGGATGTTTCGAGAGTTATGGATTTGCCACTGGCAGAAAGCAGGGCTATTTCAAAATTAGTTCCTGAAAGGCCGGGCATCAATTTAAAAAGATTATTACATGCACCCTTTACTATTAAAGAAGCGAAGAATGGCGAAAAATCGCTGGAAGAAAAAGAGCAATTGCAGGCAGAGGATATTGAAAATGTAAAAAAATTAAGAGACTTATATGCAGGCGATGATCTGCAAAGTAAAATATTACATGAAGCAGAAATATTGGAAGGCTCGGTACGTAACACCGGCATTCATGCTTCGGCCATCATCATTGCACCAAAAGATTTAACAGAATTGCTTCCTGTAGCTACTTCCAAAGAATCTGAATTATGGTTAACACAAATTGAAGGTGGTTCTATTGAAGAAGCCGGTGTAATTAAAATGGACTTCCTCGGTTTAAAAACCCTGAGCATTTTAAAGACGGCTCTTCAACTCATCAAACAAAATCACGGAGTAGATATTGCGATTGATGATATTCCACTGGATGATGAAAAAGCATATCAACTTTATCAGCATGGAGATACAAACGGAACATTCCAGTTTGAGAGTCCCGGTATGCAGAAATATTTACGGGAATTGAAACCCGATAAGTTTGACGATCTGATTGCAATGAATGCCCTGTATCGCCCCGGTCCTATGGCGTACATTCCCGAATACATTGATCGTAAGCACGGCAAAAAACAGGTTGAGTACGACCTGGCCGATATGGAAGAATTTCTGAAAGAGACTTATGGTATTACTGTTTACCAGGAGCAGGTAATGTTGCTTTCTCAAAAGCTTGGCGGCTTTAGTAAAGGCGATGCCGATATTCTGCGTAAGGCCATGGGTAAAAAACAGAAAGCTGTACTGGATAAAATGAAAGTGCAGTTTGTGGAAGGTGCTACCGCAAAAGGACACGACAAAGTAATTTTAGAAAAAGTATGGACTGACTGGGAGAAATTTGCACAATACGCATTCAATAAATCGCATTCTACCTGTTATGCTTTTGTGGCTTATCAAACGGCTTATTTAAAAGCGCATTACCCGAGTGAGTATATGGCTGCTGTTTTGAACCATGCAGGCAGTATTGATAAGATCACTTTCTTTATGGAAGAATGTAAGCGCATGGGTTTAAAAGTGCTTGGTCCCGATATCAACGAATCGAACAATGGTTTTGCAGTAAATAAAAAAGCTGAGATACGTTTTGGGTTCAGCGGATTAAAAGGCGTTGGTGAAAATGCTATTCAAAATATTATTGAAGAAAGAAACAAACACGGGCATTATACTTCCATCTACGATTTCGCAAAACGCATCAACCATCGTTCTGCCAATAAAAAGTCTTTGGAAAGTTTGGTGTACTCAGGCGCCTTTGATTGTTTTGAAGATATTTCCCGTGCCCAGTATTTTTTCCAGGCACCCGGCGATATGCAGGGACTTGAAAAGATTTTAAAATTTGGAAGTATTATACAGGCACAAAGTGCCAGCTCAACCAATACCTTGTTTGGCGATTTGCAGATGCCGGAAATTGTACCTCCTAAATTAGCCATTTGCGATCCCTGGCCGTTGGCCGAACAATTAGATCATGAAAAGGAAGTTACCGGCATGTATATGAGTGGCCATCCACTTGATAATTATAAATTTGAAATGCGGCATTACAATATTACAGCACTGGCCGATTATGTAGAATTTAAAGCAACAGTAAATGAAAATCCTAATCCTGCAAAACAGTTCAGGTTGGCAGGACTTGTTGTTGACGTACAGCACAGATTGACAAAAGCCGGAAAGAATTTTGCCATTCTGGGAATTGAAGATTATAGTGGCAAGGCCGAATTTTTTTTATGGAGTGAAGATTATGTGAAGTACAATAATTATTTAGAAAAGGGGTTGATCCTTTTAGTTGAAGGTGCTTTCCGCCAGCGCTACAATGGCCAGTCGTACGATTTCAATATAAATAAATTACACTTGCTTGACACAGTAAAATCAACACTGACCAAACAGGTTATTATTGATGTAGAGCCGCAATTTATTAATGAAGAGATGGTAGAGTTTATTGATGCCAATGTTAAAGCTAACCCCGGCAAAACCTCAATAAAGTTCAACGTAATTGACAGCCGGCATAAATTTAAAGTGGGTATGTACAGTTTAGAAAAAAGTGTAACCATGAATGATGACCTGGCTTCTTATCTGAATGAGAATAAAGATATTGATGTGAGTGTGGTAACGGGATAATGTACGATGTTAGATGTACATATTTCAGCCACTATGACTACTTTACCTGCCAATACTAATTCATCACATACTGTGGATATGTCATAACAGCATATTAACGCTTTTGGAACTAACTTTGCTCTTCATTATTCAATAAATAACAATTTAAAATAAATATTATGGCACTAGAATTCACAGATGCAACTTTTCAAGCAGAAGTATTAGACTCAGATAAACTATCGGTTATTGATTTTTGGGCAGAATGGTGCGGCCCTTGCCGTGCAATTGGCCCCGTAATTGAGGAACTGGCTAAAGACTACGATGGTAAAGTAAATGTTGGTAAAGTAAATGTTGATAATAATCCGCAGATTTCCATGAACTATGGCATTACCAGTATTCCGGCAATACTTTTTGTAAAAGGCGGTCAGGTAGTTGATAAATTGGTTGGCGCACAACCTAAAGCAAATTTTGTAAAGAAGATTGAGCAGCATAAATAATCGCAGATTTAAATGATTTTGCGATTTCGCAGATAAAGAAATCCCCCGAAAGTTTCGGGGGATTTTTAATACAGCAATAGTTGAGTTGAAATTAATGCTGCACATTTATTAATGCCTTGGGATCGTGTTTGTGTTTAAAGAAAATAAAGAAAAGAATACCTACGACTAAAGAGTAACCGGCAAATGCCAGCCAGGTATCATGCCAGTTGGTAGTTCCATTTTCAAATAAGAAATACTTTCCAATCACATATCCGCTGATCTTACTTCCAAGCCATGCTCCTACTCCATTGGTCATCATCATAAATAACCCCTGAGCACTCGACCTGATTGATGAATCTGTTGTGGTTTCTACAAACAACGAACCTGAAATATTGAAAAAGTCAAATGCCATGCCGTATACAATACAGGATAATACAATCAAAGTAGTTCCAAACATAGATGGGTCGCCGTAGGCAAATAAACCGAAACGTAAAACCCAGGCGATCATAGCAAAGAGCATAACCTTTTTAATACCAAACCGTTTAAGGAAGAATGGAATGGTGAGAATAAACAAAGTCTCCGACATCTGTGAAATAGACAGGATAATTGTTGAGTACTTAACAACAAAAGAATCCTTGTAAGCAGCAACGCTTTCAAAGCCGCTTAAAAAAGAATCGCCATACATATTTGTTAATTGCAATGCTGCACCTAAAAACATGGAGAAAACAAAAAACAATGTCATCTTATAATTTCCAAAAAGTTTAAAAGCATTTAAACCTAATTGTTCAAAAATGCTTGCATCTTTCTTAATAGAACGTGGCGGCGGGCATTTAGGAAGGCTGAATGAATATAATCCCAGTATTATAGCAACGATACCGCCAATTATAAATTGATTGGCATTTGCTTTACTTCCGGTCAGGTTGGTAATCCACATCGCAACAATAAAACCGATTGTACCCCAAACCCGGATAGGAGGAAATACTTTTACCACATCAAAATTGTTTCCTTTTAAAATATAGTACGCAATAGAGTTTGATAAGGAGATCGTAGGCATATAGCAGATCATCGCTCCAAAAATCACATAGTACAAAGTATTGGGGTCATCAACGTAAGGAACATAAAACAAGATTGCCCCATAGAGGATGTGTAATATACCGTACAGACGTTCAGCATTTATCCACTTATCGGCAATAATTCCTGTTAAGGCCGGCATAAAGAGTGATGAAAGCGCCAGTGTTGAAAATATAGCACCAAATTGGGGAAAGGTCCAGCCTTTTGCATTTAAGCAATAAGTGCCGATGGTTATTAACCATGCACCCCAAACAAAAAACTGTAGAAAACTCATTACTGTGAGCCGAAACTTCAGATTCATATTAGTCGTGTTTAATTTTGGTAATGGAAGATATACATTTATTGATTTTACAAGATAATTAGTTTATACGGTATTAATCTTCCACAAGAAATGTAACAGGTTGTCTGCGGTAGGCTTTTATAAATTTGCCAAACCTTATTGCAGGTTTCCATCTGGAAGACTTTATAACCCTTATGGCTTCCTGTGCCATCCCATATCCCGGGTCTTTTTCACACCTGATATCTTCAAGTGTTCCATCCTTGTTTACAATGAATCTTACTATAATCGTATACCTCCCCGCAGGAGCATTATTATCTGCCGGTACATTAGTATTAAGGTTTGTTCTTAAAAAATTCCTCCACCCATCGTCTCCACTTGTAAATTCTGCCTGTTCTTGCTCTCTTGAAAAAACCGAATCTGTATTTACAGCACCGGTACTGTCGTATTGTTTTAATAAGCCCCGCTGACCAATAAAATCAGCTTCGTAATTTTTTCTTGTTTTACCGTTGGTGATAATAAAGCTTTTCTCAGCAAATGTATTTTTGAGACTGTCGGTAAATGAATATACATAAGCATACATCGTGCTTTTTAGCCTGTCGGCCGAAAATAGTTGCCCCAAAGTAGCAGGCTTATTATAATAATATTGATGGTTTGCATAAGCAACACGTACGCCCCTGTTATACACTACCGAGTCTGTCATAAGGCCATCTTCATTCCAGTATTTCCAGACTCCATCCATTTCACTTTCTGTATAATTTCCTTCTGATTCCAATAACATATTATCGTAGTACGACCGGTACGAGCCTTCAAGTGTGCCCAACGATGAATCAACAAAAGTTGCTGACAATACTTTCTTCTCTGTTGTTTTTGTAAAGCAATCCATAACAAAACGGCCATCAGATTCGTAACCTTTACCAATGATGAGTGCCTTATTCTTTGTTGTTGAATTAAGATTTGCATCGAGATAGTAAACAAATTTATATGCCTGGCTGTTTGCTGTAAGTGAAATAGTCAGGGAAAGAACAGCAATTAAACATCTGAAGGTCATAAATAAAATACTGTTAGCAGTTTTAAAAATGGAAGATATACATTTATTGTACACAGCATTCAATCTATGTACGTTTTTTGTACCTCAAAGATCTGCAGCAATTTACTTTTAAGAGCATTTTACCCCGTAAATTTGCACAAACCTAAGTGATGACAGATTCTATAGATATTTTGATTGATACCGCAGCAGATGAAACCCTTAAAACCATTGCCCGAAAAGTAAAGAACAGCGAAAGAATAACTGATGAGGAATGCCTGCAGCTTTTTGAAAAAGGAAGTCTGCCCTTTGTTGGTGCACTGGCTAATTTTATAAGAGAAAAACTGCATGGCGATAAAACTTATTTCAACCGTAACTTTCATATCGAGCCTACCAATGTTTGTGTGTTCAGTTGCGAATTTTGTTCTTACTCCCGTTTGTATGCACATAAAGAAGATGGCTGGGAACTGAGCATTGACCAGATGCTGGATATTGTAAAGACCTACGACGGAAAGCCCATCACCGAAGTACATATTGTTGGCGGCGTTCATCCAAAAATGAATATGGCTTATTTTATTGAGTTGATGCAGAAGATAAAAGCACATCGGCCAGAGTTACATGTAAAAGCATTTACGGCAGTAGAGCTGGATTATATGTTTCGCAAAGCAAAACTTACCGTTGCCGAAGGAATGAAACAACTGCATGAAGCCGGGTTGGATAGCTTACCGGGTGGTGGAGCCGAAATTTTTCATCCCGATATCAGAAAGCAAATTTGCGAAGATAAAGTTGATGGAGATGGCTGGCTAGCCATTCATGAAGCTGCACATAATTTAGGATTACACAGCAACGCAACGATGCTGTATGGTCATATTGAAAAATACGAACACAGGATTGATCATATGCGTAGGCTAAGGGAGCTACAAGATAAAACAGGTGGCTTCAACACTTTTATACCTCTAAAATTCCGCAATATGGATAATGCCATGAGCCATGTGTCCGAATCGGTTACTACAGAGGATATGCGACTGTATGCGATTGCCCGTATTTATTTAGATAATTTCCCTCACCTGAAAGCTTACTGGCCCATGCTTGGCCGGCAGAATGCCCAACTGAGTTTATCTTTTGGCGTAAATGATATTGACGGTACCATTGACGACTCTACAAAAATTTACAGCATGGCCGGCAGCGAAGAACAAACTCCGGCTATGAGTACCGAAGAACTGGTTAATCTGATTAAACAGGTAAACCGTAAACCGGTTGAACGTGATACTTTGTATAATGTAGTAAAAGATTACAGCGATGTTAATTTTAAAGAACCTGGTTTTGATGCATCACTGAATTAAAATTATTCCTGTATATGCATAAAAAATTCCTTAACCAGATCTGTGGATCAGATTAAGGAATAAATATGTAGTACGAAGAACTGATTTAATTTTTAGAAAACAATTCACCGGTATTATACAAACCTGCGGCTGTCAGTATCTTCTTCGACTTTGGTGATACTTTTACATTGCTGTTATAATACTCCAAAGCTTTGCTGTTATCTTTCAAAATCTCTTTCATGGCAGCAGCAGAATAAGCTACAATGGCACCGTCGTTACCATTCTGTAAAAAATATTCATCTACTGAGTTATTGCCGTTGTAAAATTTCCTGCAATAAACATTCAGTTTACCCGAAGCAATCCGCTGGGCAAAACCAGGCAGAGCATTCACAGCAACATAACTTGTCTTAACTGTTGTTAATGCTTTATCCGACACGGCAAAATATTTACCATCGTGATAAGCTTTTACATCCTTGGCATACATAACAACTTTATTATCGGCCAGAAGATGTGGTGTTTTTAAAACACCGGTAACCAGTTTTAGTGTTGAAAATTGCTGTGTGGTTCCATCGGCCTTTATTACAT
>JBATAS010000366.1:0-3776 GCA_049661965.1 Ferruginibacter sp. | reverse complement strand
TAACTTACCGAAGCCAAAACCGCCCGTTGGAAATTACCTGGGCAGTAAATCAATTGGGGAATTACTTTTTGCAGCAGGCCGGGTAAGCGACCTGGTTGGCGAAGTAGGAACAGCAGTTTCGGAAGATCAGGCTAAAGAAGCAGCACGGAATCTGGTATTAACCATTTTAGCCATCGTAAAACAGGATATAAAAGCCCTGGACCTGATTACAGGCGTTGTAAAGCTTACAGGATTTATACGTTCGTCGCAACAATTCACCCGGCAACCCGCAGTTGTTGACGGAGCTTCTGATCTGTTAATTGAAATTTTTGGAGAAAACGGCCGCCATGCAAGAACCGCAACCGGCGTTGCACAATTACCTTTTGGTGCAGCTGTTCAGTTAGACATAATTTTTCAGCTTAAACAAAGTCATTAAATATTCTCCCTCAGAGGCGAACACAGGGGAAGAATAAAAACACCATCGGCTAAAATAAACAAGAGCCCTCCGCTACCGGAAGGCTCTTGTCAATTATAAAACCTAAACTGTGGTTTTTCTATCCGCCTGTATCAAATTTTTTAAAGATGGTCTTTACATTCCGGTCAATTTCACGGCTGGTAATATTCCGGCCGTTCAGTTCACTGGTTGTCCACCCCTGCCAAACAGCTTTATCAGTCCTGTTGTCTATCATGGTAATGGTAACAGTACCTTCCTTAACGGTTGTGGAGTAGCTGTCATAGCCAATAAACCGCGACGGGTAATAAAAAGTATACAACCTGCCGGTACGCCTGTTATAATAACTGCGGGTATAAGATTGGCTGTATACGGGATCCTGCTGTTCCTTCTGATTTCTTTCTACCAGTAATTCGTAGTTAATGATCACATCAGGATTTGCCTTTGCCTCACGCCATCCTTTTTTCTGCAGTTCGGCGTTAACCGCATTGCGTACATTGACTTCAGTAAGATCGTGTTTCCTGTTTTTATTTTTTCCTTTTGGGTCGGGTTTATCTACCCAGGCATAAGTTTGATATTTACTGAAATCAGCATTCTTGTCTTTTTCTATATGGGCGGTACCGGCACAACCGGCAAATATTATTACAGCAAAAACTGCCGCAGCCCATCTGATTGATTTGTGTGCCATAATGGTTTACATTTTAATTGTTATGCTCCGCCATACTGTGCAATACGAAGCGTTTAATATTGTTGTACACAGTTATCTATACCTACATACGCAACAATTATGCTCAATCTGATTGGTAAAATGTGAAAGTTTAGCAAAAGAAAAATAAGTCCAAAAGAAATAAACCCGGATGATTAATATTGTTCAAAATACATTGTTAAAATGCAATCAATTACCTTTAGCAAAAACTTATTTTATGAGCATCAACTGGACCGGCGTTTTTCCTGCATTAACCACAAAATTTACTGCGGATGATAAATTAGATCTTCCTTTATTTGAAAAGAATCTGAACGCCCAACTTGATGCAGGCGTTAATGGCATTGTGCTGGGCGGCACACTTGGCGAAGCAAGTGTATTAACCACCAATGAAAAAGAGGAGTTGGTAAAATTTGCCGTTGATAAATGCACCGGTAAAGTACCAGTTGTTATAAATATTGCCGAAGGCAGTACCAAAGAAGCATTACAGCAAGCCGAATATGCAAAAGCCTGGGGAGCCAGGGGATTGATGATGCTTCCGCCGATGCGTTATAAAAGTGATCACCGGGAAACCGTGCAGTGGTTTAAAACGGTAGCTGATGCAACTGAACTTCCCATCATGATCTACAACAACCCGGTTGATTATAAAAATGAAGTAACGCTGGATATGTTTGCCGAACTGATTGCCTGCAAAAATATTGAAGCAGTAAAAGAAAGCACCAGAGATGTGACTAATGTTACCCGAATGAAAAACCGTTTTGGTGACCGGATAAAAATTCTTTGTGGCGTTGATACATTGGCCATGGAAGAACTTTGTTTGGGTGCTGATGGCTGGGTTGCCGGATTGGTTTGTGCTTTTCCAAAAGAGACCGTTACAATTTTTAATTTGGTAAAGGCTGGTAAGCTAGAAGAAGCCACAAAAATTTATCGTTGGTTTATGCCGTTGCTCGAACTGGATATTCATCCAAAACTTGTACAGTATATTAAACTGGCCGAGACGCAGGCGGGAATAGGATCAGAGACTGTAAGAGCGCCAAGATTAATATTAGAGGGAAAAGAAAGAACAGATATTTTGAAGATTATTGATAACGGAATTGCAACAAAGCCGAATTTAAGTTAAGCGTTATAAATTATAAGTTATGAGTTATAAAGATTTCAGTGCAGAAGAAATTAATATTGTTATGCAGGATGCATGGAATGCTTTTCATGCTTATAGAAAATTTTCCCTGAAACAACGTGCTGCTTTTATGAAAGCCATTGCCATTGAACTGGAAAACTGCGGCGATGAGCTGATACATACCGCCATGAGAGAATCCAATTTGCCCGAAGCCAGGATGAGAGGCGAAAGAGCAAGAACCATTTTTCAATTGAACAGTTATGCCGATGCCTGTGAAAAAGGAAACTGGCTGGATGCAAGAATTGATACGGCCATTACTGATAAAACGCCACCCAAACCCGACATCAGAAAAATGCTGGTACCACTCGGACCGGTTGTAGTTTTTGGTGCAAGTAATTTTCCATTTGCCTATTCAACTGCTGGCGGCGATACAGCCTGTGCATTTGCAGCCGGTTGCCCGGTTATTGTAAAAGCACATCCGGCACATGCCGAAACTTCGGAGATAGTTGCGAATGCGATTTTACTTGCCGCTGAAAAAACTAAAATGCCTAAAGGCATTTTTTCGCATGTACACGGCGCAGGTTTTGAAGTAGGTAAAGCGCTGGTACAGCATCCATTTACAAAAGCTGTTGGATTCACCGGTTCTTATTTGGGCGGAAGGCAGTTATTTGATTGGGGAAACCAACGTAAGGAACCCATTCCTGTTTTTTCAGAAATGGGCAGCGTTAATCCGGTTTTTTTAATGCCTGAAAAATTAAATACTGAAGCAGCTCTAATTGCACAACAATATGCAGGTTCCATCACATTGGGTGTTGGCCAGTTTTGTACCAACCCCGGATTGATCATAGGCATTGAAAGCGAGGCTTTGAAAACTTTTGTTCATGACCTGGGAAAAGCCATTCAGAAAATTGATCCGGCGCCAATGTTACATCCCGGTATCGTATCAGCTTATAAAAAAAATAAAGGCAATGCATTATTGCAGGATGATGTTCATTTGGTTGCTGAAAGTGAAAACGATGTAAAAGAGAATGAAGCGCTGCCAACTATTGCAACAGCAACTGGGCAGGCCTTTCTAAATAACCCGGTTTTGCACCAGGAGGTGTTTGGCCCGTACTCCATCATCATCCGTTGTAAGGATATGAACGAAATGATTGCTGTTGCAAAAAACCTGGAAGGACAATTAACATCAACCCTAATGGCTACAGAAAATGACATGAAAGCTAATGATGAACTGGTTGAATCTGTAAAAAATATCTGCGGAAGATTTATTTTGAATGGCGTGCCTACCGGTGTTGAGGTTTGTCTGAGTCAGCATCATGGCGGACCGTTTCCTGCTTCAACCGATTCAAGATTTGGAGCTGTCGGCGCAGATGGCATCCGGCGTTTTGCAAGGCCCATCGCTTTTCAAAACTGGAGTAATGAGTTGCTGCCTGCTGAATTGAAGAATGAAAATCCCTTGGGAATATGGCGAACGGTGAATGATGAATTATCCAAAGAAAAAATTTAAACTGAAACCGGCACTTGCC
>JBATAS010000365.1:0-6441 GCA_049661965.1 Ferruginibacter sp. | reverse complement strand
TTAATCAGTCATACAGTATTTGCAATACCTGCTGTTCGTGGAATTGAATTTGGAACCGGCTTTGCTGCGGCAAAAATGTTTGGCAGCGAACATAATGATGCTATTGAAAATAAAACGGGTAAAACATTTACCAATCATGCAGGCGGTATGGTTGGTGGCATCACTAACGGTAATGAACTTGTTTTTCGTATCGCCATCAAACCAACTTCTTCTACACCTTTAGAGCAGCAAACATTGAATGTAGAAACTGATACAGTTGAAAGTTTTTCTGTAAAGGGCCGACACGACCTTTGCATAACTTTACGTGTACCGGTAATACTGGAAGCTGTTACGGCTTTGGTTTTAGCAGATTTGATGCTGCTTGAGCAGAAGATACCAAGGGTGATTTCTTAAGCAATCATTCTGCGGTGATAATTAATTTGCCCAAGGTGATAACTTAAATGGCCAAAAAGGTGTAATAACATACCTGTTGTACTCACAGTTTCTCCATGCTTCTGAAGCGGAAAATCTTTCTTTAAATCGTCTTCAGTTAAATTGTTCAATGTTTCTTTTACAATAAGCATACAATTCTCAATATTAGTAACCAGGTCCTGGCGTAATACATTTTTTAAACTGAATTCATCATCCCGGTGCCGTACATAGCCTGTATTGCCAAGCGTAGCTCCTATAAAATGATTAAGGTTTCCAACCAGGTGCAGGCAAAGGTTTCCTCCCGGGTTACTGATCTCTCCTTTTGTTATCCATACATCGTACTCATCTTTGTACAGATTAATTTCAACAATGAGTTTTTGAAGGTCTCTTTCAAAAAGCTCAACCAGGGTTTCTTTTAACATGTTTATCTTTTTTTGATGATCCTAATTTTTTAAAGGTAATATCCAATAATTCAAAATCCTTTGTATTGGGTAAATAGTAATGCCACCATTCTGTGTCTAATGCAACGAAACCATATTTCTCCATAATTGATTTAAGTAGTTGCCTGTTTTGTAAGATCTGCGCAGGTAAATCAATAAAGGAATGATGTGCTGTATCGCTGAAATTATCAAAGCCGGTACCCATATCTAATTCTTCATGGTTCTTTAATTTAATTATAGTCAGGTCAACAGCAATACCACGGTTATGTCCGCTGCCTTTTTTGGGGTCGGCTGCATAGCGGTCATCCTGTACAGGCTCCCATAATCTTTCTGTAACAGCGTATGGGCGGTAAGCATCAAATATTTTCAGGCTATAGCCGGTTTTGTTCAATTCGTTTTGTGCTTCAGCTAATTTGTCAGCAGCAGCTTTGCGTAAATATGTGGTACTAATATCGGGGTATAATTTCTCGTTCATAAAATTATTGGTACCCGTATATCTCAGATCAAGCAGTAAACCGGGGATTGCCTTTTTTAAATCAATCATTTCTTTTCGGGCATCATGCTCAATTGTTTTTTGCAATTGCTGCATATCGGCAATAACCCATAATCCATATTTATTTAAAACGGTATCCTGTGCAGCAGACACGTGTACTATTAACATAAAAACAATTACGTAAATTAGTGTCAATTGAAAACGATGTGTTATCTTGTTCATAGTAAATACCCTAAAAATCCGGCTTGAAAAAAATCGATTTCAAGTTACAAATATTTAACCCGAATTATGCAAAATTGCAAAACCATATACCGGTATTATCCTTACTTTTTTATATTCTTATTTTTTGTTTCCTGTAGTAATAATGAAAAAATAAAAGATGAGGATATTGTTACTGATCCTGTTACCATGGATACACGGGTTGCTGAAAACATAAATATTGCCTTAAAGTATGCGATGGATAATTCTGGCAATATTGACGACAGTGCCCAGATAAAATTACCGAAGGTGGTAAGGGAGTTTTATAATAAAATTAATTACCGCCCGGTATGGAGTTCAACTGAAAAATGGCTTCCGTTGGCTGATTCATTATACCGGTTTATAACAGGGGCCGAAGCTGAAGGGCTTTTTCCGGAAGACTATCATTTTCAAAAATTAAAATTTTTAAAAGATACACTGGATGCTGATTCAATAACCCGGATGAATGCATCATACTGGACAAAAGCCGATCTTTTGTTTACTGATGCATTCATGCATTTGCTTAAAGACCTCAAGCAGGGCAGGTTACAGCCCGACAGTTTATCGCTTAATAAAGACTCTGTATTGGTAGATAAGTTTTTTATTGCCACCCTTAATGAATTATTCGATAAGCAAAAGTTTACAGACCTCCTTAATTCACTTCAACCTAAACATAAGGAATATTGGGAACTGAAAAAAAGTATTAAAGCCTTTACTGATACTATGGACCGTAAACCATATAGCAGTATAAATTATCCTTTTAAAAGAGGTAATGTAAAAGATTCGCTTTTCTTTATTAGCATGTTACAAAAAAGATTGCTCGAAAGCGGCTGTATAGATTCAAGAAAGAGCCTGCCGGATTCAGCACAACTGTTTAAGGCTATAAAAAAATATCAATTGCGTCATGGGTTACAACCCGATGGCAAATACGGGAAACAGGTTGTTAATTCGCTTAACAATACTGATGTTGAAAAATTCAACCGCATAGCTGTAACATTGGATAAGTATAAGCAACTGCCCGAAAAGATGCCTGAAAAATATATCTGGGTTAATTTGCCCGGTTATTATTTGTGGATGATTGACGCAGATACATTAGTATTTGAATCGAAAGTGATTGTTGGCAAACCGGAAACCAGGACACCATTGCTTACTTCCGAAATTTCGGATATGATCACCTATCCAACCTGGACAGTGCCCAACAGCATTATTGTAAAACAATACCTCCCGCGGCTGAAAACTAATCCTAATTATATTTCCAAGATTGGTTTAAAGTTAATGAACAGCAAAGGAGAAGTAATTGACCCCACTACAATTAACTGGAGTAAATATTCCAGGGGCATTCCATACAAAGTAGTTCAGGGCAGCGGCGATAATAATTCGCTGGGCGTTATCAAATTTAATTTTAATAACCCTTATTATGTTTATTTGCACGACACAAACCAACGCTACCTGTTTAAAAATTCATCAAGGGCGTTAAGCCATGGTTGTGTACGGGTGCAAGACTGGCAAAAACTGGCATCTTATATTGCCGATAACGACAGCTTACTCAGTACTAATAAAACTGCTTTAAAATATACTTCAGATTCAATTAAGAACTGGATTGACAAAAAGGAAAGACATCGTGTTGATGTAAAAAATCATATTCCGTTATACATCAGGTATTTTACCTGCGGAGCTAAAAAAGGAAAAATATTTTTTTACGACGATATTTATGGAGATGATAAGGAGTTAGCAGAAAAATACTTCGCAAAGCGCCGGTAAATCCTGTATTTTTTATTTGTATTATCTTTAATTATGTACAGGAAATCACTATCCGCAAAAAACAATATAGTAACGGTTCTTTTACTGGCTGTGTCAGTTGCTGTTTTTTGTATATATCCGGTTAGTGTACAGGCTCAAAGTAAAACCAAGGCCAATAAAATAAAGTCCAAAAAAACAACCCGTGTATTTTATGGCCAGGCCAGTTATTATGCCAATAAGTTTGAGGGCAGACGCACCGCCAACGGCGAAATTTTCCGACAAAAAAAACTTACCTGCGCTTGCAATGTGTTGCCCTTAGGTACCTGGATAAAGGTGACCAATTTAAAAAACGGAAAGTATGTAATTGTAAAAGTAAATGACAGACTGCACCCCAGGATGAAAAGGATCGTAGATTTGTCTAAAACAGCGGCAGGACGCCTGGGCTTTGTAAACAGGGGACTTACCAGGGTAAAAGTAGAGCCTGTTGATAAAAAAATGATACCTCCTAACCAATAATTGATATATATGGCTCAATCTTTATCAATTGCCCTATTGAAGGGGTAAAAAAATTTTACAGTATGAAACTTAGCAGCTATTTTTGCTCCCATATAGAAAATTAAAATTTATTATGAAGAAAAGTATATTAACCTGCATAGGTCTTTGCTTGCTGATAACAGCATTCTCTCAAAATGATAACAAAAAGAGACCTTCTTTGGGAATTCATTTTGCGTTAAATGATTTTAAAACTGCTGCAAACCTACGATCGGCGGGATTACCAAGTGTATTGGAAACAAAAGAGTGGCACAAGACAAAAAATATGAATTCTGGAATAGCTATCAGCTATATGCAGGGTTTAAGTAATAATATTGATTTTGCCGGAACCATAACGGGTTCTTTCCTCAACTATCCCTTTAGAGATAAACCTGCCAGTAACGAATCAAAACTTTTGCTTGAAGCGGCAGCAACGGCCAACTTAAAATTATTACCTGATAATTATTGTATCAGCCCGTTTATAACTGCTGGTGTTGGCGCTTCTAAATATGGCGGCTATTACAGTGCCTTTTTACCATTAGGTGCAGGCCTTCAGGTAAAATTATTTGATGGTATCTTTTTAATGGCTAATTCTCAGTACAGAGTTCCTGTTACTGAAAATTCATCTTACCATCTGTACCATAGTTTTGGTGTAGTTGCCGGTATTACTAAAAAGAAAGAAGCTCCGAAAGAAGTAGTTGTACCAGTTGTTGAACCTCCTAAAGACAGGGATGGTGATGGCATATTGGATGATTTTGATAAATGCCCGGATGTAGCAGGCATCGCCAGCTTGCAAGGTTGCCCCGACAGGGATGGTGACGGTATTACCGATGCTGATGATAAATGCCCGGATGTAGCGGGCTTAGCACGTTACCAGGGTTGTCCAATTCCGGATACTGATAAAGATGGCATTAATGATGAAGAAGATAAGTGTGTAACTGTTCCGGGTGTAGCACGTTACCAGGGTTGTCCAATTCCGGATACTGATGGCGATGGTGTAAATGATGAAGAAGATAAGTGTATTAACGAAAAAGGGCCTGCCTCTAACTTCGGTTGTCCTGTAATCAGCGAAGAAATTATCAAAAGGATTAACAGGGCTGCTCAAAATGTATTCTTCTCTACCGGCAGTGCTAAATTATTAACTAAATCTCATGCTAAACTGAATGATGTAGTTAGTATTTTAGATGAGAATCCTTCATACAAAGTACAGATTGATGGCCATACTGATAATACCGGTAAAGCAGACAGGAACCAGGTTTTATCTGAAGAAAGGGCTGCTTCTGTAAAAGCTTATTTAGAAAGCAAGGGTATTGATGCCAGCCGTCTTACTGCTACAGGTTATGGCCAGGATAATCCGGTTGAAGATAATAAGACTGCAGCTGGAAGAGCTAAGAACAGAAGGGTGGAAATGACTTTAAGAAATTATTGATAAAACTAACTGCAAAAAAAATATCCCCTCCGGTAATCCGGAGGGGATATTTTTTTTGCACAAAATCCAGTTATATAAATTTTTGTTATTAAAGTATCTGGTAATATTTAATTAGCTTTTTTGTATAATTTCACTTATCAAAACTTTAACCCTGTGCAAAAAATAGAAAAACTCCTGATTTACAATATTTTTTTTATAGTATGTTTCGCAAAAAATGCGCATGCTCAAACTGTTGAAAACACTATAAACCTGTATGGAACTAATTTTCCGCAGGAAAAAATACATATTCATTTTGATAAGGAATCTTACCTGCCCGGTGAAACCATCTGGTTTAAAGCTTATCTGTTTGAAGAAAACCTCCCATCGGAAAAAAGCACTAATTTTTATGCTGCATTATATGATGATCAGGGGAGGCTTATTCAGCAACAGGTAAGCCCTGTCTTTGGTTCAACCTCCGATGGCCACTTCATTATACCCGATACACTTAAATCATCGCAACTTATCTGCCGGGCATATACCACGTGGATGCTGAATTTTGATACCAGTTTATTGTACAGCAAAACGATAAAAATAATCAATACCAATACAGGAACCGAAAAAGCAAAAACAACCAGCCTGCGCTTTTTCCCCGAAGGCGGAGATGTTATTGAAGGCGTGGTAAATACCATTGCATTTAAGGCTAATTATAATAATGGCTTTCCTTTTTTTGTTGATGCTGTAATTAAAAAACAAGAAACAGGCGAGCTGGTATTTCCGCTCACAGTCTTGCACAATGGTATGGGTAAATTTGACCTTGATTTTAAGCCCGGCGATAAATATTATGCCGAATGGATAGATAATAACGGAAACAGGCAACAGACCTGGCTACCGGCAGCAAAAGAAAAAGGAGTTTCCTTAAAACTTACCGTACAGAAAAATAAACTGTTTTATAATGTGATTAATAAAACAGGCAGCGATTCGTTGCACCTGTTAATGTATATGTACCAAAAAGTATTTTACAAAACAAACTTTGTTGCGTCGGCTACCGAAGCCGTTACAGGGGTTGTTCCTATTGCTGATCTTCCTGCCGGAACCATGCAGCTCACCCTTTTTGATGCCAACTGGCAGCCTGTAGCCGAGCGGGTGGCTTTTATCAATAATAATAAGTACAGTATTGATGC
>JBATAS010000364.1:0-4353 GCA_049661965.1 Ferruginibacter sp. | reverse complement strand
GTCAGCTGGTGGTGGTGGTGGTGGTGGTGGTGGTGGTGCAACTTTTACTTTTTCTTTACCTATGTTTTGTGCAAAGCCAAAAGAGTAGAAAAGGTGTTCATCTAAAATGTCTTTAGTTAAACCCCATCTGTAGTTAGCTTGTAAAAACAGGTAAGTTGTGCTGTTGAAGTTAACCTGCAAGCCTAAACCTGCGGGTAAAAAAGCACCAATCTTATCGGTATAGTAACCTCCGCCAACACCTACAGTTAAGAATGGATTAAACATAGCTGCATCAGTAAACGGACGAAGGTGTATAGATGGCTCAAGCTCCAATCCTATTTCAGTCTTTTGAGTTAAGCCGGTACGAATAGCTCTGTAATCGCGGAATATACCATTCGCCCTTATAGAGAAATCAATTTTGTTTGTAAGCCCTCTCCAATATGATAAAGAGAAGCCCTTATCCATATCTTTAATTCTGCTGTAAACTTTTCCGGTAGACGGATCTTTAATACCGTTAGGTGCATTAAAGTCAGTCATAATAAATGATAAACCAAATAATGGTCCCTTTTTATCGTCGTTTCTCATCTTGTTTTTCTGAGAAAAAGCGCTTGTGGCAAAAAGAGATAATGCCAGAATTAACGTTAGTTTTTGTTTCATAAACTTTAAATTTTATTAAAATTTTTTGTCTGAGTTATGTGCAAATATAATGTTAAATTAATGGAAAGGCAAAATTTGTATCTAATTTTATTATTTGTGTAAAAATAGTTAAAATCAAACCTTTACCAGTTTCCATTTCCCCTTCCTGAAAACAATAATACTAACTATGGCTAATGCCGTTTCTGATACACCGATAGCTATATAAACGCCAACAGGGCCCATTTTCAGGTATTTTGCCAATGCATAGGCTAACGGTATTTGCAGCAACCAAAACACGAATAAGTTAATATAAGTAGGGGTTTTGGTATCACCGGCCCCATTAAATGCCTGGCTTATTATCATGCCATATGCAAAAAAAACATAACCAATAGCTAATACCTGTAAACAAAGTGTACCTGCTTTTACAGCCTCCGGATCCTGTATAAAAAACAACATCAGATTTTTGCCGAATACAAGAAAAATGACAGATACTACTGCAAAAAAACAAAAGGTGAGAAAGGCGGTACGCCATACCGATTTTTCAGCTCTTTCAGCTTGGTTTGCTCCCAGATTTTGCCCAACAAGTGTTGCGGCTGCATTTGCAAGGCCCCAGGCAGGCAAAATAGTAAATATGCAAATACGTATGGCTGTACCATAACCCGATACTGCGGCTGTACCCGATTCTGCAATAATCATAGCTAAAAATATCCAGCTACAACTGCCTATGATAAACTGAAACATACCACCGGCCGAAGTATTTAATATACTTTTCATTAATCCTAACTTAACAACAAACTGTTTGCGAGCCAGTTTTACCAATGCTTTACCATTAAACAAATAGTAAAATTGAAATAATACAGCACACGACCTGCCGATTGTTGTTGCTACCGCAGCGCCTGCCACTCCCATTTTAGGAAATGGCCCGATACCCAGTATAAGTAAAGGGTCTAATACAATATTAATACCGTTTGCCAGTAACAATGCCTTCATGGCAAGTGAAGCATTTCCGGCTCCTCTGAAAACCGCATTATTAATAAATAATAATACAATTACAATATTACCGGTAAGCATGATTTGTGTAAAAAGATAATTTTCTTCTGCTACTTTAACCGTAGCGCCCATTAACAATAAAATCTCCTTTGGAAAAATAAGCCCAATAATACTGATTATCAGAGATAGAAATGTACCGATCAATATTGACTGAACAGCAATATCAGAAGCAGCTTTAAAGTTTTTTTCGCCTGCACGCCGGGCCACCAGTGCCGTAACACCTATAGAAAGCCCCCAGGCTACTGAATATAAAATGGTTAAGGAAGCTTCGGTTAAAATAACTGTTGAGGAAGCTTCAATACCAACTTTGTTCACAAAATAAATATCTACAACAGCAAAAAACGATTCCAGTACCATTTCCAGTATCATGGGAATGGCTAATAAAAAAATAGCTTTATCAATGCTGCCGGTTGTAAAATCCTTGGTATCGCCTTTTACAGCCTGTATAAATAATGTCAGGTATGAATCTTTTTTATAAGATTTATTTGAATTAGTCATGATAGTATAAAATCAATTAGTTTATATTAAATAGATAATAGTTGTGCAGAAATGCACAGTACTTTAAATGCAGGCTAAGGAGCAGAAATGTTTTCCTTAGCAGATTAAATACTTCATAGACTTAAGTTGTAGACAGCAAAAGTAAATTTTATTTTTAAAACAATAATCAACATTTTTTATTTGCCTATATTTGCAGCCGATTTTGTAATACCAGAAGATGGTCCGGTAGCTCAGCTGGATAGAGCATCAGCCTTCTAAGCTGAGGGTCATTGGTTCGAATCCAATCCGGATCACAAATGAAAAGTCTGCTTTGCAGGCTTTTTTTTATTTTTATAAAAACTTTGAAGTATGGATGTAAAAATAGAAGCCTCGTGGAAAGAAGTTTTAAAAAATGAATTTACCAAACCCTACTTTCAACAGATAGTTACATTTTTAAAAACTGAAAAAGCAGCCGGAAAAATAATATACCCGCCCGGGCCGCTTATTTTTAATGCGTTTAATCAAACCCCTTTTTCAAAACTAAAAGTCGTTATACTTGGTCAGGACCCATACCATGGAGCGGGCCAGGCACATGGTTTAAGTTTTTCGGTACAAAACGGAATTAAACCTCCCCCATCGCTGATAAATATTTATAAAGAAATTGAAACCGATATTGGCATTGCTATGCCGCAGGAATATGGTAACCTTACCCGCTGGGCCGAACAAGGAGTACTTTTATTAAATGCTGCACTTACCGTAAGGGCCAATGAACCCTTCAGCCATGCTAAATTTGGCTGGGCCGATTTCACTGATGCTGTGATTCAGAAAATATCTGACGAAAAAAACGGTATTGTTTTTTTGCTTTGGGGTAAATTTGCACAGGCTAAACAAATATTGATTGATGAAACCAGGCATGTTGTTTTAAAAGCTGCTCATCCATCACCGTTTTCGGCACATGCCGGATTTTTTGGCTGTAAACATTTTTCAAAAACAAATGAACATTTAACAAAGCAAGGCATATCGCCTATTGACTGGAAACTTTTATCTCCTTAAAAAATATGATACTTTTTTTTAAAAACATTTTTGGAAGAATATGGGCACTGTGGGGGCTTATCAGTTTTTTAATTACTTTTTTAATCATTTTTCTTCCTTCTATGCTGGCGCATGTAATGAAAGAACCTGCCGGACAAAAATATTTTATTGCCGTATCAAAATTATGGATGGATGTATGGTTGTTTTTAGTGGGCTGTCCGGTAAGTGTAAAGGGTAAAGAAAACTTTAAAGAAGGGAATGCCTATATAGTTGTATTCAATCACAATGCGTTTTTAGATGTGCCTTTATCGGCACCATATGTTCCGGGGGCTAATAAAACCATAGCCAAAGCATCATTTGCAAAAATACCTTTGTTTGGTATGTTTTATTCAAGAGGTTCGGTATTGGTTGACCGTACAAATGAAAAAAGCCGCATCAAAAGTTTCGACATGATGAAGAAGGTTTTAGCATCAGGTATGCACATGTGTATTTATCCCGAAGGTACCCGCAATCGCAGTAAGGAGCCGATAAAACCATTTTACGACGGAGCTTTTAAACTCGCTGTAGCTGCAAAAAAAGAAATTATTCCTTGCGTTATTTCCGGTACAAAAAAAGCAATGCCGATTAATAAAAAATTTTATTTATTTCCCACAAAGCTACGCATGCATTTTTTACCTGCAGCGTCGCCGGAAAATATTACAGTTAAAGAATTAAAGGAAAAAGTGTTTGCTGACATGGTTGAAGAATATTGCAAAAGCTAGCAAGGTTATTATTACTCCTGCCACTTATAAATCATAAAAATACCTTGTCCTGTTTATTTTTAAATCACGTAATAAACCCGATTTAGGACTAATGCTTATATTAAATGAACGGTATTTACCCACCGGCGTAATATTTATAGCCATTTGCCAGCAGTGCATTTCCCTGGTGAGGTACATACTGATCATTCCCAGGTCCTTTTGTGTAATATTATATGAGCCGTTAATTCCCATTTGCCATTTAGGGGTAAGATTTAATGATCCTGACCAGGTTACATTTTGTGTTATAGAGCCTTTATACCCTGTACCAAAACCATTGGGTATCCGGCTATAATTAAACGCATAGGAAAAACTGATACTCCAGGGAATATTAAAATTTGCAAACTCACCCGGGTTATTACTGATATATGCAGCTTCCTGC
>JBATAS010000363.1:0-1968 GCA_049661965.1 Ferruginibacter sp. | reverse complement strand
AAATAAATCTGCATCCTGCCAATGAAAATATTGCCTGGGTTGCTGTACTTGGTCATTTATATTCGGCCAATAAAGAAAGAGGTATTTATAAAACTACTGATGGTGGTAAAACCTGGAAACAAACTTTGTTTGTTGATGATAATACCGGCGCTGTGGATATGGATATCAATCCTAAAAATCCGGATGAACTATATGCAGCGATGTGGTACCGTACCCGCTGTGCCTGGAATTTTGAGGAAGGTGGAAAAAGCTCAGGCATTTACAAAAGTACCGATGGCGGAAATACCTGGAAGCATATGACTGCTGCCGGCAGCGGATTTCCGGTTGGTGATGGGCTGGGCCGTATTGGAGTGGCAGTTTTTACTGCTAATCCAAATATCATTTATGCCACTTTAGATAACCAGGGCCGCAGGCCCGATACTGCACAGAAAAAAATTGATACCAATTATGTGCTTAAAAGTTTTAAAGACCTTAGTAAAGAAGCTTTCTTAAATCTTGACAATAATAAACTGGATACATTTTTAATTAAAAATAATTTTAAGGAAAAATATACAGCAGCAGCGGTAAAGGAATTGGTTAAAACAGATAAGATAAAATCAACAGAAATTTATAATTACCTGTTTGATGCCAACACTGCATTATTTGAAACACCTATTATTGGTTGCGAAGTTTACCGCAGTGATGATGCTGGTGCCAACTGGCGCAAAGTGAATACCAAAGGACTTAACCTGTATAATACCTACGGTTATTATTTTGGCAAAATAACATTAAGCAGTACCAATGAAAATAAAATGCTCATCAGCGGTATAAGTCTTATGCTTAGTGAAGATGGCGGTAAAACTTTTAAATCTACAGATAACGATGCTACGCATGGCGACTGGCACCGTTGCTGGATAAACCCCAACAAAGACAGCCATTGGATAGCCGGAAACGATGGTGGTTTTAATGTTACTTATGATAATGGTAAACATTGGTTTAAAGGCAATACGCCATCAGTAGGGCAGTTTTATAAGATAACAGTTGATGATGCAAAGCCCTATAATATTTATGGTGGCTTACAGGATAACGGAACCTGGTATGGCCCCAGCAACACAAAGGATGAAGACCAGTGGGATTACGAAGGCGTATATCCCTGGAAACGTATTGGTGGAGGAGATGGTATGCAGGTGCAGGTGGATACCAGAGATAATAAGACAACTTACAGTGGATCGCAGTTTGGTTTTTATGGCCGTCGCAGCACCGATGGTGGCCGCCGTTTATTTATTTATCCAAGGCCCGATCTTGGTGAAGAAAAATACCGCTTTAACTGGCAAACACCTATCTGGTTAAGCAAACACAACCAGGATATTTTTTATTATGCCAATAACAGGTTTCATCGCAGTATGCAAAAAGGGGAAGACCTGGAAGTGCTTAGCACCGATTTAAGCAATGGAGGTAAAGAAGGTGATGTGCCTTTTGGAACAAGTACCACACTGGTAGAGTCGTCAATGAAATTTGGATTGATTTATATTGGTACTGATGATGGAAATATACAGGTAAGTAAAGATGCCGGGAACAACTGGACTAAAATCAGCAGCAATCTTCCAAAAGCTATGCTGGGTATGTATGTTAGTCGTGTAACGCCTTCGGCTTTTAAAGAAAGCAGGGTTTATGTTACATTGAACGGATACCGTAATGATAATTTTGGCGCTTATATTTTTGTTAGTGAAGATTATGGAAACAGTTGGACTCAAATTGGAAATGATTTGCCTGCTGAACCAATTAACGTAGTTACGGAAGATCCAAAAAAAGAAAATATAATTTATGTGGGTACCGATAATGGGTTGTATGCTTCTTTTGATATGGGTAAAACATTTATGACACTGGATAATAACCTGCCCCGTGTACCGGTACATGATATTGTTGTTCAGCAAAGAGAAAATGAACTGGTAATAGGAACGCATGGCCGCAGTATTTACATTACTAAAC
>JBATAS010000362.1:0-2193 GCA_049661965.1 Ferruginibacter sp. | reverse complement strand
CATATAGATGTGGAACGGCTGGAAGTTTTTCCTGATGCTGAAGCGGCCCTGGCACAACTGAGCAAAAATCCTGTGGGAATAGCGTTATTTGATATACAGTTGCCAGGAATGAGCGGTATTGATTGTATGCAGAAATTAAAGATCATTCATCCACGCATGCAAATGATGGTACTTACAGTATATGATAATGTGGATACTATTTTTGATTCATTAAAGGCTGGTGCCAGCAGCTATATTTTAAAAAATACAGCACCGGAGAAGATCATTGAAGCCATACATGAACTGCATGAAGGAGGTTCGCCTATCAGCAGCCAGATAGCCAGGAAAGTAATAGAAGCATTCCAGGTAAAAGAAAATGCAAACGAATATTTTCAAACGCTCAGCCGCAGGGAAAAAGAAATTCTTGAACTGTTATCCCGTGGTTTTCATTATAAAGAAATTGCAGAAAAACTGTTCATCGGTTTTGAAACTGTACGTACACATATCCGCCATATTTATGAAAAACTACAGGTTAACAGCCGGGTGGCGGCATTAAAAAAAACCGGTCTTTTATAAAATATACTTAATGAGCCTGTGGTTAGATATAAATGTCTCTATAACCAGCGTTTAATTGCCTCAGCCGTATCATTTGGGTTTGTATTGAAAATAATTTTGGCATTAGGTGCATGCTCATGCACTGCATTCACTAATTTTTCAAACAGTATAAAATTAGGAGGGGGAAGCCTTACACCGGCACCAATCACCACGCCTTCAAATGTTGTTTCTGTAAGTTGTTTTATAAAGGGCGTTATATCTAAACTGCCGGTATCAATAAAACAGATATGCAGGTCGTAACCAATTTCTTTTAATTTCTGTTTACCTGCTTCAATTCCTTTCTCTACAATTTCTGGTGTTAAGCCTGGAGGAAAGCTGGGATGTGTTAAATCAACAGTATGTGGGTTCATACCTACATTTAAGATATTTATCATAACGTTTTGTTTTTTATCTTACTAAGATAGGGGATTGTAGAAAGTGTTTCTTGATTTTTTTTTGCTGTTGATTAATAACTGGCAAAATGAATGTTTTTTTGCAGGCAAAGAATTTTTATAACGGGTTCTTACGTATAAACCGGATACCGGCGCTGCTTTGTTCAGTACTTTCAAGTCTTGCTTCATAACGTTTTCCATCTACCATAGCAACCATGAGAGAAGTATTGGGAGGAATAGAGCCAAGGTTTTCGGCTACCATTACCAGCTCATTTGATTGCTGCAGATCTGTAACAGCCAGCTTAATGATGTAAGCTTTTTCAGTGAGGCGGATATGTTCATACAGAAGCTGATCATTCAGAAAAATTGAAATGGAATCACCATCAATTTCGGCATTATCATAAAACCGTAATTCAATAGAGTCGCCGCTTAACGGTATCTCCTGCAAGATCACTTTGCTGCGGGTAACAAATTTTTCTTTTATACTTAAGGCAGGGGTTTTTGCAACCGGCTCTGTAATAACTTCTGCTGTTGGTTTTAATTCCGTTTCCTTTTTCACCGGAGGAAGTGTAACATTTTTTTTGGATTGTATAATAACAATATCAGCAGCTGGCTTTAGCGGCTCTTCAATAATCAGTTCTTTGGGCTCGGGTATGGGTTTATAAAAAGCCAGTTTACCAATACTGTCAATCAGTTCGGGGTCGTTGCCACCAACAGTGTATGTATCAATTACAAAATCCCATTCATCATGAAAAACAGGTGAGCCATATTTTTGCAGATCAACCGGCCCTCTGAGCTTATCTTTTTTTTCTTTTAAAGCAGCGTTACCGTTTAAATACATTGTAGTGCCGCCGGGGCAATTAAAATCAGCTGTTGAAAGATAGGGTATGGCTCCCGCTGCAGGTAATAACCTTTTTCCTTTTTTCTCTTCAATCAGTTGATCATCCCACCAAACCACACTGTTATCCCTCTCATCGAAATAACCCTTTATGCTGTATCTTCTGTAACTGGAAGCCGATTCGTAATAGTAACTGGTACCGGTAAGGCTGTCTCCGTTTTTTATAATTTTAACTTCCACATTCTTACGGTCAATTTTTCCTTTCCAATAACCCGTAAAAGGTTGCGCCTGAGCAAATGAAAACAAAAGAAAGACTGTAGAAAATAATACAAGAAATGGGAAAATGTTTAAACCGTACCGCACGGGTTTTTTACTATAATGCTGCATATT
>JBATAS010000361.1:0-1975 GCA_049661965.1 Ferruginibacter sp. | reverse complement strand
CTTAAGTAAAAAAGCATAATCCCTGTTTGATGCACAACTCAGACAGCCTGGAGGATATGCAGATGCCTTGTAAGTGCCGGCCGCTACCCATACTTCGCCGTTGGCAGACGAAGCATTTATCATCGCCTGCAGATCACTAGATGCATTATCCCAGGATAATCCGGTACCCGTGCCGGTTGCAATAGGTTTCACATACCTGATAGTTGCTGCTGAACAATTATACTCATCATTAGTAATTTGCACCCCCGGAAAATTCAAACAATCATCAGGTCCGCAAGTATTGGGCCCACATACTGTATAAGTCTGATCAGAATACAGATCCACATTTTCAAAACAAAGACCTGTTGGGAGGTTTAAGGAACCTGTCTTAATCTTTATTTTTATGGTAAGTAAAATGCTAAAGTTTGAATTAACATTAAACCCCGAATAACAAGCACCGCTAAGCGACTGCTGCCAGCTTATCGAAAACCGTGAACGTGTATTATCATTAATTACTACTTCACTAAAAAAATTGACATCTTGAGATGCATAGGAAATTTTTTCACCAAGTATACTACTTAATTGTGGGGCTAAAATTTGAATATTATTATGCGCTTTTATGTTTGCTCCAAACGCTGCTGTATCATAATTAAAATATAATTGCCCTGATCCAAGTTTGAATCCGTCATCACTTTTGACAATCACATCTGCCAGGTGATAATCAATACCTCCTTCATTTATATTTCTGGTATTTACCAGTGTATAATTAACATCCTGTGCCTCTGCCACAGCAAATAAAAATATGAAGAATACTAAATGGAGCAATTTATTCATACCTAAAACTGTTTTCCTCTTCCAAGATTAGGTAATAGTTTGATGTCAATATCTATCCGCTCAACAGTGCCGTTCATATCCAGATCTTCCGTCAGATAACCCATCTCATTTAATTTACCAAAACATTGATGAACATCGATTTGCTGCACCTGACCATTGCGGTCAGCATCTCCAGACATCATTACATAAATACCGGAAATGGAATTAACCGCATTTATATCCCCAAGAATTTTTAATGGATCCTGCGTCAGATCTACATTTTCAATTTTATTCTGACTAATATTTATAAAACTTGATGTCCTGATCGGAATATGATTTCTGTGAAATACCGATATGGAATATTTTCCTTTCGGAATGTTTAAAAACACAGCACTCGATACACCATTACTATCAACTATATCTCCGTCTCGCTGCAGCAAAAAAGCACCTCCATTCAGGATACTATCTTTATCAACATCTTTTATCTCAATATATACCCAGTCCACAATCGCATCATTGCCTTGCACCTGAAAGATAGCTGGAATCACATTTTTACTCTTATTTCCAAACTTGTATCTGCTGATGTCCGTATAGGGATGAGCAAGTGGAATTAAATTTTGCACCCTCAATTGATCAGACATCAGACCATCGGAGTCACTATAAGGCCCTTGAAGAAATATTTTGGTATTAAGTAGTATGTCACCCAGTTCAATAAATACTCTAACCAGGTCTGATGATGTCTTAGCACCATCACTCACGAGAAGTAAAAAGGTTAAAACCTTGCCAACATGTTTTTCTGTTGCTACAAAATTGGGTGATACCGCAGTAGAATCAGATAATGTAACCTGGTCAAGCGAAATCCATTTGTAGGATAAAGGATCGCTATCAGGGTCATATGATCCGCTTCCGTTCAGTCCTACCAAACCTAAATCTTTCAAAATAATATCCGGGCCTGCATTTGCCACTGGAGCCCCATTTGAATTTACAATTTGCCATGAAAGATCTGTATTTCCTTCGCCTGGTTTCCCGCTAATATACTTTTGATAGAAACTTTTATTCCAACTTAGTTTATACTGTCCTGGAGCATTTCCGAGTATTGGAACACCTTTGACTCGAAATGTGGAATCATTGAGCACCGAGATGATAAATCCGGGATTTGAAATCTCAATATTGTCTTTATAAA
>JBATAS010000360.1:0-3334 GCA_049661965.1 Ferruginibacter sp. | reverse complement strand
CTTCCAGCAGATCTGAGTCTTTAGCTGCCCATTCTGTAAAATCATCGGTAAGGTCCCTGAAATGAAGGCGGTGTATCAGCAACTCAATACGTTCCTGTATATCTTCATTGCTGGTGTTCTCCCAAAGACTTTCCAGGTTGGGTATGATATCTTTTCCAAAAGAAATGATCTTATCGCTTACAGTATTGTAAACATCTTCATCGGGATCATCTATTAAATGGAGTAATGCTGTTATTTCTTTGTTCTCTTTCAAATCACTAAGTTATTTTCGATGAATTTCGGAAAAGCAAAGCAATTTAAGAAGTTAAAATTTTCCACAGATGTGATAAAATAAAAAGAACAGGTATCAGTATTTTTTTTGTATGAAAGAAATATTAAGGATTGAATGCTGTAGTCTTATACAGAGAGTTATCTTTTGTGTTGATTATTTCCCGGACACAGCTTTTATGCTATCCATTAATTTAGTGTAAAGCTGATTGTCGAAATCGGGTTTTAAAAACTGTGTGACTATGTTTTCGGCTTCTGTAAAATTCTTTTCATCAAGACATATATTTACAGCACGGGTGATATCCGAATCCCTGTTGATATTAATAACAGCCAGCGATTGCAAGTAGTATGTTTTAGCCAGCGAATAGTTTTTATTGCTGTAATGATAATCGGCAATGATGTGATTTATTTTTTGAAAACGGATGGGGTCGTATAAAACCGCTTTACTGTAATAGTAAACAGTACTGTCTTTCATATTATCTTTTGCGGCGTAAAGTTTACCCAGGTTATAATATACATAATCCAGTGTAGAGTCAATAGCCAGTGCTTTTTTATAATAAAGAGTGGCTGTTTCAAATTGAGATGGGGGCTCAAAAAAAGTATTGCCTATTTCGTTATACAGGTCTTTGTTTATCCCGATATGGTTCAGTGCATCTGTATAAACAGCAATGGCTTTATCTCTTTTCTTTTGCAAACGATATAACCTGGCCAGCGAAAAATAATTATCGCCGGTATAGGGATCAAGCGCAATGGCTTTTGTGTAATTGGCCATAGCCTGTGCTGTGTCGCCTTTTGTCTTAAGGTAGTAAGTACCCAGGTTCCTGTGAGCTTCAGAATTGGTTGGGTTTACATCAACACCCATTTGTAAAACAGCCAGGGCGCTGTCTTCATTTTTTGTACGGGAATAAAGTGCTGCCAGTTTTTGATAGCCTTCTGCAAAACTTTTATCACAGTCCAGCGATTTTAAATAAAACCTTTTGGATATTTTAAAATAAATACTGTCGGTATAGGTGCTCCCAAATTCATGAGAGATATAGTCGGAATTTGCACTGCCATAATTTTCGTTGGCATAAGTATCGCAGGGATCAAGGTCAATAGCTCTTTTAAAATAATATTTTGCCGAATCAAATACTTTCTGATTGTAGTAAGTCATACCTATATTCCGGTAGGCACTGCTGTACAGGCTATCCATTTGTATGGCTCTGAAAAAATACCCGACAGCTTCTGCCTTATTGTTTTTTACAGCATAAAAATTTCCAAGCCCATTCATGGGGTAGGCCCATTTGGGCGCCATGGCAGCAGCTTTTCTGAAATAAAATTCGCATGAATCATCCTGCATGTCCTGGTATATCCATCCCATCAGCAAATAGGCCGAAGGCGATTGAGGGTCGCTGGCAATAGCCTGGCGGCAAAGCCTGCGTACCAGTTCAAGATCAGATTTTTTACTGCTGTATGCAGCCATGGTTTTTAAGAAGTCAAGCTTAGGAATAATGGGTTCAAGCAACACAGGCTCGGTTTTCAATAATACGGTCGCTTTTTCCATCATGATTGCGGCAACGTCAAAACCTGTTGTTACTAATGTCTTAAGTTTTTTTAACTGTTCGCTTAAGTCGGATATAGCTGTATTGTCAGTTTCTTTCTGCTCATTTTTTATTTCTTTTTCCATCTGCAAAATATGTATCATCCCTTTGCCGCTGATAAAGAGGTTTATTTTTTGCTGGCAGAAATTAAGATATTTTGCAGCCAGCGAATATTTTGCATCTTCGGTAATATCATTACCCGGCCAGTATTTTTCCAGCTCATTATAATACATTTCGGCAGATGATTCGCCAATCAATTTTTCACTTTTAAGCGAATTAACGAAACGGTTGTAAACACGTATCTGCGAAGTGTCTCTTTCGGCACCACTGCCAATTCCTTTTTCTCCCTGCCTCATTCGGGTTGCCGTAAACAGATTTTGATCTGAACTAAGCGCCATTATTTTTTTTGAATTCTCCCAGGCCATAAAAGTAGTGTTATCAACAACGGCAATTGTGGCCAGGTCTTTTTCGGCACAGCAGTAATAAGGTATTTGAACTGTATTGTATTCGGTTCTGGCTATTCTGCGAACCTGGTTTTTAACATACGAACCAATCTCAGCAAGCGATACCTTTCCATCGCTATCGCCAATGAGTGAATCTTTATCAGCAGCGCCGGCAAGGCCATCAATAAGGTAATAAGTAAAAAGCCCATGTCCATTGCCAATAGAAGGGCTCTCAACAGAAACCTGTCCGGCACCGGTTGACAACAGCATAACATCTCCCATTTTCTCTTCAGCTATAAAATTATTACTGAAGCTTTCCTGTCCTTCTTTGCCACCCGGTAATTCGTTAGTACGGCAGGCATCCACAATCAGTATCACATCAACTCCTTTATTTACCTGTGGTTTGATGAACAGGGTTTTTACCGTATGCATATTTATATTTCCGGTGCCCAGATAATTATGGTCATCTTTGCTTGGAGCACAATCATACGGAAGAAAAAAGTAAAGGTCCTGGTTCATCGCATCGCCATGACCACTGAAATAAATATAAAGCCGGTCGCCTTTTTTTAAATTTTTTCTTTGCAGCCAGCTGTATGCTTTTACATTAAAATCAGCAGCCTTTGCATTCTCATTTATCAGTTCCAGTATGTTTTCGGGTTTTGTATTTCCGCCATTAGGTGTTTTTAAAAAGTCACGAAAGAGTAAGGCATCCTTGTCTGCAAATTTGAGTGGGCTGATGCCCGGATAGTTTGAAACACCGGTTATGATAGCATAAACATCACCGGTTACTGCATCGGCCGGTTTGGTTGCAGTTACAACAGCACCCTTGGTAACAGGGGACTGGCTATACAACACCATGTTCAGTATCAAGAAAAAATAAAGAATAAAGGTTCTTTTATAAATAAAAGAAGAAAGCTGCATAGTAAGGGTTTTAGCTGTCCTGTTAATAGTCGAAAAAAGCGGTGTTTCCGGAATGGGATCTTTACTGTATTACCTGTGGTTTCAGTGATTAGTTTTCCTTTGTGAAAATTAGTTGGTTAAGTT
>JBATAS010000359.1:0-40889 GCA_049661965.1 Ferruginibacter sp. | reverse complement strand
GTACTGGATGATATGAAAAGGATTGGCAGAAATAATTTTGATTCAGCAAAAGTTAGATTATTTTTAGAAGAATCATTTCCGGGAGAGAAAAGAGATGTTCCTGATCCCTGGAGTGGACCAGAGAAAGGCTATCACGAAGTTTTTGAGATCATAAATAACAACTGCGACAGTATTATAAAAAAATATACAAAATAAGTTAAGACGAGTTCATGAGTAACAAACCATCAATACCGCAAGGCACCAGAGATTTTTCGGCAGAAACAGTTCGCAAACGGAATTATATTTTCAATACCATTCGTAAAGTTTTTGAAATTTACAGTTTTGAACCGTTGGAAACACCGGCGATGGAAAATCTGGATACACTAATGGGCAAATATGGAGAAGAAGGTGATAAACTGATCTTTAAAATTCTTAACAACGGCATCAACAACGAAAAGAATATAGAAAAGTCGAAAGCAGGTTTTGAAAAATTACTGGAAGGTAAAAGTAGCAGCGATATTACTGAACGTGCATTAAAGTATGATCTCACCATTCCTTTTGCCAGGTACGTAGCGATGAATCACACCAAACTTAGCTTTCCTTTACGTCGTTACCAGATACAACCCGTGTGGCGTGCCGACCGGCCTCAAAGAGGCCGCTACCGTGAGTTTACACAATGCGATGCCGATGTTGTTGGCAGCCTTTCTTTATTGAATGAAGTTGAACTGGCAAATATCTATCATGAGGTTTTCACTCGGTTAGGTTTAAAAAGTTATGAATTAAAAATCAACAGCCGTAAAATTTTAGTGGCGCTAGCAGAACTATGTGGAGGCTCGGATAAAATGATTGACATTACTATCGCCATTGATAAATTAGATAAGATTGGCCTTGATAAAGTAAGAGAAGAATTGCAGCAACGTGGCTTAACTGATGAGCAGATAAAAACTGTTGAAACTTATCTGAACATCAGTGGCAATAATAAAGAAAAACTTTCCCAGATTAGATCATTGCTCGGAAAAATTGAAAGCGGCAAACAGGGCATTGATGAAGTTGAATTTCTTTTCAATCAAACCAAAAAAACAAACCTCAGTATTGATTTTACTTTGGCAAGAGGTTTAAATTATTATACCGGAATTATTTTTGAAGTGGCTGCACCCAAAGAAGTAAAGATGGGCAGCATTGGTGGTGGTGGCCGCTATGATGACCTTACGGGTTTGTTTGGTGTACCCGGTATTCCCGGTGTAGGTATTAGTTTTGGTGTAGACAGGATTTATGATGTATTAGAGGAAATGAATCTATTTCCTGCAGATGTGCAAAGCAGTACCAAGGCACTGTTTTTTAATATGGGAGAAACGGAAAGTCAATTTGCTTTCGGCATCATGCAGCAATTACGCAGCAATGGCATTGCTTGTGAATTGTATCATGAAGCAGTAAAAATAAACAAACAGTTTACTTATGCCGAGAAGAAAAACATCCCTTACGTTATCATCATCGGCAGTAAAGAGATGGAAGAAAAAAGCTGTGCTGTTAAACATTTAGCATCAGGTAAGCAGGAAATTATTGCTTTTGAAAAGTTGGCTGATTATTTGAGTTGATAAAAATCAGACATGAATTGTTTATACTGATTTACAACCCTTCGTAAATAATTGCAGCTCCCTGCCCTACTCCCACACACATCGTTGCCAGTCCGTATTTGGCTTTACGTCTTTTCATTTCATATAATAATGTGGTGGAAATCCTGATACCGCTGCAACCTAATGGATGACCAAGTGCAATGGCTCCTCCATTTACATTTACTTTTTCCAGATCGAGCCCCAGATCATGAATACAGGCAATGGATTGCGAAGCAAATGCTTCATTTAATTCGATCAAATCTAAATCGGCAACCTGTAAACCGGCTCTTTCTAAAGCCTTGTTGGTAGCGGGTACCGGGCCTATCCCCATGATGGATGGATCAACACCTGCAACTGCCATGCTTACTATCTTAGCCATCGGGTTCAGGTTATATTTTTTAACCGCTGCTTCGCTGGCCAGCAACATAGCTGCAGAACCGTCATTAATACCGCTGCTGTTTCCGGCAGTAACAGTTCCGTCTTTTACAAAAGCAGGCCGCAATTGTCCAAGTTTTTCCAAACCCGACAAACGGGGATGTTCATCTTTCTCAAAATCAAAAACTTCTTTCCCAACCTGAACCTGTATTGGCGTTATTTCATCTTGCCATTTATTTTCTGCCAGTGCCCTTCCATATTTCTGCTGGCTTTCAAAAGCAAATTCATCCTGTGCATGGCGACTGATATTCCAGCGCTTGGCAACATTCTCGGCAGTTTCTCCCATGCCATAAGGATAATACATTTCGGCAAGTCGTTTGTTTACAAAACGCCAGCCCAGGGTTGTGTCGGCAATCTGCTGATCACGGCCAAAAGCCGAAGCACTCTTAGGCATCACATACGGCGCCCGGCTCATACTTTCTACACCACAGGCAATCATCAATTCTCCATCGCCACAGGCAATAGCCCTTGCCGAATCCATGATGGCCTGCAGTCCGCTGGCACATAATCGGTTTACCGTATTGCCTGCAACACTTGGCGGCAAGCCTGCCAGTAAAGCCGCCATACGGGCTACATTGCGGTTGTCTTCGCCGCTTTGGTTAGCTGCACCGGCAATCACATCTTCAATGGCATTTATATCAATACCCTGATTTCTCTTTACAAGTACACTGATAGCATGAGCCAGCAGGTCATCCGGTCTTACCCCGCTTAATGAACCAGCATATTTACCAATGGCTGTACGAACCGTGTCAACTACATAAACTGTTTGCATATTATTTCTTTGTAAGGGTCTTTATCCTTTACAAAGAACGTAAATACTGTTAAATCTGCGAAATTGTAATATTGATGGATTTCAGCATAAAAATACTGAAGTAATTTGAAGTATCTCAACCGGTAAGACAACCACAAAAAAAGCAGAGTTTGAGTGCAACTTAAAAATTTAGAGAAACGATACTCAACTATTTGTTTTCCGTTCTATTATAAAGCTGTTTTCTTCAGTCTTTTAATTGATCCATTGTTGTATTGTATTTAATAACGAAGAAGCAATTTTCATTTTCCCGTAAACATGCTTAGTAATTGTTTTACCATCATATGTCAGAAAAAAATGGTCGAGCCCAGGTAATACAGAGATTAGAACATTTTTATTATCTCCATTATTAACTGCAGACGAGAGAGGCAAAATGTTTTGCTGTAATGTAACCTGTAAATCATTTCCAGCAAAGACCACAAGCACAGGTACTTTTATTTTACTGATATAATCAGTTGGATCAATATTAAAAAACCGGTGATACCATGCAGTTGGGTAGGCATCCAGAACTTTATCAATAAATTTATTAGAGATTTCACTCTCAGCTACTCCATGTGCTACGATAAAATCATGGCCAATAGCGTAAAATTTTTGTTTATCCCGGTAATCATCTGTTTTTATAAAATTAACCAGCCGCTCAAATTCCTTTAACACAGCAACCATGGTATCCCCATTTATTTGCCCGTTTCGCTGCATCATGGTTTTTCGCTGCTCAAGAAAAATTTTGTCGCCTTGAACTGCCGGCCCCGCCATCATAATTACCCACTTGATATCAGGTTTACTTGAAGCAACTATTGATGCAATAAGTGAACCTTCACTATGGCCAAGCAGGCCAATACCAGCATTGTTAATTTCATTCCTTCCCTGTAAATATTTGACCCAACTTTCAACGTCATCTGCCAAATCAAAAGTTGTGGTTGAATCTTCAGAAGTTGATGGCCCGGTTGATTTTCCAAACCCCCGCTTATCTATCTGCAAGACTGCGATATGTTGCTCGATAAAAAATTCTGCCAATTGATCAAAAACTGCAGAGCCTGAAATAGAATAGTGCCGTGTATGCGGTCCATTTCCAGGTATCAGAATTACAACAGGGAATTTACCTTTCCCGGCCGGCACTTTCAATTCTCCTGACAGTATGTACTTACCATCTGAAGTTTTAATAAATATATCTTCATTTATTTCAGATGTCTTTACAGTTTCCCTGCAAAATGATACTGAAATAAAAAAAGAAGAAATAATAATAACAATAATCCGCTTAATACAGTAACTCAAAATATACAATTGTACGTTTAAGAAATTCTACATAAAGGATAACAAATTTCCTGCTAATAGTATGGGATGTAGTGTGATGTGAAGCCACATCCCGAATATTTCGCCGGAGTAATCATGTTGCAGATTGGAAAATCAGATAGATACTTTATCATCCTTTACACTTACTTTAAAATAAGTGCGCTCTCCTTTTTTTATCATAGCAAGAATAAGTTTGCTGAAATCAGTTGCTACAAAATTACTGCGGCCATCTTTCGATTTCATGTAGCCGGTAATTTCAGTTAATATTCCATCATTATAATTTACGTTTTCAAAATACAGATCAATTCCTTTCGCTTTCATCTGCTTTACAAAATCATCAAGCTGGCTGCGGGTTGTGTTTTTTGTGATGGTCACTAAAACATCTTCTTTACCGGTAATGGCATATCCGTAATCATCAACCATCAGTGGCTCTTCGCCTGCCCTTGGCGCCATTGGAGTAATCACTGTTTTACCCGAACCACTTACATAAGCAACAGGAGTAGCCGCAGTTCCTTTAGCAGAACCTGAAGTATATAATTTTCCATATTTAGTTTCAAATTGCTTTCTTGCATTTTTATCTGTAAGGTCGTAACGCTCAATTGTTCCGTCATTAAGTTTGATAACAGCTTTTGTATCCGTGATCTCAAATTCCTTTGCCACATCATTCAGTCTGCTGTTATAACCGGCACCTATAGGCTCAACAGGTGCAATTGCAGGTATGGGTGGAACAGGTGCAATTGCAGGTATGGGTGGAACAGGTGGCACAGGTGGCGGTGGTGGAGGGAGTTTGCCATACTTTTTTTCAAAATTTTTCTTTTGTGCCGAATTAGAAAGATCATAGCGTTCTTTAGCTCCATCCTTCAGCCAAACAGTTACATTTTCTTTATTTACCTGTATACGTTGCACATTATCCGGCAACTTTGGAGGTGCAGGTGGCGGAGGTGGCGGAGCAGATGGCGGGGCTGGTGGTGCCGGTGCAGGAGGCGGTGGTGGCGGAGGCGGAAGTTCACCATACTTTTTTTCAAATTCAGCTTTTTGAGATTCACTGCCCAGGTCATATTCTTCTTGTGAACCGTTTTTCAGTGTTACGGTTACTTTGTCCTGCTTCACCCTTATTCGTTTTACATTGTCTGGAAGCTGATGTTTTGCAGGAACAGTGTCCTGTAAAACAGTGCTATACCCGGCTGTTCCGTTATTGTTGTTTTCCTGATCCATCATCTGTTTCCTGAAAGAAACAAGGATGATGCCCAGCACGGGCAACATCAGGAGAAATTTCACCAAATGCACTTTGGTGGTTTTAAGTTTGTTCATCATGGCTATACGTTTTTTTAGTGAAGAGAAATTAAACTGGTTGGCTATACTGTATTGATTGTTACCCATTACTTTCAGCAACAGGTATTGATATTCTTTTTTGGCAATGCCGTTCTCCAGCACTTTATGATCAGCAATAAATTCCAGGTTCTGGCGAATGGATTTTTTGAGTAACCAGGCAAAGGGATTGTACCAGTTGAGCAAACATAAAAACTCTCCCCAGATGATGTCGATACTGTGTACCTGCTTTACATGTACAAACTCATGGCGGATGATTTCCTCTAATTCAGCCTCCGAATGCAAATCACGGTTTATAAAAATTGAATTGCCGAAAGAAAAGGGAATTATATTTTCATCTACATGATAAATCTTCATTTCGGTGCCGGAAATAAATGCCGCTTTTTTCAACATCCTTCTGAATGAAACAAACTGGATCAATAATCTTACCAGCATGATCATCATACCTATTAGCAGGAACAGGCTAATCAGATTCCATATTGTAAAAAAATTTGTTGTCCCTGTCTGAGTAATTTCTGTTACAGAAGCATCATTGATAAGCGGCACCCATTGAATAGCCGCATTGCCCGATAAATTCTGTTGTTCCAGAATATCTGAGATATCAACAAACGGAATAAAAAAAGCAATGACTGTATAAGCCAACAGGTACCAGCGGTTGGCATTATAAAATGTAAGCCGCTGAAGAATTAACCGGTAAAACAGGTAAATCACTGCAAGACTTACAGACAACTTAAGTATATAAACAACAAAAACTGGCATACAATAAATTAACGTGATTAACTTTTTTCTTTTTCAATCATGCTGATGATCTCTTTCAGTTCTTTAGCTGAAAGCTTTTTCTGCTCTACAAAAAAATTCACCATCTCTTTATAAGAGTTATCAAAGTATTCTTTCACCACGTTACCCATGAATTTTTTTTTGTAAGCGGCTTCACTTACAAGAGGTTTGTACAAATACACATTACCCATCAGCCGGCTGCTGAGGTATCCTTTCTTTTCAAGATTTTTGATTGTTGAGGCTACTGTAGTGTAAGGCAGTTCTTCATCCAGCTTTTCCATAAAGGCTTTTACGTTGCCTTCGCCTGTACGCCAAATGGCCTGCATGGTCTCTTCTTCTACGTGAGTTAATTTTTCCATTATTACGAAGTTTTCGTAAATCTACGAATATTTCGTAACACGCCAAATTTATTTTATAAAAGAAATGTTAAAGGAGTTAAAATTTAGAAATTTCTACCAGCACATCGCCATTGCTTCCATTACTGGTACACAGGTAAATTCTGCCTGCCGGAGAAACACAAATATCCCTTATCCGGCCAAAAACATTCTTAAACACTGTTTGCTGACTAACTACACTGAGTCCATCTGTACTTAATGTAAGCACCCGGAAACTGGCATCTTTTAAAGTACACATCAGCAAACTGTTTTGCCAGGCAGGTATGCGGCTGTTATTGTAATAATCCATTCCGCATACAGCAATGGTACTGCTGCCACTGCTCCAGATGGGTTCCTTTACATTATTAGTTGTACAAAATGTTATTTCTGCAGGTTGGTCGCATGGGCCATTTACAGTTGGCCAGCCATAGTTGCGGCTTTTTTCAATGATGTTCACTTCGTCTTCAATATTGGGACCGTGTTCGCTGGCATACATTTTTCCATTAACCACAACCAATCCCTGCGGATTGCGATGACCAAAACTCCATACCGGTGAACCGGGAAACGGATTATCAGCCGGTATAGTTCCATCAAGGTTAAACCGTAAAACTTTGCCAGAAACTGAAGAAGTATTTTGAGCACTGGGTTGATTGGATGCATCACCAGTTGTCATAAACAACATAGGGACAGCATCATTGGTTATCCAGAACCGGGACCCGTTATGAATACTTGATGCCGGAATATCCTGCAACAGCGTACTCACAGATTGCATGGAATTATTTTCAAATTTCATTTGCACCAGTTTCTCCCTGTAATTAGCTCCGCTATTATAATTGTAAACCACATAAAACAATCCATTGGTTAAAAATCCCGGGTGCTGCACCATACCTAACAGTCCGCCTTCACCATTACTTACCACTTCAGCAATTGATGCAGAAAAAGCAACATCACCTGTTTTGGGATCAATCTTACTTATTTTACCGCCACGTTCTGTCATCCAGATATGATCATCTTTTCCCCACAAAATTTCCCAAGGATAGTTTAATCCCGGTTTTACAGTTCTTACAGAATCTATTGGCCAGTCATCAGGCCCCATTGTTTCCATTTTAGAACTGCAACTGCTGCATGAATAAGCGAATATGAAAATTGTAATGACAGGTATATAATATTTACGCATGGCTGATGTTTTGTAAGGAAGCTACAATTTTCCGGCCAAAATAACTATGGCAGCAGGATATCAATTATGTATCAATTTGAAAAGCTGTCAGGTTGTCCCGAAAGCTTTCGGGACGAAACCGAGGCTATATAAAGTCAACCCGTCTTCGACAAGCTCAGACTGACACAGTACTATGATATCTGCATATATAATTCCAAATAATAAACCCGCCATCAGTACCTTTGCCAAATGACCTTAACAAAAAATATACGTACCCTAAGCCTGATAGAGTTGAAAGAATATTTTGAATCGATTGGCGATAAAAAATTCCGTGCCATACAAACCTATGAATGGCTCTGGAAGAAAAATGCCCGGAGTTTTGATGATATGAGTAATTTATCACTTGATCTGCGTAAAAAACTGGCTGAAGATTTTGAATTAAATACCATGACGGTAGACGCTACCCAGCAAAGCAGTGACGGTACTTTAAAATCGAGGTTTAAAACATTTGACGGGCATTTGATGGAAGGTGTAATCATACCTACCGAAAAAAGAAATACAGCCTGTGTATCATCCCAAATTGGCTGCAGTCTTGCCTGTAAATTTTGCGCTACCGGTTTAATGGACCGTAAGCGTAATCTGCACTTCGATGAAATTTACGACCAGGTAGCGATACTAAATGAGCAAAGTCTTAAAATGTATGGCACCGGAATTACCAATATTGTTTACATGGGCATGGGCGAACCTTTGTTAAATTATAACAATGTTGTAAAGTCTATTGAACGAATTACAGCCAGCGACAGCATGGCGATGAGTCCTAAAAGAATTACAGTGTCTACCGCAGGCGTTGCAAAAATGATAAGGCAGTTGGGAGATGATAAAGTAAGGTTTAACCTGGCCCTGTCGTTGCATGCTGCAAATGATGAAAAGCGCAATACGATAATGGCCATTAATGAATCAAATAATATTGCTGCTTTGGTTGATGCACTTAATTATTTTTATGAGCAAACCAAAAACGATATTACATTAGAGTATGTGCTTTTACAGGGCGTTAACGATACCATTGAGGATGCGGAAGAATTAGTAAAAATATACCGCAAAATTCCTACTCACCTTATCAATGTAATTGAGTTTAACCAGGTGTCAGGCATTCCCTACTTAAAATCGGATGAAGATACCACCCAACAATTTACCGACTACTTAGCCAAACACCGGGTTAATGTGCGTTTAAGAAGAAGCCGTGGCAAGGATATTGATGCTGCCTGCGGTCAGTTGGCCAATAAAAAAGGGCTTTAATCTTTCTTTAACTTTCTTCGTTAAACCTTCGCATTCAGTTCCTGTCTACAGTATGAACAATTAAATAAATAAGACATGAAAAAATTATTAATTCCCCTGATTGCCATTTTTGCATTAACTGTTACAGCTAATGCACAAGGCAAAATGGGCAAAAAAGGACATCAAAGACATCACCAAAAAGGAATGATGACTAAACAGCTTAACTTTTCTGAAGAACAGAAAAGCCAGGCTAAAACCATAAATGCAGATTACCGTAAAAAAATGCAGGAGCTGAATAAGCAAGACAATATCACGGTAAAAGAAATGCGTAGCAGAAAAGCTGCCATTCAAAAAGACAAAAAAGCTAAAATGGATGGTTTGTTAACTGCCGAACAAAAAACCAAGGTAAAGCAGATGAAAGCAGATCAAAAGGTTAAAAGAGAGGAGGGTTATGCAAAGCGTATGGATAAGATGAAGACCAATCTGAATCTTTCGGATGAGCAGGTTACAAAATTAAAAACCCAGCGTTCAGCTTCGCAGGCCAAAGCCGAAAAAATAAAAAATAACGGGTCATTAAGTCCTGAACAAAAGAAAGAGCAGATGATGGCATTGAAAGCCGAATCAAAAGATCAACATAGCAAAATTTTTACAGCCGAGCAGTTAAAGAAAATGCAAGAAATGAAAAAACATCGTGGAAACAGGATGAAAGCTAAATAACCTTATAAACCCTGAACCTGAAGCGTTACCGAAAGGAACGCTTTTTTTATGAGCTATAAATTATATCTTTGCCGCTCACTACTGTTGTAATAACAGCAAAACACTTCAAATAATGAGCCAGTCGCCATTTCAGAAATTTCAAAAGAAAAAGAAAAACAGTGTAATTAAGGAAGAATTCCGCCAGGAAAAGAAAAAGTACCGTAAAGAACGTAATGCTTTTTTTGAGGAGAAAAAGAAAGAAGAATACCAGGCCAGGCAGGCAAAGAAAGGCGGCATGGCCACCAAAGCTGCTGATGCTGCTAAAGGTAAACCTGCTCCTGCTGAAAAAACTGATAAGCCAAGAGGCGCTGCAAAAACACCGGCAACAAAATCGGCAAAAGCAATTGCTGCCAATGATAATGCCCCAACTGGAGTTATGCCATTGAATAAATTTATGGCACATTGTGGTGTTTGTTCCCGTAGAGATGCGGTAGAGTTAATTAATGCCGGTAAGGTAAAAATTAATGGCAAGGTTGCCACAGAACCAGGTTATAAGGTTGAAGAAAAAGACGAGGTTGTCTTTAACGGTAAAAAACTTTTTGTTACTAAAAACCTGGTGTACATCTTACTGAACAAACCCAAAGATTATATTACAACAACTGATGATCCGCAGGGAAGAAAAACTGTTTTACAATTAATAAAGCAGGCAACAACAGAAAGGGTTTATCCTATTGGCCGGTTAGACAGAAATACTTCTGGTGTTTTGTTGCTCACCAATGATGGCGACCTGACTCAAAAACTTTCTCATCCCAGCTATGAAATAAAAAAAATATATGAAGTAAAACTTGATAAGCCACTTACCAAAAATGATTTTGATAAAATTTTAAAAGGTTTGAAATTAGAAGATGGTGAGATACTAATTGACAGCCTGGCTTATGCCGACAGCAAAGACAAATCCATCATCGGCATTGAACTGCATAGTGGCCGCAACCGTATTGTACGCCGCATATTTGAACATTTGGGTTATGATGTAAAAGGCCTGGACCGGGTGATGTACGCTAATCTTACCAAGAAAAATGTTGAACGAAGCAAGTGGCGCTACCTGAGTGAAAAAGAAATACGCCTGCTGAAATACATGAACACTTCCAAAAAGAAATAAGCTTTGAAAAAATTGTTGCTTGATATTGTTTTTGAAAACAAATCATTTGTTGCCATTAATAAACCGGCAGGCTTATTATCTATACCTGACAGGGAGCAAACCCAAACTTCACTTAAAGATATTTTGCTGGAGAAATACCGAACTATATTTACAGTTCACCGTTTGGATAAAGACACAAGCGGTCTTATCATTTTTGCAAAAACAGAAGAAGCACATAAATTTTTTTCCATTTTATTTGAAGGGAGAAATATTGAAAAATATTACCAGGGGCTTGTTCATGGCATTCCATCTGTAAAAAAAGGAACAATGGATGGCCCTATTGCAGAGCATGGCTTGCAAAAGGGGTTTTATATAGTACACCAAAGAGGGAAACCTTCGGTAACAGATTATGAAGTTATTAAGGAACATAAGAATTTTTCATTGTTGCAATTTCAATTACATACCGGCCGTACACACCAGATACGGGTGCATTGTAAAAATCTGGGTCATCCGCTTGCCTGCGATGAATTGTATGGCGATGGCAAACCGGTGCTGCTTTCTTCCATCAAAAAGAAATTTAAACTAAGTAAGCATGATGAAGAGGAAAGGCCGATGTTAAACAGGCTGGCATTACATTCTTACCGTTTAAAATTTACTGATGAAGATGGGAAAGTTATTGACCTTGAAGCAGAATTGCCGAAGGATATAAGAGCCCTTCTTAATCAGCTACAGAAGAATAAATAGGTCAGGTGAAATTTATTTTTTAGATGACGAAGCCCTGTTCAACACATTTTTTCCAAACCTACCTTTTACATTGTCTATAGCTTTATACAGGTCTGTTTTTCTTTCTACATCGTCAAACAAATTGGTTTGAATGGCATCATTAGTAAGCTCACTCAGTCTTACCCCAAGTAACCGCACAGGTTCACCTTTTTTGTACAATTTATCAAACAGCTCTTTAACTACGGGAATAATTTCATCATCGGCACAGGTATAAGGAACGGTTGTTTGTCTTGATGTGGTTTCAAAATCATGATACCTGATCTTTACAGCAATGCACCCGGCAACTTTTACATCCTGCCGCAATTCGTAAGCGATCTTTTCGGTAAGCCTCACAAGTTCGCTATATAAAAAATCCCTGTCCAGTTTATTTTCATCAAATGTATTCTCCGAAGAAATTGATTTGGCTTCATGGTAGGGGGAAACTTCACCCTTATGAATTCCCTGACTTTTATACCAGAGATCAATACCCCATTTTCCCAAGCGTTCTTCAAGTTCTTCTTTTGTTTTTTCACTGATGTCTTTGATGGTAACAATGCCCATGGCTTTTAATACTTCATAAGTATGTTCTCCCACGCCGGGTATCTTACTAACTTTCATCGGTGCTAAAAATTCTTTCTCTTTTCCAAAAGGTATTTGTAAATAACCGTTGGGTTTGGCCTCGTCGGTAGCAATTTTGGCCATCATTTTATTTGATGCAAGGCCGAATGAAATAGGAAGTTTTGTTTCATCCATAATCTGTTGTCGCAGGTCAATGGTCCATTGCAGTGGATTGAAAAACTTCTGCATTCCGGTGAGGTCAATATAAAATTCATCAATGGATGCTTTTTCAAATAGTGGTGCCTTGGCTGCAATGATTTGTGTAACCCAACGGCTGTAACGACTGTACTCACCACGGCTCCAATTTAACACGATTGCCTGCGGACAAAGTTGTATAGCCTTACGTGAAGGCATGCCGCTGCGTACACCAAATGCCCTGGCTTCATAACTGGCGGAAGTAACAACACCTCTTTCCCTGCCGCCAACAAAACAAGGCTTACCGATATACTCAGGATGATTGAGTAACTCGACTGATACAAAAAAAGTATCGAGGTCTAAATGCGCTATGATGCGTTGGGGTTCGTTCACTTTACTGATTTACTGATTTTAGAGGTGTCAGCTTTTGAAAAGCTGACACCTCTAAAATCAACGATAAATATCAAGCAACCCATCCGGCAGATTAACATAAACCTTTCGGTTTTTAGTATCCACTTTTTCCAGGCTTTCTTCATGAATTGGAATAAGTGCTTCTTTGCCATTTAAAAGTATGGCACATAAAACCTGATGAGGTTGTTCTATTACTTCCAATATTTCGCCAAGATCTTCATCATCATTAATAATATTAAAACCCAACATGGCGATTGGTGAAGATTTGGCGGCAAATTTTTTAAAGTCGTCTTCGCTAATCCATACTTCTTTGGGTGTTAGTTTACGGGCAGCTTCCACTATATCAATCCCTTCCAGTTTTATCACCGTTTCATTATCACTTCTTATTTTGGTTGATTGTAGAAAGTAGGGAATAAAGCTGTCTTTTTTTTCTTCGAGAAAGATAGCTTCTAAACCTTTGAGTGTTGTTTTTTTGCCAAGATTATGCTGTAAAACCAGTTCGCCTTTTAAGCCGGTGCTGGCTGCCAGTTTGCCTATTTTAAAATATTGACCCATTGACGTGCAAGTTACTTTATTTTAGAGATGCTGTATTTGGAAAAAAGTTCAATGGAAACAGAATGTACAAGAGTGTCCTTCGACTACGCTCAGGATAAACTGCCACCGAAGTTCCACAATGCTTTACAGCCGGGCACATAAAAAAAGTCCCGATAAAAAAATCAGGACTTTAAAGAATTAACGGAACAGAGGTAATTTATTCTTCTGTTTTGGTCTCTTCCGATGCTGGTGCTTCAGACTCGGGTGTTTCGACAGCAGCTTCAACCGGTTCGGCCGCAGGGGCTTCTTCAGTTTTCGCTTCTACCTTTTTTACCACTGGTTGATTACGCTTGTCGGTACGGGCCTTTTTATGGGCTCCCTGACGGCGTGCAACGTTTGAGTCATGTTCAGCAGTCCATGCAGTAAATTTCTCCATAGCACCCGCCTCATCGAATAAGCCTAAGCTTACACCACGAAGCAAATGCTTCAGGTACAATACTCCTTTAAAAGAAAGGATACGGCGTACAGTATCGGTGGGTTGAGCACCTTTTTGCAGCCAGTCCAATGCTTTCTGACGATCTACCTGTATAGTTGCAGGAACCGTTAGTGGGTTGTACGTACCAAGTTTTTGAATGAATTTACCATCACGGGGCGCTCTGCCATCTGCTACGACGATGAAGTAAAAAGGTCTCTTCTTTGAGCCATGCCTTTGCAGTCTCATTTTTACAGCCATAAAATAGAAATTTTTGGTTGTTATTAAATAGGGTTTCGCCTTAAAAAAGGGACAACAAAGATAGGCAGGTGAATCAGAAATGCCAAATAATAAAGACGGCAATAGCTATACTACACTCATTTTTTAATATTACATATGATAACCCGAAAAAATCTAAATAAGCCTGGGTATTCTTACTGTTTTATACATCAATTAAAAAATCATTCAATTTGTTTTTGAGGGTTTTGATCTTTTTTACAATTGATGGCGACTTCAGCAGGCTTGAGTACACATCAATTAAAAAGTCGAAATGTTCTATTTCAGCAACTTTTTTGTTTTGTGAGCCTGCCACAGCCCATACCTGCATATATGAATCAATAACAATATTACTAGTTAATGTTTTCGATTTACCGCCCTCAAGCAGCCATTGACAAAGCCGGGCATTGGCTGTATTCACTTCATCCCAATAATTCATATCAGTTTGAACAGCAGGGTTTGCTTTTACGATAGCTGCCATTTGCTCCATAGCCGCCTGTAGTGTTGGTAATTTATATTTGCGGGGTATGCTTGTTCCCCATTTACGTTTTTTTAATTGTACCAGAATATTCTCAATCTCCAGCCAATTGGTAAGGGCATAAGTAATATTGCCATTTTGCGGCAATGCTTCGGACTGTTGGTAATAGGCTGCAGCTTTTACCAATGCTGCAATTTTGCTTTTATTATCCTTCGCCATTAATGCCATACGTTTATAAGTGCCTCCCAATAAACCCAACCGTTTTGCCGTAGGGCTTATTTTAATGAGCTGGTTTAAATCGGTAATTACTTTTTTAAGATTACTCAATTGCCTGCTTTTATCAACACCCGATTGCCAGTTTTTTACACAAAACTTGGCCCGGATGTTACAATATTTTTCCAATGCGTTAACCGAAAATGCAGCATCTTCCATAGTTAACAGCCTTTCAAATTTTTCAATAGCTTTTTTATAATTGCTGCATTCTACATAAGCCATGGCTTCTTTTTCGGTTATTACAGCATTACGGATTGCAGCAACATCAACGGCTTTTATGATTTCGGCAAGATCAGCTTCGAGGTATTTTACCGGGTAAGCTTTTGTATCGGCCTTGTTTATCAGGTTGGCCAGATCAATTTCTGCTTCTTCAGCTATTAAATATGTTTTTGCAGCGGCAGCAGATTTTGAAGTTGCTAAAACCACATTGGCTGCCTTTGCTGTTTTGCTGAGTTTAAAAAACGGATCGCCATAACATTGATAAGCGCCCCAGGTATTATTATCGGGATGCATCATGTAAGTTCTTGACCGGGCTTTTTTTATGGCATCCCCAAAATTTGAGCCGCTTAGTAAATGGCTGTAAAAAGTATCGGTAAAGTCCATGGCCGCCTTATCATCAACGGCCCAACCTGCAGCAATAACCACTTTTACACCATTCATGATTAACTGCGTACCAATATTGGCTGCCAGTTTATACCTGCTGCTGTACAACTCTTCTGCCTGATCATCTACCTTACCCAAAAAACAACAGTTTACAAAAACAAGGTCGGGCACAGTACTCATCTGCCCAATTTCTTTTGTACTTAAAAAAACATTGTTGCCAATAAGCATGCCCGACAGGTCAGGATTCTGCTCATTAAAAATACCATGGCCCGCAAGGTGCATAATCCGGTATTCCTCTTTGTATAATGCCTCTATTATTTGCACCGCAGATTTTTTTATGCAGTTGTTCGGCATATCATACCCAAAGCTGCCAAGCAAAGCAGCTACTTTATTTGCTTCATGAAAAGCATGTGGAAGTTGTTGGGCTTTGGGATAGCCGTTCAGATCGGGATCGCCAACTACCAATGCATTGTTGCCTGTGGAAGCATTAATTTTTAGCCGGTAATTTTCAGTTTGCAACTGGCGGATCATACCGGTATTACAGCAAATTGGCCGGGCATTATTTGCACTATCCTGCAGAAGCTCCCAGGGATAAGCAGCTGCAGCGCTATCCAGCACCCACATGGTATTTGTTTGCTTTTTTATTTCGTCTTTAAAATCATTAGGTATCAGTAATTCAAAAACAGCTTTTGCCAATCCTCCGTTCCAGTTATTTTTTGTTGACATTTCTTCTATCAGCCTGTTAATAATCTGGGGATTTGATTGCAGGTCACGTTGCTCTTCTCTGGCACCTCCGGTACTGCATGAAAAACGTAAAGCCGTTTCAGTAAGTTTCCTGGCGCTGTTATCTTCTTTATGTAATACGATGGAAATACGGCTCCACCAATCGCTACCCATTTCCAGCGGTATACGGGTACGTGAACCCAGCAATACTTTGTATTGCTTTTTAAGCAGGCGGATATTTATAGAAACATCTTCTTCCGCTTCCAGTTTACTTAAAGTGTACAGGCATTGCAAACACCTGTCTTCATATAACTCAACAAATTCAACCTGTTCAATTATATGCAACCCTTCCAGTGCCATGGCTTCAATTTTAATATTGGCATTTTGAATACCTTGTATAATTGAACGAATTGAACTGTCAATAGAAAGACCGCCATAACCACAACCAATCAGCAGTACAGATAAACCAACAACTGTTTCAGATTCGCTGCTACTGATATTTTTTTTGATCTTTTTTAATTCAAGCATGTATTTAACAGCACCTTGTTCGGTAGTTTTTGCCAACTGATGTGCACTCAACCTGCCCGGGGCTCCCAAACCAATAACAACTGCTCCTTTAAATTCATTATTAAAATTTACAAATACTTCGCTGGTACCAATGGGGCCAGGATAAAGATTAAGCCGGTGCCACTCCCTCAGCACATTGCCTGTATATTTATCAATTATATATTCTGCACTGGTGATACCGTCTGTTGAAAAATGACCAACCAACACCGGGTAACGGCTGTAAAACAAATCGCCATTGCTTACGCTTACTTTTAAAGGCACTTTACCTTTTTTCTCAATAGCGGGTTTCGCTTTTATACCCATCAGAGATTGCTCCAGCCCCGCTTCATTACTGTCGTACACTTCTTCTTCCACGGTATCAAATTCGCCCGTTACAGCTCTCGACAGAGGTTTTGTTTTAGGAAGTGATTCAGTTTTTCCGATGCGTAGTATTTCGGCAATGCCGTTAAAAATATCCGGGTCGTTTGCCAAACCGCCATGCGATACATCTACATAATACAAACTGTTATCTCTATCTATTTTTTCAGGAATACCGGTTTCCCAGGTTACCGATTGATCGCCCTCTGTGGTGCTTTTAAACACTATTTTTTCATCGGGTAAATTTTTATTGATTTCATAACCGCAAACAGTTGCATCATCTTTACCGGCTATGTAAATAATATTTTCCATGTCAATCAACTCCATGTTCTGCAAAATCTTATCACGGTAAGCGCCAAAAAAATCCAGGTCGGCCTGGTCAGGAATATTCCAGTCGAAGAGCGAATTTGCCCTCATCTCCTGCCAGGTACTTAATAAAGCAAAGTCGTGTGGTTGTTTTGCTGTTGGCAATAAGCCAAGCAGTCCCGGATATTTCCGGAACATATCAAGCAGTTCTTTTTTGGTATGTTTCAGATCTATTTTACTCAACTGGTTGATGATAGAATCTTTACCGGCCAGTACATACGGAATACGGTACGAGCCCCCAAGCGGTGCTCCTAAAAACAAAAGTTTAAACCCTTTTGATTCATTCAGTTTTTTCCAGGTGGCAGGATGATTGATGATAAAATCACGTGTTACCACACCTCCCATGGAATGGCCTACAATTTTTATAGGCACTTTAAGTTTGAGGTATTTTTCAATACTGTTTTTCAACAATGCTGCGGCATCGCCTAAGGGCAGTCGCCAGTCAAAAGGAAAGGTCACCACATCATATTCATCCTGTAAATACTCTGCCAGTTTTTTATAAGATGTTTTTATAAGTGATTTAGCAGTAACTTTCTCTTTAGCTATATCCAGCCGGGATAATTCGCCAACCAGGAAACGTATATAATTTATCCAGATTTTTTTGCCGTTTTGCTCAAGGTTAGAGCCCATAATGCCCGGCAATAAAATAACAATTGGTTTTTTTCCTGAAACTTTATCGTAAAACACATCACCGCCCTCGAGACCTAATACAGCATTACGGGTTAATGCAGCAGTAACCGACTGTTCGTAACTGGTGAAGCCCGGAATTGAAATGGTTGTGGTTTTTAAAGCCAGTAAAAGTGCATCCTGTGTTTTTTTATTTTTAAAATAATGTACATGATCCACTTCGGGGCCTTCATCAAAAAAATACTGAATAGGTATTGTTCTTTTAGAACCACAGTACATTGAACGGGTATCAACAACCAGATCGTTATCCCGTAAATAAAATAATTTACTGGCAATAACCAGCAGTGCTTTTAAATTAAATTTTATACCGCAGTTGCCTGAGATAACTGCCAACGGCCCAGATATATTATGGCCGGGATTATTGAGTACTTTTAAAAAAGCAGAAGAGGGGTTCATTGCTTCCAGGCCGGGTAAATCGTTTGGATCGTTCTTGGTATCAACTGCCGCAGCAATTAAATTCTTAAACTCGGCAACAACAGCGGTACCCACCGGGCCAAATAAAGTACCCAACAGGTTAAAGCTGATATTTAAAAAATGATCGAGCCGCTTTGACAAAATGGTGGTGCCATAGGCCGGGCAGGCAACTCTGATGAATTTGTCAATGGTAATTTTCTTTTTTGCCGCAAGATTTTTTAATGTTTTTAAATTGGCAATATCGGCGGTACGTTTTTCTTTTTGCAGGTATTCAATTTCCAGATCGGTGAATCCGTTGTTATCGTTACAAAACCTTGCCAGTACATCTCCTACCAAACCGCCTCTTGAGTGCGTTATAATATGCAGGGTGCATGTATCGGGCAGTTCCTTAACCAGGTCAATTACATTTTGAACCGGGCTTTTGGTTAATGTTTCGTGCTGCAGGCCAAATATGTTTTGACCGTAACCGGCTTGCATAAACTTCCACAGTTCAGCATTTTTTATTTCGGCAAAAGATCCAAAAGTAGAAGAATTGGTGCCGTGTATAAATAAAAGCAGCGGTTTAGTTGTTTCGGTTACCGGGGATTTTACTAAATTAAAATCTGCATCAACAGCATAAACACCCGATTTATTTTCAAGTGCCTTTTTTTCCAGCTTAGCGGCTATATCAATTACTTTTACCGCAACTGTTTTTTTTGTAAATACATTTAAAATTTTAAGGGCTATATCGCCGAATAAACCCCGGGTAGCTGAGTCAGATTCAAGATACATAGGTATTTCAAAGGCATCGCCGGCTGCACGGGTCTGCTTTGCAGCTTTGGGAAACAGGTCGTGAATAATATCAGAGCTTCCCATCCAGGTGGTTTTATCTTCAAAAACAAATTCCAGAAAATCGGTATCGTCAAATTCAAGCGTATGTTTTTCAGAAATACTACGTGATGAATTGAAAACATAAGATTGCTTTAACGACAATTTGCTTTCATTGACAATCTTCATTTCGGCATCAGGCAGTTCTTCTCTTTTAAATCCCTGGATAATTATTTTTTTCATAAAAGAAATTTTATGTCTTTAAAATAATACTGTCATGACCAGGTTGATGATCATGTTATAAACAAAAGGAAATTCCTGTGCCTGAACAAATGGTTTAAGGAATAATCAGAAGAATAAAAAAATAGTTGAGAAACGGAACCAGTAAATTCTTTGGTGGTTGCCGGCTAACTACAGCTCTAATTTAATATTATAATCCGGCAACAAAAAACTATTGCAGTAATTTTTTTGACCTTGCTTTGTTATGAAGGGAAATTTTTGCTGATGAAACAGCTAGCAGCAGTATAAACTGTGCTATCTTTTTTTGCCAATATGAAACAACCTCGACAGGTTGAAACCTAAACGGATATCTCCTTTAAAAAAATCACCGGAGGTTTGTGCTATATAGGCCCTTTCATTCATACCAACAGCATTGGAAAAATGCAATTGAAATACGTGGCCGCCTGTTTCAATATCAATACCTGTTGATAAAGGAGATTTATAGCCAGTAGTTTTTGAACCCAGTACATGATGATAATCAAATGTAAAAGCCATTCTCTTGCTGAACTTTAACCTGCCTCCACCGCCTAAAGCCACAACTGTATTAGACGTTCCAACATTATCAACCCTGTTGCTGGTAATTACTATGGGGCTTAATTGCAGCGATAAGCCAGAAGTGATTTTTCTACCTATAATAAGCTGCAGATAAAAACTTGCTCTGTCTGCTGCACGGGGTTTTACAGAGTCAAAAGATTTTTCCGTCCACATGGTTGCGCCAATTGCAGCCAAAACCGAAACAGGCATAGCTTTGTAGCCGGTTGCCTGTTGCAAAATCCTCAGCTTGGTAAAAACATCCAGCTCTTTTCTGAATGTACTACGCCCTGCCCCAACCATTATGTTTTTATTTATTCCAAAATCAAAACTCAACCGCATAGATGCCTGGTCGAGCCCGAAAAGTTCTTTAATCCCCTGGTTTATTAACCCGAAACGGTGTAATATCCTTACGTCCAAATCTCCTTTTCCCAACATCTCGGTTGAGTGTGCATTTATAACCCTTGTTGATTTAAAAGCGCCTGTAATTTTTTGCGTTTGCCGGTTACTATCTGTCAGTTCATCTAACATAGTAGTTTCCTGTGCCTGTATTTTCAGTACAGTAAAAAGTAAAACTATATATACAATAACCTGTTTCATAACTACGGTTTTATAGATTTTTATATGCCGGTACCAGTACCGATATGCTTATTTGTTTATTGATCTTATCGGCTACAATTGACGGAATGGAAATTTTAAAATCGGATGGCTGCACTGTAAAATCTGCCCGGGAACTTATAACCCCATCTTTGCAGGTGATTGTTGCAGGTATTATCATCTCTTTTGAAACACCATGTATTGTTAATACTCCCACAGCTTTTACACTATAACTCTTATCACCCTGTAAAACCAATGCTGTTTCTGATTTTATTGTTCCTTTAAAATAAGCCTTGGGGTATTTATCGCTCTCCATATAATTCTCATTAAAATGTTCCTGCATCAATGCCCTGTCAAACTCAAAGCCCTTTATCAAAACAGAAAACTCTATCCGGCTACTGGCAATATCCCAAACACACAATGCTTTGTTGTTCTGTGCAACAATATTTTCCATTGCTGTTTTTGAGAAAAAAGAAATTCTTGCTTCTTTACTATAAAGCCGGGTTTGTGCATGGGTAGTGCTTTGGATAAAAAGCAGAAAGAAGGCTACGTATATTTTTTTCATCAATGATTCTTTATTTAACAATAACACACCTGTTCATTTCCACATCCATTAAATAACCCGTACAAATTCCTTTTACAGTAATTGTGTTCATTTCCTGGTAATGCTGTAAACCGGCTGCATGTTTTTTATCAAACTGGCATCCTACTTTATGCAAACCATCTCCCAAAACAATATTTATTAAAGTATCCTGCACATAAACGGCCGAGGCAATAACTCCGTTTACCTGAACCAGCTTACCCAGGTACTTTTTATTGGCCGATGTTTCATCATTTTCAAATTCGGCTGAAAGATTTTCCGCTGTAATTGTGAAAGCAGGTTTTGCATCAGTTAAATCTGCAGGCTTTCTGTTATACTCCCGCCAGGCATACACACACACAACAATAATTGCCAGTATAATAAAAACTCCAATCAGTTTTTTAACCACTACATTTTATTTTTAGTCGGTAAATTTTGCACCTGCATTTATCCAGTTGGTTATTATTGCTTTTTCGGCAGGCGTTAACATTGGGCCACCTTGCGGCATATCACCTATAACAACTGCCCGTTGATTTATCCTGTCGGAGAAGTTTACAATTTCACAATCCTGTGTCCAGTCATGTCCACCAGCGGGGACCGGGCCACTATGACAACTTACACATCTTGCCGCCAACAAATTTTTTACATTAACAAACAAAGGCCCTGCAGTATTATTTATACCTACAACTGCAGGGGCAGAAGTTTCGCAACCGAATCCATCTTTCGCAAACATGGTATAGTTGCCAGATGCCAATGCAGCAAATATATTAGAGGGCTGGTAAGTACCGCCTGCATTTAATTTATAAGTAAAACCCGTACTGCCGCTTGCATTTACAGTAACGGTTCCATTGTTACTGCATTTAGATGCAGGTACTGTTACATTATTAATTGCAAGCGTATTGTTTGTTGTAACCGAAACAGCAACAGAGTTTTCGCAGCCAGATGCATCTTTTGCAAATGCAGTATATGCGCCTGCTGCCAGGTTATTGAAAACATTTGATGGCTGGTAAATACCGCCTGCATTTAATTTATAAGTAAAACCAGTGCTGCCGCTTGCAGTAACAGTTATTGATCCGTTCGCCTGGCAGTTAATTGCTGCCGTTGAACTTGCTGAAACAACTATGGAGTTATTAGCGCCAACTGAAACATTTGTAGAGGTTTCGCAGCCACCAGCCTCTTTAGCAAAAACGGTATAGTTACCTGTTGCCAATCCGGTAAAAATATTTGATGGCTGATAAGTGCCCCCGGCATTCAGTTTATATGTAAAACCCGTACCGCCTGTAGCGGTTGCTGTAATTGTTCCGTCGTTAACGCAGTTCATTGCCGGAGTTGATGTTGCAGTAACTGTTATTGGCGTGGTTGAAGACACTGTTACAGTTGCCGACCCTTCGCAACCTGCACTGCTTTTTGCAAACACTGTGTAAGATCCCGCTGCAAGATTTGAAAATACATTTGATGGCTGATATGTACCGCCTGCATTTAATTTATAAGTAAAACCCGAAGCTCCGTTTGCAGTAACGGTAATTGTACCGTTGTTTGTACAATTAGCTACTGTTGCAGCGCCAGATACCGTAATTGTTACGCCCGAACAAGGATTAGCCGGAGGGGTGGGTGAAGGACTGCTTTTTGAACAGGATACAAAATTAGCAGATGCCAAAACAACCAAAATTGCCAGGCAGGCCAAAGATAATTTTTTCGACATACAAATAGTTTTAGATTGAATCGAAATAAACTAACCAATGGTTGCCTTTGAGAAATATAATGCACTAAAAAATGCAGGCAGGCATAACATATATTGGTTAGCGAACTCAATAATGTTACGCAGTATGAAAACGTAAGGTTGCTTTAATTTTTTTATTTTTTTGAAAAGGGAGAAAACTTAATTCCGAAAATAATATCGGTTGAATATAATTTTACCTCTCCTTCGCCAACGCCAGATAGCGGAACAGATACACCCGGAGATGCAAAAATTGAAAAGCGGTTATTTATTTTTTTCTCTATCCCGGCAGATATCCGTAGTACCGAAAATAAATTTTTATTGTCTTTATAATAGACCGAAGCCTGTTGAGGAGTACCGTAATGTTCATAATTAAAATGATAATCTTCTTTTTTCATGATATAAGAAGATAATCCGGCGGAAGCAAAAATATTAACCTTTTTACCAGGCGTAAAATTATAAACAAGAGAAATAGGTATTTCGTAAACCCTGCAATTTGCTTCAATGGTCTTTAAGTCAACTATATTCCAATAACTGCCTGGCTTGGTTTTATAGTCGCTGCCTGCAGCAGCATATTTTTTATTGCTTACATAAAAGCCGGTTTGCACACTGAAGTTTTTATTAAGCTGGTAGCCTATGCCCAGTCCATACCTCCCGGTAATCTTATCTGCCGAAAACAATTTAACGCCGTTGGCTTCGGCACCACCTGCAGCTATAATATATAGCCTGGCGATTTTATTTTTTGCTTTTTTATCGTTGCTTATTTTTTCAGCAACACTGTCAACTATTTTCTCTATTTCCTTTTCAGTTGTTTTATCTGCATCTACCTTAATAACAATAATTTCTTCATTTTGTATCTTACCCTGCAAATGGCTCTTAACAGCTTCCGGATTAATGTCTGCCGCAATAACCGTATTGTCTTCGTTATCTGTTTCTAGGTTTGGAACTTTAATATCAGCAGTCATCTTCCCTTTTACTTTATCGTTGATATTTTTTCTAGGAGTCAGGTCAGTCTCGTTGGTTTCATCATTAAAGGTTGAAGATCCTGGCCTGTTTTTTTTGCTTCCGGAAGTCGCATCATGATCTCTTTTTTCAAAATTTCCTTTTTGTTTGTTTTCAGTAACTACTGTTAAATTTTTATTATCAGTATTTGCAATTGTACTTTTTTCCTGCTCAGGCATATCGGTGTTAGTGCTGATTTTATTTTCAGCCGTACCGTTATCATTTTGCAGAACCGCCATTTCCTGTTGCGGATTTACTTTATCTGCTTTATTTGAAACAAAATAACTTATCAGCCCGGCTCCGGTCAATAACGGCAACAGCAACCATAGCCAGAAAACGAAAGGTCTCTTTCTGTCCTTTTCCTTATCAAGCATAGCCTCCATTTTTTTCCAGGCTTGCTCATCAAAAGCCGGTTCATGGGCATCTGCGGCAGCTTTAATTGCATGCTCAATTTCGTTAAATGATCTTTTGCTCATAAAAATTTATTTCAGCTTCCTGCAGCATTTTTTTAATATTCATTCTTGCTTTAGAAAGGTTTGATTTTGATGCTCCCACGGAAATCTTTAATTGTTCTGCAATTTCCTCATGTTTATACCCGTCAATAATAAACAGGTTAAATACAGCACGATAAACAGGCGACAGTCTTTGCACAATGGCAATAATCTCATTATAAGCCATCCGGTCAATGGATGTTTCTGTTTCGTCGGCGATGTTAAAATGATTGTCGAAAATTTCAGCAACTAAAAAACGCTGATTGTTTTTTCGCAGATGATCTATTGCCGTGTTGATCATGATACGCTTCATCCAGCCTTTCAGCGAAGCTTCAACATCGGTGTACTGGGGGTTAAAGGAATCAAGTGCCCGGTATATTTTTAAAAAACCGTCATTTACTATTTCAGAAGCATCATCAGTATTGTTGCAGTAGCGCATACAAATACCAAGTGAGTAGCCATAATATTGTTGATAAAACAATTTCTGGCTATCCCTGTTTGCTTTTATGCAACCCTGGATAATATGTAACAGATCCGGCCTGTTGGTCAATTTTATGGTTTTTAATCTAAACGTCTCACTGATTTGGTTGCTCACTATACGTTCATAAAAAGTAATAGGTTGCCTGCAGGGGATTATTTTCTTCTTTAAAGTTAAAAAAATAAACCCCAAACTAAAAGCCTGGGGTTACTGAAAAATTTAATGTTTGCTGCTTATTACCGTTTGCCCATCATGCCTGGCATCATACCTTTGGGCATTTTGTTCATCATCTTCATCATACCTTTCATTTGCTCAAACTGCTTTAAAAAGGCATTAAGCTCGGCAATATCTTTACCGGCACCTTTGGCAATCCTGTTTTTACGGTTAGGGTTTATAATATCAGGGTTGCGACGCTCTTCCAACGTCATAGAGTTTATCATTGCTTCAATGCCTTTGAATGAATCATCATTTACATCCACATCTTTTATTTGTTTGCCCACGCCAGGTATCATACCCATCAGGTCTTTAATGTTGCCCATTTTTTTAATCTGCTGTAACTGCGTTTTAAAATCTTCAAAATCAAACTGATTTTTACGGATTTTTTTCTCCAGCCGGGCAGCTTCTTTTTCGTCGAATTGTTCCTGTGCTTTTTCAACTAAGCTTACAATATCACCCATGCCCAAAATACGTTGAGCCATCCTGTCGGGATAAAACACATCAAGCGTATCCATTTTTTCACCGCTGCTGGCAAATTTGATGGGTTTATTTACTGTGTATTTTATTGAAAGGGCGGCACCACCTCTTGTGTCACCATCTAACTTAGTTAACACAACACCGCTAAAATCCAAACGCTCATTAAAAGCTGCTGCTGTGTTTACCGCATCCTGACCAGTCATGCTATCTACCACAAATAAAATTTCCTGTGGATTGATGGCTTTTTTAATATTGGCAACTTCTGTCATCATCACTTCATCAACAGCCAAACGACCGGCAGTATCGATAATGATTACATTTTTATTTTTTGCCTTTGCCTCTTTGATTGCATTTTGAACAATAGAAACTGCATCTTTAGTTTCTCTTTCGCTGTAAACAGCCACGTCTATCTGTCCGCCCAAAACTTCCAACTGGTCAATCGCCGCAGGGCGGTAAATATCTGCTGCAACCAATAAAGGCGATTTTCCTTTTTTTGTTTTGAGATAATTAGCAAGTTTGCCGCTGAAAGTTGTTTTACCACTACCCTGTAAACCGGCAACCAAAATAATGGCTGGTGCCCCGCTAATGTTGAATTCACTTGCCTCTCCACCCATCAGTTCGGTCAGTTCATCCTGCACAATCTTCACCATCTGCTGCCCGGGGCTCACCGCATTCAGTACTTTTTCGCCCTGTGCTTTTTCTTTTATCTTATCGGTAAACTCTTTGGCAATCTTATAATTCACATCGGCATCAACCAATGCACGGCGGATATCTTTTACTGTATTGGCAATATTGAGGTCGGTTATCCTTGCCTGGCCTTTTATATTCTTAAACGCCGATTCTAATTTTTCACTTAACGAATTAAACATACTCTATTACTTATTGTATTCTTTTTCTGATAAAATTAAATTGAAAACGCAGTATCAATAATCTGTTCCTGCTCTTTTTGATGCACTTTATTGTACCCGGTAGCTGTTGCAGCACTTAACTGGCGGCTGATGATATAGAAGTTTATATTTTTCAGATTCATTCTTAAAAAAGTTGCTGCGCCCATGTTCAACGGCTCTTCCTGTACCCAGTACCAAATGGCCTTGCTGTATTTTTTATACAACTCATCCAGTTGTTTTTGAGGTAACGGATGAATTTGTTCAAGTCTTACTATTGCAACATCAGTTCTATTCTCTTTTTGCTGGCGCTCTGCCAGGTCGAAGTAAATTTTACCGCTACATAATAAAACTTTGGTAACAGCCGATGCTTCATTGATTGTTGAATCATCAATCACTTCTTTAAAACCGCCGCTTGTAAAATCTTCCTTAACACTATAACTGCCAGCGTGACGCAGATTTGCTTTTGGCGAAAAATTCACCAATGGTTTACGGAACGGCCATGCTAACTGACGACGAAGAAGGTGGAAAAAGTTTGCTGCGGTTGTTACGTTCGACACCACAAAGTTCATTTCGGCACACATTTGTAAAAAGCGTTCCATCCGGGCACTGCTATGCTCGGGACCCTGCCCTTCGTAACCATGTGGCAATAACATCACCACAGCATTCATACGCTGCCACTTGGTTTCGGCAGTAGTTATAAATTGATCTATAATGGTTTGAGCTCCGTTTGCAAAATCACCAAATTGTGCTTCCCAAATCACCAATGCATTGGGGTTTGCCATGGCATAGCCATATTCAAAACCCAAAACTGCATATTCACTCAATAAAGAATTATAAATGCGGAAAGGAGATTGTGTTTCGGTAAAATGATTCAACCTGTTGTATTCTGCATTGGTATTTTCATCATACAAAGCTGCATGGCGATGACTGAACGTACCACGCTTCACATCCTGTCCGCTCATGCGTACATCCTTTCCTTCAACGAGTAAACTTCCGTAAGCCATTAATTCCGCAGTAGCCCAGTCAATTTTATTTTCATCGCTGAATAATTTCTGTTTATCACTGATCAGTTTTTCAACCTTACGCAATGGTTTAAAATCTGCAGGCCATTTCATCAGGCCTTCAAACAACAACTTAAATTCATCATTTCCAATGGCGGTTACCGGCGATGCCTCAAAATCAACGGCCGTTGCTTTACGCAAACTTTTCCAAACCAATTCCGGTGCCTGATATTTATATGGCAACGGATTTTGCTTCACTTCATCCAAACGTTCCTGCAAATCTGCCAAAAACTTTTGCTCCATTTCTTTAGCAAGTGCCTTTGCCTCTGGTTCCCCATTTTCCATTAAAAACTGGGTATATACTTCTCTGGGGTTAGGATGCTTATCTATTTTAGCATACAATTGCGGCTGCGTAAATTTAGGCTCATCGCCCTCGTTATGTCCGTGTTTGCGGTAGCAAACCATATCAATAAAAATATCTGTGTTAAATTCCTGGCGGTATAGCGTTGCAATTTCACAGGCTTTAACAACCGCTTCGGCATCATCGCCGTTAATATGTAAAACAGGCGCATGCACCATAGCTGCAATAGATGTACAGTAATCCGAAGTACGGGCATCATCAAAATCAGTTGTAAAACCAATCTGGTTATTGATAACAAAATGAATGGTGCCGCCGGTATAATAACCTTGCAGCCCGCTCATTTGTAACACCTCGTAAACAATACCCTGGCCTGCAATAGAGGCATCGCCATGAATCAATATCGGAAGTATTTTATCGTAGTCACTATTATATAAAACATCTGCCTTACTTCTTGCAAAACCAATTACTAATGGGTCAACCGCTTCCAGGTGAGATGGATTGGGTGTTAATTTTAAATGCACTTTCTTTCCACTAACCGTCTCCACATCACTTCCAAAACCAAGGTGATATTTTACATCGCCGCTACCCATGGTTGTATCCGGTGTGCTGGTACCTTCAAATTCACTAAATATCTGCTCATAAGTTTTACCCATGATATTCGCCAAAACATTCAGTCTTCCCCTGTGTGCCATACCAATCACTACTTCTTCCACATCATTATTTGCAGATAAATTGATAATGGCATCCAATGCGGCAATCGCTGTTTCACCACCTTCCAGCGAAAATCTTTTTTGACCGATATATTTTGTGTGCAGAAATTTTTCAAACATTACACCTTCGTTCAGCTTTTGCAGAATTCTTTTTTTCTGCGGAAGCGGAACCGGCTGCAGCAATGTGTTTTCAATGGCGTTAAAAAGCCATTCCTGTTTTTTGCGGTCGGTAATATAAGCAACCTGCACACCAACATGCGTGGTATAACATTTATGTAAATGAGCCAGAATATCTTTTAAGGTTGCATTACACATACCAATTAAGTTCCCTGCTTCAAAACCTGTATTTAAATCGGCATCGCTCAAATTAAAATCGGCCAGACTAAGATTTGCATGACGGTCTTTCCGCTCCCGGATGGGATTGGTTTTGGCAATTAAATGCCCTTTACGACGATAGGCCAATATTAATTTGTACACCGCAAATTCTTTGTCCAGATCGGTGCCGAGCGAAGTCGAGGCATGATCTGCTTTTCCATTGAGCGGAGTCGAAATGGAATTGCTTGAAACTGCAAAATCAAAGCCTTCAAAAAACTTACGCATATCCACATCCACACTGGTTGGGTCTTTTACAAAATCATTGTATAATCCCTCGATATAACCGGGATGCGAATTGGTGATGTACTGGAAATCCTTCATAAAAAAGTGAAATTATTTTTTTGTACCAGGCCGCAGTACTGCTATTAAGCATCAGTGGCGTCGCACTCTTGTACTTTAACCCTTTATTGAGCTAAAATGGACTGCAAATATCGTTTAATTATGCGTTATTATTAGCTGAATTTGAAAGCATTTTTCCGCAAAGAGCGGCAACGATGCCGCTGAGGATTACATATCCTGCAAAATAATAAAAGCCCGGCTGCAAAGTGGCCTTGGTACTTTCCATAGCATTGGCACCCAAAAAAGCTACAAAAATGCTGATGGCAAAAACATCGGCCATAGCCCATTTGCTGATGGCGCTTACAAAACGTTGCCATTTACTCTTCGGGTTTTTAGCCAGTATTATATAAAACAAAATGCCCGATTTTATAAGTGGAACTATAATGCCAAACAAAAATATGAGGATAAAAGGCCAGTAATTGGCATCCTTCCAGAGCTTTTCCATCATACCCAAGATGCTTCGCTTTTCGCTGAAAATATTAAAATCAATGATGTAATGAATGGATATATCTATATGTAAGATGTCAAGTATCCATCCAAAACCGAGTAAAACCAACGAACCAATATGTAATACCAGTAACAAGTACCTGTTCATAAACCTAATTTTATCCGAAATAAAGCAGAAAATACAACTTTTAAAAATTATCCAGTATTAATTACTCATTTTTAATTGAAACCCCTATCTTTGCAGCCCAAAAAATAGATTTTACATGGCAAATCATGCAGCAACCAAAAAAGACGTTAGACAGAGTACAAAGCGTAATGAAAGAAACCGTTATTATGGTAAAACCACCCGTAACGCCATTCGTGATTTAAAGGCAAGCGAAAAAGCAGCTGCTACAGAAGCTTTTCCAAAAGTTGCTTCAATGATTGATAAATTAGCCAAGCGTGGTACTATTCATAAGAACAAAGCTGCTAATTTAAAGAGCAAGCTGGCTAAAAGAGTTAACGCACAGGCAAAGTAATACTTTGTTGTTTACATATTTAAAAAGCCCGTCAGGTATAATACTGACGGGCTTTTTGTTAGTAATTCAGAAATAGTAAGAATTAGATTTTACTTAATTTTGTTGCTTCATTTAAATATAAATATGCAGAATAAATTTACGCTGGTTCTGGCTTTGCTGTTTTTGTCGGTTTTCAGTTTTTCGCAAACCAATCCTGCCCCCCAGACCCTTCCTTTTAATTTTATCAGTCAATCAGGAAGTACTTTGCCGGCCGGTGTTGTTGTTCATCGTTTTGGAACAACATCAGGTGCTATTCCCACCAGCAGGATCCTGACTCCGGGCAATGGCGACCTTCCTTATAATGCTTCTTCAACTTCAGGTGGATGGAAAGATGAAACAGGCAACGGGCTAAGTATATTAGCCTCGGGTAGCCAATCAGCAGGAGCTTTTATTATTTCTGTAAACACAACAGGCAGTACAAATATTCAGGTTCAATGGACAGTTCGATTAATACTGCAACAGACATCCAGAGACAACAGTATTGCATTACAATACCGTATTGGAACTACAGGAAACTTTATTGATATCGGTACTACATCAACATACAGCAGTACGAGCCAGACAGTAAATCATTTTCAAACATTTGCAGAAACACTACCTGCTGCTGCTGAGAACCAGGCAGAGGTTCAGTTAAGGTGGATTTATTGGGAATCAAACGGCTCTTCCGGATCAAGAGACCGGTTAGCTATTGATGATATAAGTATTGGAGCTGCCAGCCCATCATGCACAGAGCCAACGAATCAACCCACTAATCTCATTTTAACGCCAACACCAACTACCATCAGTGGCACATTTGATGCTTCCAGTCCGGCGGCTGATGAATACTTAATTGTACGCAGTAATTCCAGTACGCTTTCTGCAACACCTGCTGACGGAACATCTTATACTATAGGGCAGGCCCTGGGTGGTGGGGTTGTAGTTGTCAGCACAACAGCTACATCTTTTGCAGATATTAACCTGGCACCTGCAACACAATATTTTTATTTTGTATTTGCTCATAATAATGAAAACTGCAGCAACGCTCCAAATTACCTCCAGCTGAATCCTTTAGAAAATAATACTACAACACTGCCCTTACCTGCCTGTACAACGCCTGCATTACCGCCATCAAATCTGTTGTTAACGCCAAGCAATACTGTTATTGTTGGTTCTTTTAATGCAGAAGCTACTGCAAACAGATATCTCTCTGTCGTAAGTAGCAGTAATACCCTTTCGGCTTCGCCGGCTAATGGTACAACTTATACAGCGGGGCAGTCTTTTGGTGGAGGAACAATAATAAACTATACCAGCTCTGCAAATTTCACAGTTACCGGGTTAACAGTAAATACAACTTATTATATTTTTGTTTTTTCAGTAAATGCCGAATGTTCGGGAGAACCGTTTTATAATATAACATCGTTAAACGGCAGCACTGTAACCACTAATGATCCATCAGGAATCCCTCCGGGTTATTATGATATTGCTGCAGGCCTGACCTGTGGCCCTTTAAAAACAGCTTTATACAATATCATCAGTGCTAATTATATTCAATTAACTTATTCGCAGGTATGGGATGCATATGAAACAACCGACCTGCGTCGTAATGATGCTAATTCAGCAGATATTATTTGGGATATGTACAGTGATAATCCTGCCGGAGCTGAACCATACACTTATACTTTTGATACTGATCAATGCGGCAATTATAATTCAGAAGCGGATTGTTATAATAGGGAACATTCATTTCCAAAGTCATGGTTTAATGATAAGTACCCCATGTACACTGACCTGAATCATCTCTTTCCGACTGATGGTTATGTAAATAACCGGAGAGGAAATTTTGCATATGGAACAGTTAGTTCGCCAACATGGTCATCACTAAACGGCAGTAAGCTTGGGCCAAATACTTATACCGGTTTTTCGGGAACCGTTTTTGAGCCGAGAAATGAATATAAAGGCGATTTGGCCCGTGGACAATTGTATATGGTTACCCGGTACCAAAACCTGGTTGCAGGATGGCAGGGTTATGGTAATGCCAACGATATCTTAAGTGGCAATGCTTATCCAGCCCTCGATGACTGGTATTTAAAATTGATGTTTCAGTGGCATTTAGATGATCCGGTAAGTACTAAAGAAGTAAATCGTAACAATGCTGTTTTTGCATTACAGGGAAACCGAAATCCGTTTATTGATCACCCCGAATATGTTTATCAGGTATGGCAATGCACGGGCCTTTTACCTGTAACTATTACTGATTTTACGGCACAAAAAAATAACGAGACAGTTTTATTAAAATGGTATGCCAGTTTTGAAACCAATTTTAAAAAATATGAGATAGAAAGAAGTATTGATGGAATTGGTTTTTATAAAATTGGAGAAGTAGCCGGACAGAATTTAGCTAACTATTCATTCACAGATATTAGTCTGCCGAATGCCAATACCGTTTACTACCGTTTAAAAATGATTGATATTGACGGGCAATTCCAGAACAGTAAAACCATTGCTGTACGTATAGCCAATAACTTTTCTAATGCCTTGGTTTATCCAAATCCAACTAAAGAAAAATTAAGTATAAAACTGCAGCTGGCTTTAACCGAAAACAGTAAGCTCATTATTGCAGATATAGGGGGCCGTATTATTTATCAGCAAAACATTGCTAACGGCCAACGAATTATTGATTTGAATGTAGCAGCTTATGCTGCCGGAAGATATTTTGTTAAGATCAGCAACAACAATGAAATGATCAATCAATCATTTGTAATTATTAAATAATAAAACTTTAATTTACTGGAAGGGCTGCTTAATGCAGCCCTTTTATTTTTTATGAATGGCGGTTCAATAAAATAAAAATATTGTAGCTTGATAAAAATTTAACCTGCATGAGAAAGTTAATTCTTCTTTCATTACTTACTTCAATATTTTATTGTACTGATGCCCAACAATGCCGTTTTGAGAAAACAAACGGACTGGAAAGTGCCACTTATTTTGAAACCATTGACTGGTACAAAAATTTAGATAAAATTTCAACCAAAGTATTGGTAAAGGAAATGGGCATGACCGATGCCGGTTATCCCTTGCACCTGGTTTTGGTAAGCAATGACGGCAAGTTTGAAGCAGCCCAATGGCATAAACAAAACAAAGCTGTAATACTTATCAATAATGGCATTCACCCCGGCGAGCCGGATGGTATTGATGCCAGTATGATGCTGGTAAGGGATATTGTAAACAACAAAGTAAAGTTACCGGATAATGTGGCGCTGGCTTTTATTCCGGTGTATAATATAGGCGGATGTTTGAACCGTAATTCTTCCTCAAGGGCAAACCAAGAAGGGCCAAAGGAATATGGTTTCCGTGGCAATGCTCAAAATCTTGACCTCAATAGAGATTTTACAAAGTGCGATAGCCGAAACGCCAAATCATTTGCACAGATTTTTCATTGGGTTGACCCGGATATTTTAATTGACAATCACGTAAGTGACGGCGCCGATTACCAACATACAATGACTATGCTTACTACGCAGTATGATAAACTGGGTGCAGGTTTGGGCAGATGGTTGAAAGATAAATTTGAGCCTCAACTCTACAAAAGCATGACCGACAAAGGTTGGGATATGGTACCGTATGTAAGTTTTGAAACTGCCAGCCCGGATAGAGGTATGGTGATGTTTTATGATTCACCGAGATATTCATCGGGTTATGGAGCCTTGTTTCAAACGATTGGATTTATTCCAGAAACACATATGCTGAAGCCTTATAAACAAAGGGTTTTATCAACCTATGCCTTTTCGCAGACGATGATTGAAAAAGCATCTGTAAATGCAACCGAGTTGATTGCAGAACGAAAAAAAGCAAAGCTTGAAGTAAGTAAAGAAAATTCTTTCCCGTTGAAATGGAATGTTGATACAGCTAATTACTCGTATGTAACTTTTAAAGGTTACGAGCAGGCATTTAAACCAAGCGATGCAACCGGGCTTAACAGGATGTATTACGACAGAACAAAACCTTTTACAAAACAGGTTAAGTTCTTTAATTCATTTAAGGCAGGAGATATTACCGAAGCTCCGCAGGCATACATTATTCCGCAGGGTTGGTGGGCAGTTATTGATTTGCTTAAATTGAATGGAGTGCAGATGAAGCAATTTAAAAAAGATACCTTGATTGATGTGGAAGCTTATCATATTGATGATTATAAAGCCATGCCGAGGCCTTATGAAAAGCATCATAAAAATTCGGCGGTAAAGGTTACTGAAGGCAACCAAAAAATAAGGGTTTTGAAAGGCGATTATATAATCTGGCTGAATCAAACGGCAAACAGGTATTTGGTTGAAATGCTGGAACCAACTGGCGACGACAGTTTTTTTGCCTGGAACTTTTTTGATGCAGTTTTGCAGCAAAAAGAGGGTTACAGCGATTACCGTTGGGATGACCTGGCAGCGGAAGTTTTGAAGAAAGACCCTGATTTAAAAGCTAAACTGGAGGAAAAGAAAAAAGGGGATGAGAAATTTGCAGCCGATAGCCGGGCTCAGTTGTACTTTATTTATGTGAATTCGCCGTATTATGAGCCATCGCATAACCGGTATCCCGTGTACAGGTTGATGAAGAAATAGGATTATAAAGCGTTGATTATAAGCGCCTAATCTACTCCATCAATAAAGCTCAATAGTTGCAATGCCGATGAACGGATTGCGACGCAACGATGATGCTATGAAAAACTGCAGTTGGTATCAAAATTAATCTCCAAATCGTTGCCGGAAACAGGCTAAAACCCTTACCTTTGCTGCCCGTTACAAAAAACGGATTAACAACATTTTTTTAAACAAAATCAAATCAGGGAAATGAACAACTCCGAATTGATGGTGATTTTTACCCCTGTGCTTTCTGAAGAGGAGTTTAAAGCCGCTCAGAAAAAATACGCCGACCTCGTTACAGAAAACGGAGGTGAGGTTTTGCACAGTAACCCGTGGGGACTAAAATCGCTGGCCTACCCCATTGACAAGAAGACCACCGGTCTGTATTGGGTAATGGAGTATAAAGCGCCAACCAGCTTCAATGAAAAGTTGAAAATTCAACTTTTACGTGACGAATCACAGATGCGTCACATGTACACTGCACTCGACAAGTACGCCGTCGATTACAATGCGAAAAAGAAAAGTGGCGGCAAATTTACTAACGAAAAATCACCTGTTTAATCATGGCAAAAAACGAAATAAAATATCTTACTGCCATTAAGCAGGAGAAACGCCCGAAAAAATACTGCCGTTTCAAGAAAATGGGAATCCATTATATTGATTACAAAGACGCAGAATTTTTGAAGAAATTCATTAACGAACAAGGTAAATTATTGCCCCGCCGTATTACTGGAAACTCATTGAAGTTTCAGCGTAAGGTTGGCGATGCAGTGAAAAAAGCCCGTCAAATGGCTATTTTACCGTACGTTACTGATTTATTGAAATAAATTTTTCTTAACCACCCTAACCTTTAAATAGAGAAAGCTACGGTAAAACGTGGTTGGGTAAAAATGCAAAAACATGCAGGTAATATTAATACAGGATGTAAACAATTTAGGTGGCGTTAATGAGCTGGTAACCGTTAAGAATGGTTATGGTCGTAACTACCTGATTCCTCAAAAGTTTGCGATTGAAGCTAGTCCTTCTAACATGAAAATGATGGAAGAAAAGAAAAAGCAACAAGCTAAAAAAGAAGCTAAATTACTGGCTGAATTGAATAGCGTAATTGCTGTTTTAAAGGAAGGTGCTTTAAAGATTGGTGCTAAAACAGGTACCAGCGGTAAGATCTTTGGTAGCGTAACTTCGGTTCAGATTGCACGTGCGATTAAAGAGCAAAAGGGTTATGAGATTGACCGCCGCCGTATCAGCATTATTGATGAGATTAAGGAATTGGGTACTTTTAAAGCTAATATTGATTTTGGTAACGGAAACGAGACTGAAGTTGAGCTTGAGATTGTAGCTGAGTAATACTATTACAAACTAATACTTTCTTAAAAGCGCCAGGAGTTTACCTGGCGCTTTTTTTGCCCTACAACTGGCTTCCATACTCATTTTGCTGCCATAATGCTTATATCTGGTAAATTTACCTTTTAAAATCTAGTAATTTTACTATATCACTAATTTAAAGTTAAAATTTAATTTCATTAATCAGAAATCCGCATTATCTTTATAAGGTATTAATGGTTTTAGTTTTTCGCTATTGGCTGAAGTAGCTTTTTTGAAGTCCGATTCAGTACATTGTAACAACTAAGTCATTACGTTTTTATTTATTAATTAAAAGTTTTTACAATGAACATTTATGTAGGAAATCTTAGTTGGTCTATGACTGATGATGATTTAATGAATCTCTTCACAGAACACGGCAGCGTTACCAGCGCAAAAATTTTGAAGGACAAAATGAACGGCCGTAGCAAAGGATTTGGTTTTGTTGAAATGGAAGACGATGAAGCTGCTAAAGCTGCAATCGCTGCATTAAACGAAACTGAAGTTCAGGGTCGTAAATTAATCGTTAACGAATCTCAACCACGTGCAGAGGGCGATCGTCCAAAGCGTAGCTTCGGCGGTGGTGGCGGCCGCGGTGGATACGGCGGCGGTGGTGGAAATCGTGGCGGTGGCGGTTACGGCGGCGGTGGAAACCGTGGCGGTGGCGGCGGAGGATATAACAGAGATTATTAATCATCCCCATACAACGCATTTAAAAATCCTTTCGCTTTGAAAGGATTTTTTTTGTTTACACTAAAATATAATTATGCTCAGCAATAACGATATACTAAAAAAACTACGGATTGCACTTTCGCTCCGCAACGACGACATTATTGAAATATTAAAACTGGTTGACTTTGAAATTACGAAAGGTGCTCTTGGTGATTTTTTCCGTAATGAAGATAACCCCGGCTATGTGGAAGCAGGTGATCAGGTGCTTCGTAATTTTTTAAACGGCCTTATCATTTATAAAAGAGGAAAGCAGGATGATGCAGATAGAAAGCATGTAGAAAAAGAAGATTAAGTATTGCTAAGAAATAGCTTCGCTATTCTCTTGTTTGGTCGCCCAACTGAAACACTATGTGCATCTTCATTGGCGTCGCACTCTTGTACAGAATATCTTTATTCAGCCTTGAGTGAAGTCTAAGTTTTATCAAAGTGAAAATAAAAGTATAGTCCCTTTATCTTCGGTATTTTATTTTAAATTACAACTTGTAAAACTATACTTATGGGTAAAGGAAGACTCGAAGCATTCAGCGATGGGGTACTAGCCATTGTTATCACTATCATGGTATTGGAATTAAAGGTTCCCCATGGCACCAGTCTGGAAGACTTAAAACCACTTATACCTGTATTTTTCAGTTATGTCCTCAGCTTTGTATACATAGGTATTTACTGGAACAACCATCACCATATGTTGCAATCTGTTCATAAAGTAAACGGAGCTGCACTTTGGGCAAATATGCATTTACTTTTTTGGCTTTCGTTAATTCCGTTTACAACTGCCTGGATGGGAGAAAATCATTTCAGTATGTGGCCAGTGGCTTTATATGGTTTTGATTTGCTGATGGCAGCTATTGCCTACTTCCTTTTAGCTCATTGTTTGAGTAATATTCACGGCAAAGAATCAACTTTGGCATTGGCTCTTGGTAAAGATCGCAAAGGAATTGTTTCCGTTTTCTTATACTTACTTGGAATAGGACTGACGCTGATCAATTCCTGGCTTGGATTTGCAGTATATGTTTTGGTAGCCATCATATGGTTTATACCTGATAGCAGAATAGAAAAGAAACTTGAAGAAAAATAAACCTTACAATATCTTTTTAGGAGGCAGATCAAAAGCAACAGCTTCATGCTCAAAATGCCCTTTATGACTTCCATCGCAAAAAGGTTTGTTTTGAGAAAGGCCACAGCGGCAGATAGAAACAATCTCTCTTCCCTGCAGGTTATATACTCCACCTTCTCTATCCACAATTTCAAAATCTCCCTCAATTTTTAATGATCCGTTATTGTTAACTGTAATTTTTGTTTTTGACATTCCTTTTTATTTATGCTTTTTCTAAAGTTAAGTTCTTAAAAGATAATAGCTCATCTAAAATATTCTATGGGCTTATACAAAATAAAAAAGCCTTTCAAAATAAATTGAAAGGCTTTTTAAATGAATATGGCAGCTACCTACTCTCCCACATTGTTGTGTAGTACCATCGGCCATGAGGGGCTTAACTTCTCTGTTCGGTATGGGAAGAGGTGAACACCCTCGGCAAAACCACCATAAGGCGTTTTGTCGGGAACTAACTGTAAAAGTTAGTTGACAATAATAAGGTGACATATTGGAATAAGAAGTAAAGTAGAGTAAAAAATTATAGTTATTCTTCCTAAGAAAAATAAAAAATAAAGCTTACGGGCAATTAGTACTACTCGGCTTTGATGTTACCACCTGTATACCTATAGCCTATCAACGTCATAGTCTTTGACGACCCTTAAAAGTAAACTCATCTTGAAGTAGGTTTCACGCTTAGATGCTTTCAGCGTTTATCCTGTCCGTACATAGCTACTCTGCATTGCACCTGGCGGCACAACAGATACACCAGCGGTACGTACGACTCGGTCCTCTCGTACTAAAGTCATATCTTCTCAATTTACTAGCGCCCATCACAGATAGGGACCGAACTGTCTTGCGACGTTCTGAACCCAGTTCACGTGCCACTTTAATCGGCGAACAGCCGAACCCTTGGGACCTTCTCCAGCCCCAGGATGTGACGAACCGACATCGAGGTGCCAAACCTCCCCGTCGATATGAGCTCTTGGGGGAGATCAGCCTGTTATCCCCAGAGTACCTTTTATCCTTTGAGCGACGGCCCTTCCATACAGAACCGCCGGATCACTTTAGCCGACTTTCGTCCCTGCTCGACTTGTAAGTCTCACAGTCAAGCTCCCTTATACTAATACGCTCTATGTACGATTACCAACCGTACTGAGGGAACCTTTGCAAGCCTCCGTTACACTTTAGGAGGCGACCACCCCAGTCAAACTACCCACCATGCACTGTTTCCCGTTAGGGATTAGATTCTAAATGTTTAAAGGTTGGTATTTCAACGACGACTCCACAATGCCTAGCGACACCGCTTCAAAGTCTCCCAACTATCCTACACATCAAAAATTCAAAATCAATGCAAAGTTGTAGTGAAGGTTCATGGGGTCTTTCCGTCCCGTGACGGGTAACCGGCATCTTCACCGATACTACAATTTCACCGGGCTCTTGGAGGAGACAGTGTACAACTCATTAGACCATTCGTGCAGGTCGGAACTTACCCGACAAGGAATTTCGCTACCTTAGGACCGTTATAGTTACGGCCGCCGTTTACTGGGGCTTCAGTCAGAAGCTTTGGCTTGCGCCGAACATCCTTCCTTAACCTTCCAGCACCGGGCAGGTATCAGGCTCTATACGTCATCTTTCGATTTTGCAGGGCCCTGTGTTTTTGCTAAACAGTTGGTTGTACCATTTTACTGAGGCCGACCGAAGTCGGCATGCTTTATCCCGAAGTTACAGCATTAATTTGCCTAGTTCCTTCTCCAAGGCTCACCCGAGCGCCTTAGAATACTCATCTCACCCACCTGTGTCGGTTTACGGTACGGGCTGCTTTAAACATAACTTAGAGGTTTTTCTCGGAGGTCTGATTAGGGTCACTATCTGCGCTGCCGAAGCTTTGCAGTACTATCAGGTTCGACTAGTCGTGCGGATTTGCCTACACAACCAATATCTACACCCTTTAACGATCTATTCCGTAAGATCGCGGACCTTTCACTACCCCGTCACCCCATCGAATTTAAAGCAGGTGTTGTAATATTAAACAACTTGCCATCAACTACCCCTTTCGGGTTCGTCTAAGGACCCGACTAACCCTGATCTGATTAACATTGATCAGGAAACCTTGGGTTTTCGGCGTTAAGGTTTTTCACCTTAATTATCGTTACTTATGCCTACATTTTCTTTTGAAATCGCTCCAGCAACCATCGCCAGTCGCCTTCGCAGCAGATTTCAATGCTCCCCTACCGATATACTACGTAGTAGCAATCTTAGAACTTCGGTTCATGGTTTGATACCCGATTATTTTCCGTGCAGGATCTCTCGACCAGTGAGCTGTTACGCACTCTTTAAATGAGTGGCTGCTTCCAAGCCAACATCCTGGCTGTTATAGAAATCCCACCTCGTTTGTTTAACTTAACCATGTATTTGGGACCTTAGTTGCTAATCTGGGTTATTTCCCTCTCGGCCACGGACCTTATCGCCCGCAGCCTCACTCCCGGAGATATTTAGTACCATTCGGAGTTTGTCAGTATTTGGTAGGCGGTGAAGCCCCCTAGTCCAATCAGTAGCTCTACCTGTACTAAACGTCTATAATCCGAGGCTGTTCCTAAAAACATTTCGGGGAGAACGAGCTATCTCTCAGTTTGATTGGCCTTTCACCCCTATCCACAGGTCATCGCAAAACTTTTCAACGTTTACGCGTTCGGTCCTCCA
>JBATAS010000358.1:0-2562 GCA_049661965.1 Ferruginibacter sp. | reverse complement strand
GTCCTATGCCCGGTGGCTTGGCCTGGATCTGCGCCAGATGCTTGGCCGCAAGCTGTCGGACATTCTCGCGAATCAAGGCATCTCGGAATCCGACTTTGAAAGTGTTCACGCGCGCGTTCTGGCGGGGGAAAAGATCGAACGCAAACGCGAGCATCGTCATCCGGACGGGCGCATCAGCAAGGTGGCGGTAAGTCTGGTGCCGCAATTCTCCGTTCTTGGACAAGTGACCGGTTTTTGCACTTTCACCAACGATGTCACCGAATTGGAGCAGGCAACGCTGGAGATCGGGCGCGCCAGAGAGCGGCTGTCCCTTGCCATTGAAGGGTCCAACCTGTGCCTGTGGGACTGGAACATGCAGGACGGCACCGTCTATCTGGACGGCACCTGGGCACGCATGTTGGGTGATGCGCCACGCGAGACGGTCTTGAGTGCTGCCGAACTTTTCGCCATGGTTCACCCGGACGACCAGGAGCTTTTGTACTCACGCTGGCAGATGGTGCTCAAGGGGCAGGTGGAGTTCTATGCGGCGGAGCACCGTGTCAAGACGCGCAGCGGCGAGTGGCTCTGGATCGCCAGCCTTGGCAAGGTGGTGGAAAGAGATGCCCGCAACGTTGCGCTGCGCATGACCGGAACCAACGCCGACATCTCCGAACGCAAGCGCGCCGAGGCGCGTATTGAAGTGCTGGCCACCACCGACCCCCTGACCCTGCTGCCCAACCGGAGTGTGCTGTTAGATCGCATCTTGAACGTGATGGTCAATCTGGATCGCAAGGGTGGCGCGATGTTCGCCCTGCTTCTTGTCGACCTGGATCGGTTCAAGTCCATCAACGATTTGATCGGCCACAACCTGGGCGACCAATTGCTGCAGCAGGTGGCGGTGCGCGTCGGGAGTGTCATACGCAAAAGCGATACCTTGGCGCGGCTGGGCGGCGACGAATTCGCCATCCTGCTGTCCAATCTGCACCATGCTGCGGAAGCGGGCGAGGTGACGCAGAAAATCACCGCTGCGTTCGGGGCGCCTTTTCTTGTCGAAGGGCACAGCTTGAACGTTTCCTGCAGCATCGGCATCAGCGTGTTCCCGGGTGACGCCGGCGATGTGACCGCGCTGCTGCGCAACGCCGACCTGGCGATGTACTCCGCCAAGGAAAGTGGTCGCAATACCTATCGCTATTACACAGGGGAAATGAACGCCCGTATCGTGCAACGCCAGACGCTGGAAAAGGCCCTGCGCATGGCTCTGGAGGGAGATGGCCAGTTCGAGCTCTATTACCAACCCAAGTTCAGTTTCCGTACCGGCCAACTCACCGGGGTGGAAGCGCTGCTGCGATGGCACCACCCCGAACAGGGCATGGTATCGCCGGCACTCTTCATTCCCATTGCCGAAGAGACCCGGATGATTCTGCCGATAGGAAAATGGGTCTTGCGCCAGGCTTGCTGCCAGGTGATGGAGTGGACGCGCCGGGGGCATCGCCCGATTTCGCTGGCCGTCAATCTGTCGGTGGTCCAAATCAACAGCAGTCTGCTCGATACCGTCGACGCAGCCTTGCGCGAGAGTGCCCTGGACGCTGGACGTCTGGAGATCGAGATCACCGAAAACGTGCTGCTGCGTGATGTCGATGAAAACATCGACATCCTTGGCCAGCTCTCCGCTCGTGGGCTGCGCATCGCCATGGACGATTTCGGCACGGGGTACTCGTCGTTGAGCTACCTGCGCCGATTCCGGCTGGACACGATCAAGATCGATCAATCCTTTGTTCGCAACATGGTGGACAACGAGAACGACGCATCCATCATCCGGGCGATCATCGCACTGGCCCACAGCCTGAAGATGACCGCTGTCGCAGAGGGTGTGGAGTCGCTGCAACTCAAGGATGCCCTGGAGGAAATGGGCTGCGACGAATGGCAAGGCTTCTTGAACTCCAAGCCATTGCCGGCGAACGAATTCGAAAAGCGCTTCCTGCTCGACGCCAAGCAAATTTGATGTCGGACACAGGACGGTTCCCATTGCCCCGTTCTCTAACCCTCGATCTTCGCATCTGCAATCAGCCGATCGCGCCGAAACACCGCATCGTCGCGCAACTGTCCGGAGCGCGAGGCCACGATGTAGATCGGCTGCTCAGTCGTGACACTATGCACGAGCCGCCGCACCAGCAGCCCCTGCGCGAGTAGCGGCGCCACCTGATAGCGGCAGCCCAGTGCCACAACCTGCCCCTCCATCGTCGCCTGTAGGTGACCGAATAGTCGTTAAAACGAAACTGATCTCGGTGGCGCTGATCAACGTGCCGCCAATTCGCAGTTCTTGTCGGTTGCGTGAGCGATGATTCGTTTTCGGTGAAGTGCGGTGGCGAAGGGGCTTCGCTGCCGAAATGGGGCGGTGGCGGACTGTCGCTGGCGATGAATTCATCGGAACCGAATCGTATGCTCGCCATCAATGCTATTTCGGGCGCGACCTTCAACGCCGCCGATGTTGGATGCGGTGACGCTGACATCGACCACCGAAACCACCACCGCAATCGTAATTTCGAGTCTGAATTTGCTTCGTTTCTGGCGACTGTGGAGTGG
>JBATAS010000357.1:0-1655 GCA_049661965.1 Ferruginibacter sp. | reverse complement strand
ATAGTTACTGAAGAATGGGGACATTTCCGTATGGTGATTGCAGAACTAAAAAAAAGAAATCTTAAACTGGGTAAACAAAGAAAAGATGTTTATGTAAACAGTCTTTTGCTGTTTCAAAAAAAAGATGGCAGTCCACAGGAAAGATTTTTAGACCAGATGCTGATCATGGCCTTAATAGAAGCCCGCAGTTGCGAACGTTTTAAAAGACTGAGTGAAGGGTTGGATGATGCTTACATGCGTAACTTTTACCGGAAGTTTATGGAAAGTGAAGCAGGGCATTATACTTTGTTTATAAATCTTGCCGAACATTATATTGATAAGAAAACAGTAAGAAACCGCTGGGCTGAATGGTTAAAATATGAAAACGGGTTGATGAAAGAAATGGAATTAAGAGGGGACAGAATACATTAACAGTTGATCACCCTTAATTCTCTAAAGGGCAAATTGAGGCTCATGATTTAAAGAAGTTTTCTTCTGCTACCAGATTTATATAAGGGAATTGCAACTTTATTTTTTTTACTTTATCCAGATTTGTTTGCAGAAATTTTTTATGCTGCTCAGATGTTGGATTGAACGGCTTATGGTTTTTAGCAGCCACAATTACAGCTATTTTTTTCATTAACTGCTGCGATGGTTCATCAATGCAGGCCGTAATAAATTTTTCCCAAACATAATTGGTGGCTGCATAATTCGGATGCACCATGTCTTCTGCAAAAAAACGATAATCACGTAAATCGTCAATAATCAGTTCATAGGCCGGAAAATAGTTGCATGCGGTGTTTTTTTCTGTAAGCTGATGAACAGCATGAATTAAAGTTGCCTTGCTGCGGTTGTTCTCCACAAAGCCATCACGTAAATGACGCACCGGGCTGATGGTGAAAATAATATTGAGCCCGGGATTGAAAGCAATGGCTTTATCAATCATCGTTTGCAGGCCCGTAAAAACCTCTTCCACAGATAACAGCCGTTTTGTAAATTTATCGGTTGGTACTTTGTGGCAATTGGCCACCACTGCTGCGTTATCCAGTTCATACACAAATGCCGAGCCGAGTGTTATCAATAACCAATCGGCATTTTTTAAAAACTCATACGCTTCGGTTTGCGAGTTATTAATTTTGGCTAAACATTTTTGCTTATCAGGATTCGAAAACCGGCTGTGATGCTCCCAACTGTTCCAACATTCATTCTGATAAAACAAATCATCTTCGTAGTATTGCTTATTATTAATGTAAGATGAAATTGATTTTATAATGCTTACCGGGTTAAATAAAATTCCATTGGGATTATCAAGCACCGAAAATTTATGAGCAGCCAGTTTAGTACCGATCTGTTCAGTAAAGCAACTGCCAATAAGCAATAAGTTATGCCGGTGATTTATTTTAACCCCGAAAGGTTTTGGAGTAAACTCTAAATGAAAATCCATATCACTGATTATTCTGATTACACGAATATTTCTGACGCCAGTTTGCTACAGGCCAGCAGGGCTTCTTTATTTAAATTATTAAGCATTTTAAGTTCTTCAAAATAAGGTATCATCAGTTCTGTATCCATGTTACCCACCAGTTCATCATCAGCCATGGGGCAGCCGCCAATACCTTTCAATGCACCGTCAAAGCGTTTACAACCGGCCTGCAACGCTGCATCTACCTTTTCTT
>JBATAS010000356.1:0-7181 GCA_049661965.1 Ferruginibacter sp. | reverse complement strand
AGTAATGTGAGTTTAACGGGAGGGCCTGCTGCGACAGGTTTCTTCAATAATCTTTTTGGTACTTCAATTGGTATTGATAGTGGCATTGTACTTACAAGCGGGCAGGCAAAAACCCTGGGCGGTAATTTTGGCCTTGATGGCGATGGCTTTACCCAGGCCCAGGCTGTATTGGCAAATGGTAATTATGGCCTTCCCGGAGACCCTGACCTGGCTAACTCTATTGGTGTTCCGGTAAGCTCTACCGAAGATGCCTGTGTACTTGAATTTGATTTTATTCCTTTCGGCGACAGTATAAAATTCAATTATGTTTTCAGTTCAGAAGAATATACCCCTGCATTTGTTTGTTTATTTAATGATGCATTTGCTTTTTTTATTTCGGGGCCGGGCATTGTTGGTTTAAAAAATATTGCTTTGATACCCGGAACCACCATGCCGGTATCTATTTTCAATGTTAACGATGTTGCTGGAGGAGGATGCCCGAATAACACAAAGTATTTTGTTGATAATACAACCAATACCTTTTTTACACATGACGGCCATACCACAGTTCTTACTGCTGTTTCGGAAGTACAGCCCTGCAATACCTATCATCTAAAACTGGTAATTGCAGATGTTGGAGACGATCTGTGGGATACTGGTGTTTTCCTGGAAGCAAAAAGCCTTTCCTCAAATGCTATACAGATAAATAATTTTACACAAACCGATAATAGCGGAAACAGTTACCTGGTTGAAGGTTGCTCAACCGGTTCTTTCCAGATAAAAAGACCGAATATATCTCCGCTCCCGCTGGTAGTAAACCTTTCTTATGCAGGCACGGCTATAAATGGTGTTGATGTTCAATTACTCCCTTCATCAGTAACAATCCCGGGTAACGATACCGTAGTTAATGTTAATGTAATTCCTATTATTGATTTAATACCTGAAGGAATTGAAACCTTAAAAATTTATGCCTTAGCCGGTTGTTCGGGCGGTAGCCCAACCGACAGTGCCATAATACAGGTAAGAGATTATGACACGCTGGGCATTATTCCGCCAGACAGCAGTTTTATTTGCAAAGGCAATTCAATACAGTTAACAGCATCTGCCGGTTACAGTATTTATCAATGGGATGCCAACCCTACCCTCAGCAGTACAACCATCAGCAATCCGGTGGCAACGCCGGTATCCATTCAAACAAACTATTATTGTACGGCCACAGTAGGAACCTGTAATGCCAGAGACTCGATAATGATACAATGGCCTCAACTTTATTTATCATCTATTAAGGACATTATTTGTAAAGATGATGCAACAGGTGAGATAAAAGTTTCGGGTGGATTCGGATGGGTTAATCCTGTTTTGTTTTCGATAAATAATATGCCCTACCAACCCGACAGTAATTTTATAAACTTACCGGCAGGCAACTATACTATAAAAATTAAAGATGCCACAGGCTGTATTGACAGTATAGATATTACTGTTGCACAATTATTTCCTGATCTTATTATCAGTAACCTGGCAACCACGCCGGCCAGTTGTTCAGGAAATCCGGATGGGTCGGTTACTATATCGGCATCCGGAGGTAACGGTCCTTATCAATATTCAACAGACGGCATTAATTTTCAGAGCAGCAATATCTTCAACTTAGTAAGCGGTAATCATACCATTACTGTTAAAGACGATAATAACTGTATAACTACACAAAACATTATAATACTGCTCAACAATACCGTAACACTTGTTGCCGGTGCTGATACCAGTATTTGCGAAGGAAAAACTTTTCAACTTAATCCAAATACAAACGGAACAACATTTTTGTGGACACCAGCAGGTACGTTAAGTAATCCTGCTGTTTTGAACCCCGTTGCATCTCCGGTAACTACCACTGAATATTTTATTACTGCTACAGATGGAATTTGCTCCCGAACAGATTCAATCATTATTTTAGTAAACCCTGCCCCTGTTGCTAATGCAGGTGCAGATGCATTAACCTGCTACCAAACCGACCTGCAGCTTAACGGCAGCGGAGGCGTAGATTATTTATGGTCGCCGGTAACTTATTTAAATGACCCTGCTATTGCAAACCCGGTAGTTACAGCTCCTGTATCATCCATTATTTATTCACTCGCCGTTATTGATGCAAACGGTTGTAACTCGTTAAAAGATGACAGCATTGCTGTTACTGTTACGCCACCGGCACTGCTTTTTGCTGGTAATGATACTACAATTGCTATACGCCAGCCATTGCATTTATTTACTGTTGATGTAAATAGTACCGGTTTCAATTCCTATACCTGGTCACCAACTTATGGGCTAGATAATCCTTTCAGTCCGAACCCAGTTGCTGTTTTAGACAAGGATATTACCTATTATGTGTCTGCATCAAATTCAATTGGCTGCACAGGTTTTGACACGATAAAAATAAAAGCTTACCAGGGCCCCGAATTATATGTACCCAATTCATTTACACCAAACGGCGATGGACTTAATGACGTTTTAAAAGTAATTGCAATAGGGATGAAAGAATTTCATTTCTTCAGGATATACAACCGCTATGGCCAGTTAATATTTACAACGAACGATTCGGGTAAAGGCTGGGATGGAAGGCTGAAAGATAAACTACAAAACATTGGTACATATGTGTGGATGGCCGAAGCAGTAGATTACAGAGGGAATTTAATTCAGCGAAAAGGAACTGTAATAATTATTCAATAAGATATTCCCGATTATTAACTCACGCCATCAGTAACCATTTCTTTATTGATCTTCATAACCAAGCCCTGTAAAACTTTTCCGGGGCCAGCTTCTGTAAAATTTGTTGCTCCATCTGCAATCATGGCTTCAACACTCTGTGTCCAGCGCACAGCGCCGGTAAGCTGATCAATTAAGTTTCTTTTTATGGCAGCAGGATCGGTTACTGCTTTTGCAACTACGTTCTGATAAACCGGGCAGGATGGCACATTAAAATGTGTTGCATCAATAGCCGCAGCTAATTCTTCTTTAGCAGGCATCATTAACGGCGAATGAAAAGCACCACCAACAGGTAACACCAATGCACGTTTTGCACCAGCTGCTTTCATGCGTTCGCAGGCAACTTCAATTCCTTTTACAGAACCGCTGATAACCAATTGCCCGGGACAATTATAATTTGCGGCTACAACCACTTCTCCTGTTTCTCTCATTACGGCTTCACAAATTTCTTCTACCTTATCATCTGCTAAAGCAAGTACAGCCGCCATAGTTGACGGGTTCATTTCGCAGGCACGTTGCATGGCCTGTGCCCGTATGGAAACCAACATCAAAGCATTTTCAAAACTTAAAGCATTATTGGCAACCAGTGCCGAAAATTCGCCAAGCGAATGTCCGGCAACCATATCGGGTCTGGCATCAGGCAAAGTTTTAAAGGCAATTACTGAATGCAGAAAAACAGCTGGTTGGGTAACATTAGTTTGTTTCAGGTCTTCATCACTGCCGCTGAACATAATATCTGAAATACGGAAACCCAGTATTTCATTGGCTTGCTCAAACATTTCTTTTGAAACAGGATTTGTATCGTATAAATTTTTTCCCATTCCGCTGAACTGAGATCCCTGCCCCGGAAAAATAAATGCATGTGCCATAAGTATGTTTTTATATTACAAATAAAACAAAAAAATCCCTTTTAAAAAGGGATTAGTTATTTTAATCTGCTTTTTTTATCAATGAAGTTTGGCAGATATCAATTTCACGAATTCGCTTCTGGTTTCATTTTTTTCGAATTCGCCCCAGAATGCTGAAGTTGTTGTAACCGAATTTTGCTTTTCCACTCCTCTCATCATCATACATAAATGCGATGCTTCAATAACTACGGCAACACCCAATGGGTTCAGCGTTTCTTTTATTGAATTTAATATCTGGTGTGTTAATCTTTCCTGTACCTGCAGCCTACGGCTGAACACATCCACCACTCTTGCAATTTTACTAAGGCCTGTTATATACCCGTTGGGAATATAAGCTACATGGGCTTTTCCGTAAAACGGCAACATATGATGCTCACACATGCTGTACAACTCAATATCTTTTACAATGATCATCTCACTTACGTCTTCATGAAATTTCGCCGATTCCAGAATTGCATTGGCATTCAGTTCGTACCCCTGTGTAAGAAACTGCATTGCTTTGGCAACACGCTCAGGTGTTTTTTCTAAACCTTCCCTGTTCGGATCTTCACCAATCAGTTCTAACGTTTTACGATAATTTTCCATAAGCCCCGCTGTGGTCTTTTCATCGTACTGCTCTATTTTTTTATAAGCCATTCGTGTTATTTTTTAGTCTGAAATCAGTTTGCCGGGTAATCAACAAAGTTTCTCTCGGTTTCGTACAACCTGATCTGCAGGTCAAATTTAGTATCTATTTTTTCTCTTAATATTGTGTGGATGACAATTGCAATATTTTCGGCCGTTGGATTAAGCTGTTTAAATTCTGCAACATCTTCATTCAGGTTTTTATGATCAAAACGATCAACTACATTTTCCTGAACAATATCACTCAACAGCTTCATATCCATAACATATCCCGTTGCCAGGTCGGGTACTCCCGTAACTTTTATAACCAGCTCGTAATTATGGCCATGAAAATGGGGGTTATTGCATTTGCCAAATACTTTGTCGTTGGTGGCTTCATCCCAGTCGGGATTATGCAACCTGTGCGCTGCATTAAAATGTTCTTTACGGTAAACGGCTACTCTGTTATTCATCATACTTGGTATAACATAAACTATTCAGGTTTGTTGAAAAAATAACTGAATAATTTTATTGATGGCAAAAACAGAAGTCTGCTGTTCAAACACATCAATATTTGAAAGTTAATTACAATTAAAATTAGGGTTTGTTTGCGGTAAACTGAAATTAATTGCCGTAGTACTCAACAAATATCCTTGGGGTTTCGGATAATTTAAGGCTGTGTAGCTGAACTTCAGCAGGTAGCTGCGGAGTAAGTTGATTCCATATGCCAATCACCAGATTTTCGATAGAACATATCTTATCCTTCATGAAATCTACATCTACATTCAGGTTTTTATGATCAAGCTTATCAATTACATGTTCTTTTACAATAATGCTGAGTTTCTTCACATCATACACAAAACCGGTATCTGGGTTGGGTTCTCCTTTTAGTGTTACAAATAGCTCAAAGTTATGCCCATGCCAGTTCTCGTTGGCACATTTACCAAACACCTCCTCATTCTTCTCTCTGCTCCAGACCGGGTTGAATAATTTATGAGCTGCATTAAAATGTTCTATCCTGGTGATGTAAACCATTGAAATTTTAAAAATTTCGGCAAAGGTAACTTCTAATTCCTGAAATATGAAGTGTAAAGCCGAAATTTGTATCATGCAAATATTAGTTATTGCAGCAACAGAAGCAGAAATTAAACCGTTTATTAATACCAATCCACAAATTGATGTGTTAATTACAGGGGTTGCTGTGCCGGCAACCATGTACCATCTTCATAAACGTATTCAGCAATTGGATTATGATTTGATTATACAGGCAGGTATTGCCGGCAGTTTTAACCCAGCTCTGGCCTTAGGCAAAACTGTTGCAGTAAAACAGGATTGCTTTGCAGATGCCGGTATGGAAGAGAATGATAATTATACCCCGATTTTTGAAACCGAATTTGCAGATAGCAACGAGTTTCCTTTTGATAATGGCTGGCTTATAAAAATACATGAATATTTAAAAACTTCAGACTTAATACAAGTAAAAGCCAGAACTGTAAATAAAATAAGCGACAGCGAATTACAAAAGCAGCAGTATATTAAAGCATTTAATGCCGATATAGAAACAATGGAAGGAGCTGCTTTGCATTATGTTTGTCTGCAGGAAAAAATTCCTTTCTTACAAATAAGATCTGTATCAAACTTTGTTGGAGAAAGAGACAAAACAAAATGGAAACTGAAAGAAGCCATTGAAAATTTAAACAGCGAATTACAAAAGCTGATAACCGAATTAACAACAGCATGAAATTAACTTTAGGTTTTTCGCCCTGCCCCAACGATACATTCATTTTTGATGCACTGGTAAATAATAAAATTGATACGGGTGATTTATCGTTTGAGGCAGTTATGGAAGATGTGGAAACACTGAACAGGTGGGCCATAGAAGGCAGGCTGGATATTACCAAACTCAGCTATGGGGTTTTACCATTGGTGCTTGATGAATATGTTGTATTGAATAGCGGCAGTGCTTTGGGGAGTGGTGTAGGGCCTTTATTAATATCGAACCGGCCGGCCGGACAGGCAGGTATGGAAGAAAATACAAGAGGTGTGGAAAAACAACAAATTGCTATACCAGGCGAACACACAACAGCTCACTTGCTCTTCTCCATGGCATACCCAAATGCAAAAAACAAAATTTTTATGCGGTACGACGAAATAGAAAGTTTTGTACTGGAAGGTAAAGGCCTGGGTGTAATTATACATGAGAACAGGTTTACTTATACCGCAAAAGGTCTTCATAAAATTATTGACCTCGGCGATTATTGGGAGAAAGAAACAAATAAACCCATCCCGCTTGGAGGCATCGTTATAAAACGCTCTGTTGCTACAGAAATAAGCTTGCGAACAGATTTGTTGATCAGAAAAAGTATTGAACACGCTTTCGATAATCATTACCCGGCAATTACAGAGTTTGTAAAATCAAACTCGCAGGAAATGAATGAAGATGTTATGTTGAAACATATCAATCTCTATGTAAACAAATACTCAATCGATTTGGGTATTGCAGGTAAAGAAGCCATATTAAATTTGTTAAATATTTACAAAACAGAAAATAAAGCTGACTCATATAAGGCTAAAACTATATTTTTAGGCTCTCAACTGCCCTAAACTAATAGTATGCGAAAGAACTCATTGTTGCTTTGCCTTTTAATCTTCACAACACCGGTTATTGTACCAGCCCAAACCAAAACTAAAGACGAAATAAAAGTCTTTCTTGATTGTAATGCCTGGTGCGATATGAGCTACATAAAAACCGAAATCAATTATGTTGATTTTGTTCCCGACCGTTTTTTGGCCAATGTGTATATTATGGTCACTTCGCAATCTACCGGCTCGGGCGGACAGGAAATAAAATTACAATTAGGTGGTCAGGAAAATTTTAAAGCAATGAATGACACATTGCAGTTTTACAGAAACAGCGTAGATACTGACGATGAATACCGC
>JBATAS010000355.1:0-3972 GCA_049661965.1 Ferruginibacter sp. | reverse complement strand
CACCCGATTTTCCTTTAAGGCTGATATTACCGTCTTTGTCAACAGTAACACCAGGGGCTTTTTCCAATACTTCCAGCGCTGTGCTTCCTGCACTGGTGATAGATGCATCTACATTAACGATTGTTCTGTCAAGTTTTCTTTCAATCAGTGGTTTTTTAGAGCTTACCACCACTTCTTTCATAGCTTTTTCATTTGGCACAAGCTGCAATACCCCAACATTTGCTGAAGGGCCGGACGTATTAACAGTAAAACTATTACTGTATGTTTTCGCATGTCCTACAGATGTTGCCAGTAAGAGATAATTTCCGTCTTTTATGTTATCAAAAGAGAAATTACCGGCTTTGTCGGTTACTGCAACTTTTACCAGGCTTGAATCACTTGAGTTAAGAAGAGAAATAGAGGCGGCATCAATAATTTTTTGATTTCCTCCGTCTTTAATACTTCCGGTTACTTTGTTGCCCCCGGATTGGGCGAAGCTGCTGCATACAACGATGCTCATAGCAGCCAACAGGCTGAAAAATTTTTTCATGGCTATACTTTTTTGTTTTTTGATCTGTTCCGATGGCTGTCGGAATAAATCGTTTGTTTTTCAAATAAAGCAGTTATATACTTTGATAACTACTTCACAAAAGTAAGTACTATGTGTTACATAGTACATTGTTTGCTACTGAACGGCTGTTTTCAGTGATAACTGGTTATATAGCATTATACGTAACAATTGAGGAAAGGTTACAAACAGATGACAGAGGAAAATACTTAGTCAGTTTTAGCTGCCCGCCTTTTTACATAGATAATTAAGATAATACCTGTTAAAACCAGGGCTGCTGAGATCAGCTCGGCTTGCGTGGGGTGGAACCCGAAAATAGAATAGGTATTGTTTACCCTGATTAATTCTACTGTAAAACGTTCTATTCCGTTTACAATCAGGTAAAGACCGAACATTACACCGGGCACTTTTATCTTTCGACGGATGCTCCAGAGTATGATAAAGAGTAGAGTACAAACGATGGTTTCGTAGAAAGGCGTTGGAAAAACAGGTTGTGGCAATGCTCTGCAATGTTCTTCATTACAATCGGGAAGTTGAACGCCGTCCTTATTTACATTATTGGGATAAGTATAAGCTACCATCCATACAGGTATAAATGAAGGTGCCTTAAATGAACGATGAGGAACCTTATCCAGACTTTCATAAGTGCGGTCTGTAATTTGAATTAATGCAGAATCCTTATTTAAGACCTCTCCGTTCAGGAAATATGCTTTGTGTTTTTCCAGATTTTTTTGATAATCCCCCGGACCTGCTTTAACCACTTTTCCATCGGCTGTTGCAACATAAGCACTGTTGAAAACACCCCAGTCGCCATCACCGCTTACCTGGCAACCTATACGGCCAACTGCATAGGCCAGCAGCAAAGCCAGACCAGCAGCATCCATTAAATGAATGATCTTGATGCCTTTTTTCCTGGCATACCAACAAATAGCAATAGCCGCTAAAATTAATCCGCCATAAAAAGTTAATCCGCTGACTGAAAATAACCGGCCAATGGGATCTTGTACAAAATCGCTCCAGTTCTCCAGGTTATCAAACAGCTTAGCGCCAATGATACCGAATATCAATCCAAGGATAATGATATCTCCCACCCTGTCGTGTGGCCAGATGCGTACATTACGCCTTTCGGGTTCCTTAAGTTTTTGCTTATTTTTTTCGTACCATTTAAACCAGGCCAGTAAACCGCCTATCAGCAAACCACCCAGTAAATTACCTTCTCCCGAAAAAATATAATCCTGTGGATTAACTTCAACAGGCTTGCTGAAAAACAATCCGAATATCTTGTAACCAAAAATAAAACCAACAATAGCATTGATGAGAAGTTCGATGATTGATGCAGGTTTTCCTACTACGATCATCTCTTCCCTAGGCGATAATAACCCCTGCTTTTCCTTACGTTGTAGTTCTTTACTTAAAACAATAGCCGCAGTTACAAATCCCATAGCTACCATTAAGCCAAACGTATTTAAAAAGCTTAAGCCATTCCACTCTACACCAAACCAGTCTTTAAATACATAATATAAATTGGGATACATCTTTCAGTAGAGATTTTTAAAATTAGGACTGCAATATACTACTTAGCTTAATATTAGTAAGCTAAAGCTTTGCATAAAGTATTACATGAATAACAGGGACTGTTAAAAGAAAACCTCCTGTATAAACAGGAGGTTCGTTATAGTACTTACTGATTGTATTAATTACAATGTTGCTCAAAGGCACCAATCAGGTTCTCAGCAATCATTTGTGCACTGCGGCCTTCAATATTATGGCGCTCAATAAAATGAACAAGCTTACCATCTTTAAACAACGCAATAGCTGGTGAAGATGGAGGGTAAGGCATCAGGTGCTCTCTTAACTTATTTACAGCTTCAATATCAAAACCTGCAAAGCTTGTGGTGATATTATCAGGTTTAATTGCCGAATTGGAAACTGCCATTAAAACACCAGGCCTTGCGGTACCGGCACTACAGCCGCAAACCGAATTGATCATTACCAGCGTAGTTCCTTTTTCTGCAAGCTTGGTTTCAACCGCATCGGCAGTTAATAATTCAGAGAAACCGTTTTCGGTTAACTCTTCTTTCATCGGGATTACTATTTCTTCCGGATACATATTTATTTGTTTTTAGTGAAGCAAAATTACGGACTTCTTTTAAATAACATGGAACTGCGAAAATACTATTCCCGATATCGAAATAAACAAAACAGTAATAATGGCACACATAAAATAACAAAACAGACATTATGACTTCGTATCATATCTTATTTTGAAATTTTGTCGCAATAAAACGGGTGGAATACAATTTGAAGTATTTCTTTCGAAATTAAAAATTTAAAAAACCTAAAAATAAAAGCTATGACTTACGTAAAAGTTAACAACCCAGTCAACAAATCATTTGACGGATTGATGAATGAATTATTTAACGACCTGCCCATCAGTTTTGGCAAGTCTATCAGGGAAGATGTCTTACATTTTCCACCGGTAAACATTATTGAAAACAATGAGCTGTACAAAATTGAAATGTCGGCACCTGGTTTGGAAAAAGCTGATTTCAATGTAAAGCTGGATGGCAAAATTTTAACCATCAGCAGCGAAAAGAAAACTGAAGCAACAACTGAGCATGAAAAAATGATCAGGAAAGAATTCAGCCAGAAATCTTTCAAGCGCAGTTTTACGCTTGATGAAAAAATTGACGCTGCAAATATTTCGGCCAGGTACGAAAACGGAGTTTTAAAACTGGAATTACCTAAAAAAGAAGAAGTGAAGAATGGTGCAAAAGATATTACCATTCAATAAAGCGTAGTTTTTTTTCATAAATATACAGTTGGTTTGGTCCCGATTTATATCGGGAGAGAAAGCTTTCCTATTCTTAGGCAAGCTTTTCTTTTTTTATTCAGGGAAGGCGGAAAAATTAATCACAATTGGTTCTGCGGCGGGTATCAATTAAATACTGAATTTTCCATTCGCCGTTAAATCTCACTAATTGAAATGAGTTTACACCACAGTGACTGAATTTACCGTTGAAGTAAAATTTATAGGGAGTCCAAACACTGGCTAAAGCGCCATCAATTTTTACAACATCAAAAGTTATTTGTTCATCAGCAGCACCTGCAGGTAATTTGCTGATACTTTCAACAAAACCGGCAACAGCATCAGTTTTTACTTTTGTACCACCCCTCGTTTCAATGGTTTGCAGTACAGCAGAATCTGCAAATACACTTTTCAATAAAACAGCATTGCTGGTTTTCATGGCTGTAAAAAGATTATTGATAACAGCTTTTACAGAATCTTCGGCAGATTGTGCATGAGTAGCCAATGCTGTACTTATTACCAATACTGAAAGGATGATCTTTTTCATAAAAAATTATTTATAGCCTAAAATTTTCAACATACTCTGAGATGTTTGCTGTTTTGCATAAACCCATTC
>JBATAS010000354.1:0-25116 GCA_049661965.1 Ferruginibacter sp. | reverse complement strand
GAGCAGGGGCATCGTACATTCAGTGTAGCTTTAAGTCTGGCGCTGATGGTGAATGCAGTATTGTTTACCATTTATATCAACAGCCGTAAAGATCATACAGCCAAAGGCATTTTTGTACTAACGCTGATATATGGACTCATTGTACTTTCCATTAAAACCTTCTCCTGATAATTTACTGCCCCGTTTCTTCAAACTAAATTTTAACTTGCGGTATGCGTTATTACATCATTGCAGGCGAAGCCAGCGGAGATCTGCACGGCAGCAATCTGATAAAAGAACTAAAAAAGAGAGATATTGCCGCAGACATTCGATGCTGGGGCGGCGATAAGATGCAGGCCGCCGGAGCCACGCTGGTAAAGCATTACAAAGAACTGGCCTTTATGGGTTTTTTGGAAGTGATAAAAAACCTGCGTACCATTTTAAAGAATATAAAACTTTGTAAGGCCGATATACTGCGGTACAAACCAACAGCGATCATTCTCATTGATTATCCCGGGTTTAATTTACGCATTGCAAAATGGGCTAAAGAAAACAATATTAAAGTCATCTACTATATTTCGCCTCAGGTTTGGGCATGGAAAGAAAACAGGGTTCAGTTAATTAAAGATTGTGTTCATAAAATGCTTGTCATCCTGCCCTTTGAAAAAGAATTTTATAAAAAGTGGAACTATGAAGTGGAGTATGTAGGACATCCGCTGGTGGAGGTAGTGGATGAATTTATAAATCATCAACAACAAACCACTAACCTGCCTACCGGCCAGGCAGGCAACAAACAACTAACAACAATCGCACTACTGCCGGGCAGCAGGCAACAGGAAATTTTGAAAAAGCTACCTATCATGCTGGAGGTTGCAAAACATTTTCCGGATTATCAGTTTGTGGTGGCAAAAGCACCGGGGCTGGATGAAAGTTTTTATGCTGAATTACTGGCTCCTTATAAAAACGTATCATCGGTAGTAAATAAAACTTATGAACTATTAGTACAATCAAAAGCTGCATTGGTAACCAGCGGCACTGCAACTTTGGAAACCGCTTTGTTTGGCGTACCGGAAGTTATCTGTTACAAAGGCAGCGCCTTTTCTTACCAGATTGCAAAGCGGTTGATAAAAATAAAATTCATTGGCCTTGTTAATCTCATCATGGATAAGGAAGTAGTAAAAGAGTTGATACAAGATGAACTGACGGTTAAAAATCTGAAACATGAATTAAACCTGTTGTTAACGGATGAGACAAAACAAAAACAACTGAAAGAAGATTATGCCTCACTTAAAGCACTGCTGAGTAGGGGCGGCCATGCATCGGCCAATGCTGCCCAAAGCATTTATAGTTATCTTACTAAACTACCGCAATAATTTTATAGCCAGTATGATCATGGCCAGCAGGAATAACAAAATTGAAAGCCTGTTTATTCCGTGCATGTATTTTACAAATTTCGAACGGGGCCTGTCGGGGTCTTTTTTCTTCAGGTATAAATATTCTGCTATCTGGTTAAATATGCCCATAATATTTTATTAGTCTCAAAATTAGTGTTTAAACAGGTAAGCTGAAACATTTGTTAAAGCACAGTTTGAAAAAGTTCTGACTATAAGAAAAATATGATCTTTCATCCTTTTACAGTAAAATCCACATCAGTAAAGTAAAGTATAAATACAAAGATTGACTGATACTAAATATTTCGTTAAAACCGTTTATAAGAGACCTTTAAAAGAACCCTCTAACGCAGTAATAATATTCTATGAACCAAATGATACTTCATGAGAAGATGTTTACCTGTTTTCCTTTTACTGCTTACTACAATCACATCGGCCCAGAAAAAGACTGATCCGGTTGTTGAAGTCAGGGTTGTTGATTCCAAATTTCAATTTGTAAACAAAGCCACCCGATTACCGATTAATTCTCAATTATGGGATGAAGTTGATCCCTTTGTCAATGGTTTTTCAAGAGTCTTTTTGAATAACAGATTTTCCTTTGTTAGCCTGTCGGGCAAAATGATCGCTCCGGTTGAATTTGAAGATGCCCGAAACTTCAGCAATAAATTTGCGGCTGTAAAAAAAGATGATAAATGGGGCTTTATCAATGAATCGGGTAAAACAATATTTCCTTTAGAATACGATATTGTGTTCGATTTTGATGGTACAACTACTGCTGTATATAACAGCAAAAAATGGTGGCTTATCAACAACAAAGGAGAAATAATTAAGCCATTAGACATTTCAGTTTGCTATGGTTTTAAAAATGGCATAGCCAAAATAACCAAAGATGAACAGGAAGGTGTTTTATACCCCGATGGAAAAATAGTTTTCAGCAAGGTTAAACCTGTTGTTAATAATGTTATTCCTTATCACCCTAATACAACAAACCTGATAGCGCCTTGCCCTGATAATATCAGTTTTGAGTATGGTGATTTCACAAACTGGCAATGTTATACCGGGCAGGTTGACTCTGTTGGCAATGTAAACGTTATTACTGTTAACCCATCAGCACCTACTCCAAACAGGCATGTCATTTATCCCAAGTCATTTCCTTCTGCACTTGATCCTTACGGCTTATTTCCAACCAATCCGCCTGACGGGAGCAATTTTGCTGTAAAGCTTGGCAATACAAATGTAGGTGCCGAAGCAGAAAGGATAACTTATACCATTCATGTTCCTTTAAATGATTCTAACTTTTCAATCAAATATAATTACGCTGTTGTTTTACAGGATCCGGGGCATACCATCTGGACACAACCCAGGTTTAATGCCAAACTTATAGACTCAATAACCGGGCTTTATATTGACTGTGCCTCTTTTGAGTATATTTCTACTTCGGGCCTTCCTGGTTTTAAAATTTCAACAGTTAATTCATCAGTAATTTACAAAGAATGGTCTTCGGTTTTTTACAGCCTTAGAGGATATGGTGGACAGACATTATACCTTGAATTTACAACTGCCGACTGTGTAAGAAGAGCACACTGGGGATATGCGTATGTAGATGTAGAAAGTACCTGCGGCAGCCCGGTAGAAGTACATTACGATTGTACCTTTCCAAACGCCACAACATTAACCGGCCCTCCGGGATTTGAGTTTTATAACTGGTGGGATCAAACCTTTACCACATTATTAGGTACCGGCCAGCAATTAAATATGAATCCGGGGCCAGCCATTAATTCCATCATCTGGTTAGAGATGATACCCTTCAATAATTTTGGTTGTAAGGATACATTATTAGTAAATATTAATGGCGATTTTGATGCCGTGTTTGATATGTCGGCTGATAATGGCTGTGCTCCGCAAACATTTACTTTTTATAACAGGAACCTTCCATCCCTTACAACAATCTGGGATTTTGGCGATGGAAATACAGGTACCGGTGACACCGTAACACATACTTATTCAACACCCGGTACATACAATGTAACTTTAAATGTAACCGTACCCGGCGGTTGTAACGGAACCGCACTTCATCCTATAACTATTTATCCCACGCCAAGTGTTGTAAAACCTCCTGGCCAGATACTGTGTAACGGAGCTGTAACCAATACAGTAAATTTTGCAGGTACGCCTGCCAATACCGTTTTTAACTGGACCAACGATAACCCTTCAATTGGTTTGGCAGCAAGCGGTACAGGAGATATTCCTGCATTTACAGCAATTAACACCGGAAACACAATTATAACAGCAACCATTACAGTTACACCTGTTCACCTTACCTGCTCAGGTCCACCGGAGTCATTTACAATAACAATTAAGCCATCACCAGATGTTGTACAGCCGGCAAATCAAAATTTATGTCACAATACTTCTACAACTGCCGTAAATTTTACCGGTTCTCTTACAGGTACAAGTTTTAGCTGGACAAACAATAATACTGCCATAGGCTTAGCCGCAAGCGGCAACGGAAACATTCCGGCTTTTACAGCAGTGAATACCGGCAATACTTCTGTAACAGCAACCATTACAGTTGTACCAACTGCAGATGGTTGTCCCGGTTCACCACAATCATTTACAATAACTGTAAAACCGATACCGGATGTTGTGCAACCTGTAAACCAGGTTTTGTGTAATACTTATGTTAGCAATCCAATAGTATTTACAGGAGGCGTAAGTGGTACAACCTATAGCTGGGTAAACAATAATCCATCAATAGGCCTTGCTGCAAGTGGTAACGGAAATATACCTGCATTTACAGCTATTAATTCCGGTACGGCTGCTGTTATAGCTAATATTACCGTTACACCATCAGCATCAGGCTGCCCCGGTAATTCCAGATCGTTCATAATAAGGGTCAATCCAACTCCAGATGTTGTACAACCGCTAAACCAGATTTTATGTAACGGAGCATCAACCAATATGGTAACATTCTCTGGCTTAATAAGTACTACAACATACTCATGGACAAACAATAACATTTCAATCGGTTTACCTTCAAATGGTAGTGGAAATATTCCTGTATTTACTGCAATAAATACCGGAAATACGCAGTCAGTAGCCACAATCACGGTTACACCTTCAGTAAACGGATGTCCGGGTTCTCCAAAAATTTTTACTATCAGTGTAAATCCAACGCCCGATGCAAATCAGCCGGCAGATCAGACTTTATGTAATGCTGCCAGCTCTGCCAATGTGATATTTTCAGGATCGGTAAGCGGTACCATTTATAACTGGACAAATAATAATACTTCAATAGGATTAGCCGCAAGCGGAAGCGGAAATATTCCTGCTTTTACGGCAGTAAATAATGGCTCTGCATCTGTTACTGCTGTTATTACTGTTACACCAACAGCAGCAGGTTGCCCGGGCAATCCAAAATCATTTACAATAAAAGTTTTTCCAACACCTACTGTTATACAGCCACAGAGTCAAACTTTATGTAATGGTTCCGTAACTGATGCTATACTTTTTGCCGGCACTGTAAGTGGCACCACATTCAGTTGGACAAATGATAATACTTCAATTGGCCTGGCAGCAAATGGTAATGGAGGAATAGCTCCATTTACTGCAATAAACAACAGCAATACAGCCGTAACGGCAACAATTACAGTTACGCCAACTGTAGGCGGTTGTCCGGGTAATCCAGAAACATTTACCATTACGGTTAATCCAGTACCCACTATAAATCAACCGGCAAACCAAATTTTGTGTAATGGCAATTTAACTAATGCTGTTGCTTTTACAGGACCGGTAAGCAATACAACCTGTACCTGGGTAAACAATAACACATCAATTGGTTTAGCTGCCAGTGGTATTGGTAATATACCTGCATTTACTGCAATCAATACCGGTAATACGCCAATAACAGCTACAATAACTGTTAATCATTCTGCCGCCGGTTGTGCAGGACCAGCAACAATATTTACCATAACCGTTAATCCTATACCAGATGTTGTTCAACCTCCAAACCAGGTTTTATGCAGCGGTAATACAAGCAATACTATAAATTTTTCAGGTTCGGTAAGCAATGCACTATATAGCTGGACAAACACCGAGCCCTCTATTGGCATGGCTGCAAACGGCACGGGTAATATTCCGGCATTCACTGTTATTAATACAGGTAACAATCCGGTTACAGCAACAATTACTGTAACGCCATCAGCTAACGGTTGCCCCGGCACGCCTGAAATATTTACCATCACTGTAAACCCTACACCTGATGCAGTTCCACCTGCAGATCAGAATATCTGTAATGGTGAAACTTCCAATGCCATAAGTTTTACAGGGTCATTAATTGGTACTGCTTATAATTGGACAAATACCAATACATCAATTGGTTTAGCAGCAGGTGGCACCGGTAATATTCCTGCATTCACAGCAGTTAATTCAGGCAACTCATCGGTAATAGCTGCAATAACAGTATCGCCAACTTTAGGCTCATGCACCGGCGATTCAAAAACTTTTTATATCAATGTACATCCAACGCCTGTAGTTAATGCAACCAACAATTCAAATGTTTGCCTGGGAAGTTCAATTCAGTTAAACGCTACCGGAGCTTCTGATTATTATTGGAGTCCTGCCGACAGTTTAAGTTGTGCCAATTGTGCAAATCCGGTTGCTACTCCAACTAATGATATTTTGTATACGGTAAGAGGTGTGAGTTCTTTTGGCTGCGAAGCATATGATTCTGTAAGGCTTACTATTATCAGGCCATTTCAAATGATCATATCGCCCAACGATACATTATGCATTGGCGAATCTACAAACCTGAGTGCCGCTGGTGCTGATAATTATTTATGGTCGCCTCCGCAGGGATTAAACAGAACAGATATTGCAAACCCAACTGCAAAACCTAATGCTACAACTTTATACAGAGTAGTTGGTTACGATAACTACAACTGCTTTACTGATACAAGCTTTGTAAAAATAACCGTTGGTCCAATTCCAACAGTAAATATCGGCGCCGATCTTACTGTATCAACAGGCACTGTTATCAACCTGAATCCGGTAATCCAAAACGGGCCAATTATTAATTGGTCATGGACTCCTTCAACAGGACTAAGCTGTGCAGATTGTCCTACACCAAGTCTTACTGTAACCGATAATATTTATTATAAACTGACTGTAACTAATGAGTATGGCTGTACTGCTACAGACCTGATATCAATTTTTACTTTCTGCAAAAGTGCACAGGTATTTATTCCTAATGCATTTACGCCAGATGGCGATGGGTTAAATGATGTTTTAATGGTAAGAGGTAAAGGAATTTTTGTAAAAACCTTCCGCATTTTTAACCGCTGGGGAGAGTTGGTTTTTGAAAAAACAAATTTCAACCCTAATGATACCAGGTACGGGTGGGATGGCAGAGTGAGAGGCGTACCGGCAACGCCTGATGTATTTGTGTACACAGCCGAAATTATTTGCGACAACGGAATTATTTATACCTACAAAGGCAATAGCACGCTTTTGAAATAATTAATACTATGAAAAACCTTTTAAAACTAAAATGCATTTTTATGCTGCTGCTGTTTGCAAATTTTGCAAAGGGTCAGGACATTAATTTTTCTCAATTTTACGAATTGCCCTTATTGAGAAACCCCGCACTTGCCGGCATATTTGCAGGCGATATCAGGATAACTTCTGCTTTCAGGAGCCAGTGGCAAAGTGTTACTGTTCCATACCGTACAATCGGGCTGGGCGTAGAATACAAGAGAGCCTTAAATCAAAATTCAAACGATTTTATGACTTATGGCCTGCAGGTTACCAATGATATTGCCGGAGACTCAAGGCTCAGGCGTACACAGCTTTTTCCTGTGCTTAATTTTCATAAATCACTGGATACCGAAAGAGATACTTATTTATCTGCAGGCATTATGGGTGGCGCCGTTATGCAACGCTTCGACCCATCGCAACTGAGTTTTGATGATCAGTTTGTAAATGGCTCCTACAGCTCATCAAACCCAACCAAACAGGTTTTTACCAATACCGGTTTTACTTATTGGGATGTTTCAGCAGGGCTTAATTTCAGCAGCGTGGCCGGAGAAGATACCAGGTATTATATAGGCGTTGGTTTATTTCATATTACAAAACCTAAAGTAGCTTTTCAAAAACAATATGATATCCAGTTAAACCAAAAATGGGTGATCAATGCCGGCTTATCAAAACCACTCAGCGATGTAAATAAATTGATTGTGTATGCCGATTATTTTATGCAGGGGGGTGCCAGGCAGATACAGGGAGGTTTATTATTAAGCCATGATTTTTTACAAAACAGTGAAGATAATAAGATCAGTTTATCAGGCGGATTGTTTTACCGTTACAAAGATGCAATAATGCCCGTATTAAAACTGGATTATAATAAATTCGGGATTGGTATTAATTATGATGTGAATGTAAGCAAGCTGAGAACGGCATCGCAAATGAGAGGTTCTTATGAAATAACGCTTTCTTATAAAACTTTTACCAGCAGCCAGAACTCATCGGTGAATAATGTAAGATGCCCTGCATTTTATTAAGCTTCAACTATTGCGAAGCTGATTGTGCTGATTCAAGCAGGTGTTTTTTTATGATGTCATAATGTTCCCAGGGAATAAAATGACCCGCTCCGGGAATAATGATGAATTTTACATTTGGATTGTGCTGCAGTTTTTCCTTTCCGTAAGCTACATTTTTTACAGTAACAAATTTATCGGCATCACCATGAATAAATGTTATGGGCATTTGTAGCGCTGCATAACCGGTATCAATCCGGTACAATTCCTTTTTAAAATAAACTATTTCGTCGTTAGAAGGTTTAAATGCACCCGGCATCAGCCACCGCAGTGGTGTATACATAAAAAGATAACGCCAGTATTCTTTGGGTTCATCCTTTGGCGAAATTGAACCTGCCAATATGGTTAATGATGCAAATTCTCTGGGGTAATCCTGCGCCAGTTGCACAATTATCGGTCCGCCAATACTGTGGCCCACCAGGTGTACCGGCTTATTGTTATTTTCCTTTTCAATTATTTTATTTAGCATAATCGCCTGGTCAGATAAATGCCTTGCATTACCAAAATCGCTGTAACCAAAACCAGGCCTGTCAATAGATATTATTCTGAAATGCTGCAACAGGGCCGAATCCATCATATACATTTTAAACGCATCCCAACTGCCCGGCGAACCATGAACAAAAAATAAGCTGGGCAAAGTATCAACACCGGTTTTAGTATAATGTAAAGAACTGCCGTCAACTGTTTCGGTATAAAACTGGATATCAATTCCTTTTTTAGCAAATTCGGTTTTTGCCTGGCTGTCTGTAATTCTGAACTTCATACAGGATTGGGCAAAGATCACCCAGCCAGATAAAAATATCAGCACTCCCCATTTTAATCTCTTTTTTGTTTTCCTGCTCATCGCAATATTCCGGTTAGAATTCTTTTAAGCTTTTTACAATGGCATTGTTTTCTTTAAACATCTGCATTCCTTCTTTAACGGTTAAATATGGAAACCCTCTTTTATGGTTTTTTATACTGATGGTACAAAGCAGTTTAAAATGCCGGGCAATTTCTTTCCAGGCAAAAAACAATGAATGCCCCGGATCATAAATATGTGTAGGCTCGCTGCCGGCACCGTTTAATTCAATTATCGAAAAATTTTTACCGGCTTTTAAATCTTCCACATTACTGTACATAATATCCAGCCGGCCAAAATAAAATTCAGGTATCTGTTTACACACCGCATCAAATATTTTTGTAAAAGCAGCATCTGCCCAATGGCTTACATCTATAAACCGGGCACCTCTTGCATGATTGCCATATGGAACCAGGTTCTTTGTTTCACCTTTTGGCAATACTTCCTGCAAACCATCACCATAAATTTTTTGCAGCGCCGCAAGCTGAAAGTGATAACGGGGATCTTTTTCTAACAATTGCGTTAATGTAGAAATTCCGTCGCCTTTTACTATTAAGAATTCTTTAGACACAATGCCGCTGATAAATCCATCTGATTCATCGGGCATACGGATATAGAATATGCCTACTTCTTCCGGATAAGGAATAAATTCCTGTACCAAAAAATCCATTTTTATTTTTTCAGCATACACTGCAATATCTTCCAGCCTGTTTATCTTTTCCACGCCCCTGCCCTTTCCGCCAATATCGGGTTTGGCAATGCAGGGAAAGGAGATTGCAGCCAGCTTAACTGTATTTAGTATATCATCAACCGGTTCATCTTTTTTAAAAAATAATGTCTTTGGTATAAATTCATCAGGAATGATATCATAAATTTCTTTTTTCGATTCCATTAAAAACCCTGCATTTTTAATACGGGGATTGGCCGCATTAAAAAAGAAAAAAGACCTGGCTTTGGCAGCATAATAAAACCATACAAAGTACATGGGGATGTACACAACATCAAAAGGCCAATACTCCCAATGAGTAAGTTTATGTATAAAGAGTTTAAATTTTTTCACTTTTAAATTTACTGTTAACCGGCAATATCTCTTCATATTGCCTGTCCTGCAAAAGATCGGTATGATAAAAGTCAATCAGATCTTTGCTAATGATTGCCTGGGTTATGCTGAATGTTTTCATTCCAGTATCTCTGTTGATAATAAAGCCGTTCTCTGCATCTCCCTGGTTACTGTTATGAAAATCAAAAATCGATCCTGCTGTTATGCTGTCATTTACATGAACAAACTGATCAAACTTTTCTTTCCTTTCTGCAATTATTTCATTAGTATATAATGTTGCCGAGGACCAGATATAATTACCAGATACATCCAGCAATTTTTCGTGTTTATCATTACCATCCCATCTTAATTCATATAATGTTGCAGGTTGATAAAGAATAACGGTAAAGGGTTCTATGTGCAGCAGGTCAGCATTCTTAAAAAACATATAAGGGTTTTCAGCTTCAATAATGTCCAGCAAAATCAACCCCCTGCTTTTACGATATGGCGGTACAGGCGTATGTTTAACAAATGCGCCATTCAGCAATACAACCACTGTTGCATTACTGGCCGCAGCAAACCAGGTTCCGCCCGCTTTTGCATCCTTAGGGAAAATTATTTTCTTTTGCCCCATCATTTCAAAATCAGGCGCAGCAGCTGTTTGCCGCTGAATATGTTCATCCCGGTTTGAAGTAATGATAATTCTGTCTTTTGCAGAAACAAAACTTACTGTGCACATTGCTGACGGTATTGAAGCGTGGAAGGCGCTACACCAAATCCTTCGGAGATTTTAATGTCTTTTATGGAAAGTAAAGCCACTTTGATTAATGCCTGGTGATGGATACAATGCTCCAGGTTGTATAAAACTTCCCGAAAATAATTGGATTGTATACAGATAGTATCTGCATCAGTATCGCAAAATACCTCTACAGCTTTATCGGGCTGCTGCAGGTTAAGCTGAATATCTTTAATAACTGCTATGGCAGCCTGAATATCGTTTTCGTAAAGCAAATTTCTTTTGCGGTCATCGTAATTGATTTTGCCTGACTGGTATCCGGCCAGTAAACATTGATATAACTCAATGATATGCCTGCTGTGCTGGCCAATGGTTGCCTGGCTTAAAGCCTGGCATGGTTCTGCATAACACTCCTGTCCCGGCAACTGCATTAACACATTCACCAGATCACTCAACGCTTCATCAGATTTTTTAAAAACACTTATCAAAATTTAAGTTTTAAAAGTTGTGGAATATTTTTCCTGAAAATAATTACCAAAACAGCACAGCAGAGAAAACTAATCAGTGCATAGGTAAACAATCCGGCATCACCATCAAAATAAATACCCAGTTTGGTAAGATGAAAAAAGATAGCTCCCGCCATGAGCCCCAAACCTAAAACCGCTCCAGCCAATGTTGTTCTGGGAATTAAAAGCAATACAGATGCAATCAATTCAAAAACACCGGTTCCTATCCGCCCCCAGGGTTCCATATCTAATGCTGTAAATAATTTTACCGATTGCGGATCTGCTGTAAATTTAAAAAACAAAGTCATAATAAAAATAGCAGCCGGAACAATCCGCAATAGCCAAAGACTTATTGTTTTTATCATAATACTGCAATTTTAAAATAAACCCTTCAACCGCAATGTCTTAGTGGCGACATTTCTACATGATTGCAGTTAAAATTATGTCATTTTCTTTACAAATAAAATTTACGGGTAAACCGTTGTTTTGGTTTTATACGTATATGCTGTAAAACAGGTTGCAAAGCTTTTATTATTAATTTTATGAAACCTCTTTTTCTGCAGTCAATGCCACCATAAACCGGCAGCTTACGTATTTATTTTTGTACGATAAATCACTAATATGAAATCATTATTATTTTTTGCAGCAACATTAATACTGGGTAGTTCAATTCATGCACAGGATGCAACTGCACTCCGTAAAAAACATTTTAACCTGGCTGATGGTATCGCTATAAAGGGTTATGACCCTGTTGCTTACTTTACCCAGAACAAAGCTGTTAAAGGCAGTAAGAATTTAGCTGTTTATCACCAGGGCATTACTTATTATTTTTCGTCAGATGCCAATAAAGAAACTTTTAAAGTCAACCCTGCCAGATACGAACCGGAGTACGGCGGTTGGTGTGCTTTTGCCATGGGTGATAACGGTGAAAAAGTTACGATTGACCCGGAAACATTTAAAATTGTGAATGGAAAACTCTACCTCTTTTATAACAAGTACTTTAACAACACTTTAAAAGACTGGAATAAGAACGAAGCAATATTGAAGAAAAGTACTGATGCCAACTGGCTTAAATTTTATCATTATTAGAAGAGGAATAATGAGGATAAAAAAAATTAAACAATATTGAATACTAAAGTATCATCGGCTGATTTCCCCATCCCCACTTTAAAAAATCAGGAAAAGCCTTTGCCCAGGTGGCAACATCATGTCTGCCATCTTTCAATTCAAGAAATTTGATTGCCGTACTTCTGTCATAACCTTTCTCAACCAGGATATCAATAAAACTCACCGTGTCATCAATCGAATCAATAATACCATTATTATTTCTGTCAGCAATCTCATCCAGAGTTCCTACTTCAAAAAAGAATTTAAGCCATGGGTAAAAGTTATTGCTTTCACTTACCTGCCTGTGCATAATGCGGTTTATGTTTTCATCAAAATCTTCATCGTCCTGGGCTTTATCACGCCACCAAAGCGAACCGCTGAATATACCAGCCTTACTGAATTCAAGCGGGTGATTCCATACTATATCCAATGCACACAGCCCACCCAACGAAAAACCGGCAAAGCATTTTTCTTTAAATGAATAGATAAATAAAGTACTGCGGATAAATGGCATTAACTCTTCTAAAATAAAACGGTTGTATAAAGCTGCCCTGGCGCCTCTCCCTTTATAGTCTAGATAATTGGCAGTACCGTATTCATTCTTTCTGTCTTTAGAACAATGTATGCTTACACAAAAAAGATTGTTAACAGACCTGGTTTCGTATAACTCATCAAGAATCTCTTCAAACTTCATGGTAACTAAATCCTGGCCATCATTTACCAGTAACAGACTAAGGTTTTCAGGATTAACCGAACTGGGAGGGTAATAAAAATCAACTTTCACCTCACGATCAAGAAATTTGGAAACAACAACATGATTCTCCACAAAAATATTGGCTGCCTTTATTATTGACATATCGCCAAAAATAAGAAATTACCTGCTTATTTTATGCTGATACTTTAATTATGTGTATTTATAATGCAGTTTTTTAGAAAAAATTTAATCTTGAAAACATATTTGTTTTATTGCCTGTTAAAAAATATATTTGATTAGGTTTAAAAATTCCAGCACATTTTCCAAAAAATTAAAAAATTAAGTATGAAAAAAATAGGTGTATTATTCGGAAAAGAAAGAAGTTTTCCGGAAGCCTTTATTGAGCGGGTAAACAGTAAAAAAATAGATGGTATAATGGCCGAAGCGGTCAGGATTGATAAGGTAATGCAGGGTGAGCCGTCGGGCTATGCAGTTATTTTTGACCGTATATCGCAGGATGTTGAATTTTACCGTGCCTATTTAAAAAATGCAGCGCTTTGTGGCACTACAGTAATTAATAACCCATTCTGGTGGAGTGCCGATGAAAAATTCTTTAATAACTGCCTGGCTACTAAAATAGATGTTCCGGTACCTAAAACAGTTATCCTTCCGTCGAGAGACCTGCCGAATGATACCAGTGAAGAGTCTTTCAGCAACCTGGCTTACCCTATGGATTGGGAAGGTATATTTAATTATATCGGTTTCCCGGCTTACATGAAACCTTTTTCGGGAGGAGGCTGGAAAAGTGTTTACCAGTTAAACAGTATGGAAGAGTTTTTTGAAAAACATGCAGAAACTGAGCAATTAGTAATGATGTTGCAGGAAGAAATAAAGTTTGACGAATATTACCGCTGCTATTGCATTGGCGGTAAATACGTACGCATTATGCCTTACGAGCCACGTAATCCGCATCACCTGCGTTATGTGGCCGATTTTAAACCATCACCTGAAAGATATAAGCTGATGGAAGATATTGTACTGCGGATTTGTCATTACCTGGGTTACGATTTCAATACTGTGGAATTAGCACTTAGAGATGGAGTTCCGTATGCCATTGATTTCTGCAACCCTGCACCCGATGCAGAAGTAAGCAGTGTAGGCCAGGAAAATTTTGACTGGGTAGTAGAAACAGCCGCTACTTATGCTATTGAAAAAGCTTTGGAACATAAAGACAACAGCGACAATCTGACCTGGGGTGAGTACATCAAAAAAAGTTCGGCAAAGAAAAAACTGTATAAGTAAAGGATAAAATAATTGATGATTATTCAGTTAAAACAGGTTGGCTTTTAACGCAGCTGCTGTCAAATTATCAATTAAGCAATCATCCATTAATAATTATCAATTCACTGCTATGGCAAATATATCATACAAACATTTTACACTGGGGGTAGAAGAAGAGTACATGGTGATAGACCCTGAAACAAGGGAACTGAAAAGTCATGACAAAAAAATTGTACAGGAAGGACAGAAAGTAATTAAAGATAAAGTAAAAGCAGAGATGCACCAGGCCGTTGTGGAAGTTGGTACAGATATATGCCAGAATATTGATGAGGCCTTGGTGGATGTAGCTACTTTACGAAAAACAATAAGCGGCATTGCCGATGAGTTAGGGCTTTGGGTTGGCGCTTCCGGTACACACCCCTTCAGTCATTGGGAGCGGCAATTGATTACCGAGCACGTGAGGTATAATGAAATAGTTAATGAATTACAGGAAGCTGCACGGAGTAACCTGATTTTTGGCCTGCATGTGCATGTAGGTATGGATAACCGGGAAATGGCCATACATATTGCCAATTCGGCCAGGTATTTTATGCCGCATATTTATGCACTAAGCACCAACTCTCCGTTTTGGGAGGGCCGCACAACAGGCTACAAATCTTTCCGCACAAAAGTTTTTGATAAGTTTCCACGCACGGGTATTCCCGATTATTTCGACAGCATTGAAACCTACGACAACTATATTAAACTGCTGGTAAAAACCAACTGTATTGATAACGCCAAAAAAATATGGTGGGACCTGCGGGTGCATCCGTTTTTTAACACGGTTGAGTTCAGGATATGTGATGTACCCATGACCGTGCAGGAAACTATCACTATTGCTGCCTTATTTCAGGCCGTTTGTGCTAAAATTTATAAACTGCGAACCCAGAATTTAAATTTCATGATTTATTCAAGGGCGCTCATCAATGAAAATAAATGGCGGGCTGGCCGCTATGGCATTGATGGTAGTATGATAGATTTTGGAAAAGAGACGGAAGTGAATACCAGGGTATTGATTTACGAGCTGCTTGATTTTATTGATGATGTGGTTCCCGACTTAGGAAGCCGCCACGCCATCAGCCATGTACATAAAATGCTGGAAGAAGGAACGGGTGCCGACAGGCAGCTAAAAGTATTTGAAGAAACTAAAAACCTGGTAGATGTGGTAGATTTAATTCATACAGAGTTTTTAAAAGGATTGTAGTTTGTGCGAATTGTTTAAATTCCTATCTTTGCAATCCTAAAAAATGGCTGCGTAGCTCAACTGAATAGAGCATCTGACTACGGATCAGAAGGTTTTAGGTTTGAATCCTAACGCGGTCACTACTTAAAGAGCAGCAAGCATTTGCTGCTCTTTCTTATTTTTACAATATGAAATTTCAATTCTGGACCATTGGCAAAAATCACGAATCTTTTGTAAAAGAGGGTATTGAAATATTTACCAAAAGAATTTCTAACTATTACCCGGTTGAGTGGAACATAATTGCCACACCTAAAAATGCCGCCAGTCTGGGTGAAGCTGATCTCAGGAAAAAAGAAGGAGAAACCATTACAGGTCTTTTGCAAAAAGATGATTACCTGTTTTTACTGGATGAAAGAGGTAAACAATTGAGCAGCGAAGAACTTGCCGGTTTTATTCAGCAAAGAGCAAACGAAAGTATAAAAACCATTGTTTTTTTAATAGGTGGTGCTTATGGAGTAAGCGACGCTGTAAAGAAAAGAGCAAACTATCAATGGAGTTTATCAAAACTTGTTTTTCCGCATCAACTGGTAAGACTTATTTTAGCAGAGCAGGTTTACAGAGCCTGCTCTATCAACAGAAACGAAAAATACCATCACAGTTAACAGAATGATTTAGATTTGACAACTTAAACAACAAACATGAATTTTCAGGATTACCCGATAACCATTGCCTTAATAATAGCCAACGTAATTTTCTCACTGGTTGGTTTTTCTAGCGGAGATCTCGTTGATAAAACTATTATGTGGCCATACCGTGTAGCCCGTGAAAATCAATATATGCGTTTTATCACTTCAGGTTTTTTACATGCCGATTACATGCACCTTATCTTCAACATGTTTACCCTGTTCTTTTTTGGCCGCAACCTCGAACTGTATTTCAACTATTATGGTCTGGGTGGCAATATTTCTTACCTGGCATTGTATTTTTTAGGATTAATTGCTTCCGACATCCCCAGTTACCTAAAGCATAAGAATGATTATAATTACAGGTCTTTAGGTGCATCTGGCGCTGTATCGGCAGTGGTTTTTGCCACAATTATTTTTAGTCCGTGGAGCAGCATTTATATATATGGAGCTTTAAAAATTTCTGCAACAGTTTATGCGGTGCTGTATATTTTTTATTGTGTCTACATGGGTAAAAAAAGCAGCGACAACATTAATCATGATGCTCACCTGTGGGGTTCGCTGTTTGGCCTGGCTTTTACATTAATATTAATAGCTTATTTGAAACCTGATTTGTTTACAGGGATAATTGAACAGCTTAAACAGCCCAGTTTATTCGGAACCGGTTAGGCTGATCTGTAATATATTTTTTGTACTGTTTGTAATTTTAAAACGGTCATCAATACGTTGCCCCACCACCCATACTATTTTCTTATCCATTTCAATCACCCATGTTTTTTCTTTTTGGGTGAGAGATAGCTTCTGATCAATAAAAAAACGGCTGAGTTTTTTCTTTTTATTCATACCGAGCGGATAAAAATAATCGCCCTGTTTCCATTTACGAAGTAATAAAGGAAAAACAATTTGCTCAGCATTTAATTGTGCAGTCAACTTATCATTTAATATTGAATGCTGATGATTTGATATTTTTTTTAGCTGCAGACTGCCTGCTGCAAATTCAACAGCCCCTTCATGTTCAATTAAAATATGTTCAGATTCAGTGGTTTCATTTGGGGAAATGATAAGCCAGTTACGGTTTTTAATAATCCGGTACGATGATGACTGTACATATTTACCCGATTCACTTTTCAGTAGCGCTGCAACTTCATCCGTTTGATGTGCAGTGAAACCAAAGTCTTTGATGATCTCATAAATAACTGTATGCAATGGCTGTGCCTTCAACAGTTTTAAAACCGGGATATGTATTTCATTGACCTTCTGCTCCATCAGTTTTTTCTTATGCAGGCCGATGGATTGCTGATACAGCATTTCTATCTCTCTGAAACGTTCAATATTATGTTGCAGGTTTTCTTCCACCTGCGGAAATACTTTTTGCAGCCCGGGTATCAATTCATTTCTGAAATAGTTACGGGTGTATTTATCGCTGGCGTTAGATGAATCTTCAACAAAATCCAGTTTATACTGAGCTGCAAAAGCAATCAACTCTTTTTTCTTTACAAAAAGCAATGGCCGTATAATTTTGTTTTGTTTAGGTAAGATACCGTGCAGGCCGTTGATACCGGTTCCTTTAAAAAAATTCATCAGCAGGGTTTCTACATTATCGTCGGCATGATGGGCGGTTACAATAAACTCAACAGATTGTGCGGTAATAATTTCATTGAACCAGTTATAGCGCAGATCTCTGGCAGCAACCTGTATGCTGAGTTTTTGTTCAGTTGCATACTTTTCAGTATCAAATTCCTTAACCAATACCTCAACACTATATTTTTCTGAAAGTGACCGTACAAAAGCCTCATCTCTTTCACTCTCCGCTCCTCTTAATTGAAAATTGCAGTGAGCAATCACAAAATCATAGCCAGCCTGTTTACACAGCTCACACAAAACAACCGAATCCACACCTCCGCTTACAGCCAGCAGCAGCTTATCTTTTGGTTGAAAAAGATTTTGTTGCTTTATATACTCTTTAAACTTTTCTAAAAGATTCATTTATTTAGCTTTATCCAGTTCCCTTCTTTATGGGGCGGAGTGTTTATTCCTCAATATCTTCCAGCGCCATCATTAATTCACTATACGAATGATTATCATCCGCCGCCTTAGCTTCTTCCATTCCTCGTTTATACACTCTGACAGCTTTATCAAAATCACCTGCCCGCTCTAATAATTTACCCAAATGATAGTAAGAACCTACATAAGTTGGCTCCCTCAACAGAATTTCATTGAACAGTTTCCGTGCCTCCTCATCGTTGTCAATTTTAATGTATTCAAGCGCCAGCGCATGTTGCAGAAAACTATCCTTATCAGATGTTTTCATAAATTCCAGCAATTTTTCTATTCTGCTCATATCAAAATAATTATTTAGGCTTTTTATTTAAAAAATCCTCCGCTTCGCTTATCTTTGCAATAGTTGCATAAACAACTTATTTCAGGATTTCTAAATTTTTATACATGAAGATCTTAGTTTGTATCAGCAAAACACCTGATACCACGGCAAAAATAACCTTCGCCGATAACAATACGAAATTCGCTGCCGAAGGCGTGCAGTGGATCATCAATCCTTACGACGAATGGTATGCATTGGTAAGAGCCATTGAATTGAAAGAAGCCGACCCGGCAACGGTTATACATTTAGTAACTGTTGGTGGCGCCGATTGCGATCCCATCATCCGTAAAGCACTGGCGCTGGGCGGCGATGAAGCCTTCCGCGTTAATGCCGACAGTCATGATAGTTTTTATATTGCTTCGCAGATTACGGAGATAGCCAAAAAAGGCAATTATGATTTAGTATTCACCGGTAAAGAAACAATTGACTACAATGGCTCATCCATTGGCGGTATGGTTGCTGAGTTACTCGATATGCCTTATGTTTCTTTGGCAACAAAATTTACACTGGAAGGGACTGATGCAGTAATTAACCGTGAAATTGAAGGCGGCGAAGAAACTGATAAAGTTGCATTGCCACTTGTAGTAAGCTGCCAGAAAGGAATGGCTGAGCAACGCATACCAAACATGAAAGGCATCATGGGTGCCAGGAGCAAACCATTAAATGCGGTTGAGCCTGTCGCTGTTGATGCATTGACTACAATCGCTTCATTTGATTTGCCGCCTGCGAAAGCAAGTGTAAAGCTGGTTTCACCGGATACTCCAGAGGAGTTGGTAAGATTGTTACATGAAGAAGCAAAAGCTATTTAAAAAATTTATAAACGAATTATATGTCAGTATTAATATTTTTAGATCAATCTGAAGGACAAGTAAAAAAATCATCTCTTGAAGCCGCATGTTACGGCGCTAAAGTTGCTGAACAATTAGGTACTTCCGCTGAAGCAATTGTTTTAGGCAATGTAACCGATGATCTTTCAGCCATTGGAAATTATGGAATTAAAAAAGTGCATACTGTAAAAAATGATGCGCTGAATCATATGGATGCACAGGTATTTACCAAAATAATTGCTGATGCAGTGAAAGCTTTTGATGCCAAAGTAATCATCTTCTCCAATAATTTTAACGGTAAGGCTATTGCCCCACGTTTAAGTGTACGATTGAAAGCAGGACTGGTTTCCGGTGCTGTTGCATTACCTGATACCAGCAATGGTTTTACCGTAAAGAAAAATGTTTTCAGCGGTAAGGCATTTGCCAATGTTTCTATTGCAACAGATATAAAGATCATTTCTTTAAATCCAAACTCATATAGTATAACAACAACCGATGCTAAAGCTGAAGTTGCAGAATTTGCTGCAACGGTTGATGCTTCAAAAGTGCAGGTAACTGCAACAGATAAAGTTGTTGGTGAAATTCCTTTAAGCGAAGCTGAAATTGTAGTAAGCGGTGGCCGTGGTTTAAAAGGTCCCGAGAACTGGGCAATGGTTACCGACCTGGCAAAATTATTAGGCGCCGCAACTGCCTGCAGCCGCCCGGTTGCCGACAGCGATTGGCGTCCGCATCATGAGCATGTTGGACAAACCGGCCTGGCTATCGCACCAAATTTATATTTTGCAATCGGCATATCCGGGGCTATCCAGCACCTGGCAGGTGTAAACAGAAGCAAGGTTATCGTGGTTATCAATAAGGACCCCGAAGCCCCGTTCTTTAAAGCTGCCGATTACGGTATTGTAGGCGATGCCTTTGAAGTAATGCCAAAGATCATTGATGCAGTGAAGAAATTAAAAGGCGTATAATTTTCATTTAAAAACAAACGCCTTATATTTAAGCCTTTCAATTTAAATTTGAAAGGCTTTTCTTTTATATTTGCTGTTTAACAAAAGGAATAATATTTGTAATTGAAGGATTGGGTATGAAAAAAATAGAACTGGAAATTGTGGCTTTATCGCACAGCATTACGCAAACACATTCCTATGCGGTTGTATTGGGAGAGATAAATGGTTTACGAAGACTACCAATAGTAATAGGAGGTTTTGAAGCCCAGGCCATTGCTGTGGCGCTGGAACGCATGAGTCCAAGCCGGCCCCTCACCCACGACCTGATGAAGAATTTTATGATGGCTTTTAATGTTGACCTGCATGAAGTGGTAATAAACGATCTGCAGGAAGGTATTTTTTACAGCAAACTGGTCTGCAGTTCGGCAAACGATACTGTTGAAATTGACAGCAGGACTTCTGATGCACTTGCACTGGCTGTACGTTTCGGTTGTCCCATTTTTACTTACGATACTATTTTAGACCAGGCCGGCATATTAATGGAAGACGACGGCAAGACAAAACCTGCAAGTGCTTCAGTTACTTCCGAAACAGGCGGCAGTGATAATTTAAAATCTTTGTCTCTTGAGGAGTTGGAAGGTTTACTGGCCGAGGTACTGGACCATGAAGATTATATACGTGCCATTGCCATACGGGATGAAATAAAAAGTCGGAAAAGTAAATAACTATCCGTTAATCTAATACTGGATAATGATCGTTTTCCCAAATTGTAAAATAAATCTAGGTTTACAGATTCTTAATAAAAGGGAAGATGGCTTTCATGATTTAGAAACTGTTTTTTATCCTGTCCCTTTCAGAGATGCACTTGAAATAATTCCCAATAACAACGCAGAAACAGAATTTACCGGAACCGGCTTAACGGTAGATGGCAATGATGCTGATAACCTTTGTGTAAAAGCATATCAATTGTTAAAAAAAGATTTTCCTCAATTACCTGCTGTAAAAATTCATTTGCATAAAACCATTCCTATGGGGGCTGGGCTGGGCGGAGGTTCGGCTGATGCAGCATTTATGCTGAAGCTGCTTAATAATAAATTCAAACTAAACCTCTCAACCCCTCAACTCCTCAACTACGCCCTGCAACTCGGCAGCGATTGCCCTTTCTTCATCATCAACAAACCCTGCTTTGCAACCGGCCGTGGAGAGATACTTGAGGAAGTACCCGTTGACCTTTCAGCTTATAAAATCGTTTTGATAAATCCTGGCATTCATATTAATACCGGCTGGGCATTTTCTAATATTACTCCTGCCCCATCAAAAAAATCTATCAAAGCAATTATTCATCAACCAATAGCGAGTTGGAAAGATGAATTGATAAATGATTTTGAAAACTCTGTTTTTGCTGCCCATCCACAAATAAAAGAGATTAAAGAAATCTTATACAGCCACAATGCAATATATGCAGCCATGAGCGGAAGCGGCAGTACAGTTTTTGGAATTTTTGAAACTGTATTTGATGCAAAGCCCTTTGCCAATAAGAACTATTTTATAAAAAGCATAAATTAGTTTATCTTGCAGCCATTAATGAATACGAAGTATAACATATCTTCTTTCCTCTACAGCAACCTTGATTTGCTCAATCATCGAGGCTAGGCCCCACCTAACCTCCCCAAACGGGAGGGATTATCACGTTTTATTTATTCTGAAAATTATTTTTTATGAACGCAACTTTAGCTGTTACAGCCAACACACAACAATACATTGACCTGGAAGATAAATACGGTGCACATAATTATCACCCGTTACCCGTTGTTTTAAAAAAAGGCGAAGGTGTTTTTTTATACGATGTTGATGACAAACGTTATTACGATTTTTTAAGTGGCTACTCTGCCGTTAACCAGGGGCATTGCCATCCAAAAATTATTGCGGCACTTGTTGAGCAGGCACAAAAACTTACGCTTACATCCCGTGCCTTTCACAGCAATCTGTTGGGCGAATATGAAAAATATATTACTGCATATTTCGGCTACGATAAAGTGCTGCCGATGAACTCGGGTGTTGAAGCCGTGGAAACTGCTTTAAAACTCTGCCGTAAATGGGGCTACGAAAAAAAAGGCATTGCTGAAAACCAGGTTAAGGTTATTGTATGTGATGGAAATTTTCATGGACGCACCATCAATGTAATTTCTTTCAGTAGCGATCCCACAGCAAAAACAAATTACGGGCCATTTAATCCCGGTTACCAATCAATACCGCATAATGATTTGCCTGCTTTGGAAAAAGCATTGCAGGATAAAAACGTTGCAGCTTTTTTATTTGAACCCATACAGGGCGAAGCCGGAGTAGTTGTTCCAACCGAAGGTTATTTTAAAGGAGTAAGAGAATTATGTACCGAGTATAATGTGCTGATGGTTGCTGATGAAATACAAAGCGGCCTTGCACGTACCGGAAAAATGCTCACCTGCGATCATGAAAATGTTCGGCCGGATATTTTGATTCTTGGAAAAGCATTGAGTGGCGGTGTGTTACCCGTGAGCGCTGTTTTATGCGATGATGAAATTATGATGACCATCAAACCAGGCGAACATGGAAGTACTTATGGCGGCAACCCATTGGCCTGTGCTGTTGCCATTACAGCGCTGCAGGTTTTAAAAGATGAGAATATGTGTGCCAATGCCGAAGCCATGGGAAAATTGTTTCGCAGTGAACTGGAAAAATTAAACTCCCCTTATATTTCAATTGTAAGAGGTAAAGGTTTGCTGAATGCAATTGTGATAAAACACAGCAACCCAAATGCGGCCTGGTATCTTTGCCTGATACTGAAAGAAAACGGGCTGCTTGCAAAACCTACGCATGGTGATAAGATTCGTTTTGCTCCTCCCCTCGTTATTACAAAAGAACAGGTGATGGAATGTGTGGGCATCATTGATAAGAGTTTAAAACAACTTGTTTAAATATGAGCCGCTGAAAAAATCAGCGGCTTTTTTTGTATCTCAATATTGTAACTTAGTTCTTCAATAAAAAAAATGGATACCCATCTGCACCACGATCACATAGAATCTCATTTAAAAAGCAGCGACTTGCTCAGGGATGTGGTTATTGGCATGAGCGATGGACTCACCGTTCCTTTTGCATTAGCAGCAGGCTTGAGCGGGGCAGTTGACAGTAGTAGCATCATTGTAATTGCGGGTATTGCCGAAGTTGCCGCAGGCAGTATTGCCATGGGGCTGGGCGGATATCTTGCAGGTAAAACAGAACAGGATCATTATAAAAGCGAAGTACGGCGTGAATATGATGAAGTGGAAAACCTTCGCCATAAAGAGATTGAAGAAACCAAAGAATTTTTTGCCAACCTGGGATTAAGTCCTGCCATACAGGAACAGGCAACAGAAGAAATAGCAAAGGATAAAGACCGTTGGGTTGAATTTATGATGAAGTATGAACTGGGACTCGAAAAACCCGACCCAAGACGTGCTACTAAAAGCGCTTTGAATATCGGCTTGTCGTATGTAGCCGGTGGTATCATTCCTTTAAGCCCGTATTTTTTTATTGCTGATTCTACCGAAGCACTTAAAGTATCTGTAATTGCCACATTGATCTGTTTATTTGTATTTGGCTATTTTAAAAGCATGATGACAGGTGTTCAACCGCTATGGGGAGCTTTAAAAGTTACCCTGATTGGTGCCGTGGCTGCCGCAGCTGCATTTGGCGTTGCCAGGCTTTTCGTTTAACCATTATATTATAAAATCATAAGTAGTTACTTAACAGCAAATTCAGGTATTTTTCCTTGTATTATTACGTAAAAGAATAGCCTGTTTTAACGAAAAATACTCACTCCAGAAACTAAAAATACCTTTTCCCCAAAAAAGCATTTCTTTAGAAAATAAGTTTACAAAAATACACTTTCCGTACTTACTGAATCATCAGCAAAAACAGAAAAAGCAAAGCCGAAAAATTCTGTATAATTTAAATTTAATATTCAACAAATTTAAATTCAAGAAGAGGAAACGGCTTTAACAATTCTGGTATAATTGTTGTAATATTCAAATCGTGTTCAAAGCAAAATAAAAATCTTATGAAAACTTAAACTTTACTCTACCTCTGGAGAAGTAACATCAGTTTGTTTCAAATCTCCATTACATTTTCGGAAAATTTATTATCATTTATACTGACTGTTGAAAAAAACCTCAACCGTTAGTGTAAATAAAATCCAAAAGGTCTGTTACCCTCAGTCCAGATAATCCAGCAAATAAATTTTTTACAAATTTGAAAATAAGAGAAATATTTTCAGTGCACGTAGTGTACAATGTTTAAACACTGATTCTACAGGCGGCTTTAATTTTCTCTACAAGTAAATTGCTTGGCAAACTACACTTGAATATTTTCCGGTTTGTGATTTTTGTAAATTGAAATTTGTCCTGTTAATCCAATGGCAAGGCAAAACAATATCTCTTAAAAACCAAAAAGAAATCCAAATGAAAAACTACCATTTTTCTAAAAGAAGGATTGTATCTACAATTCTCTTTACCTGCTGCTTTGTAATCTTTTTTTCAGTTTCGGCTTTTGCCGCTACCTATTACATCAGCCCCACCGGAAACGATGCAACCGGCAACGGTTCTATCAGCAACCCATGGAAAACATTACGGAAAGCCACAACAGCAATCACAACTCCGGGAAATATCATTCATGTAAATTCGGGTGTTTATACCGAAACCCTTACAAGTACTTTAGCACCTGGTGTAAGTATTGAAGGAGATGGTATAACATCGGTAATCAGGGCAACTTTTTCTACTATCTATCAAATGATAATCCAGGCACATAGTGCAGAAGGCACCAATGGCAACCAGCATATCAGCAATATTAAGATGGATGGCCAGGGCAGCACATCATGGG
>JBATAS010000353.1:0-4877 GCA_049661965.1 Ferruginibacter sp. | reverse complement strand
TACAACCGGTAATTTAACGGTAGAAGCCGGGTAAAAGTAATTATCGCTGTTTATATTAAAATAATGATGCTGCAGTGCGGCCCTCCCGTTTGTTCCGCGGTTTATCTGGGTGTAGATAATCTGTACCTTAAGATCCTCCCTGTTGTTCAGTATACCATCAAACTGGGCAGGGTTGCTTGCTAATATAGTTTCTATCAAGCCAGGCGGATTGCCATAGCCGGTTTGTAGTGTACCCATTTTTGTATACTCCTTAATGCTCATACGTTGTGGCTGGCCGGCACTCCCCGCCATAATAAAAATTACAGCAAAAAGCACTAAAATTGCCGGCATTTTCAGTTTACTTATCATAGTACAAGATTACAGTACAAATTGAATATAATTCTAAAATTTACAGGCGTAAAAACTAAAGAGGTTTTTCCCCTATCTTTGCACACTTCTAAAAATTCAACAAAGAAGCTACTAAAACGTCTATTATTATGAAGTTAAAAGGTTTGGTTTGGTTTTTTACAATTGCACTTACCGTTATCTCTCTGTGGGAACTATCTTATACCTGGGTAGTGCGTAATTACGAAAACACAGTTACCGCTAAAGCAACAAAAATAGTTAAAGCCGCTTCCCCTGAGCTGAAAGGAGACGCATTAAAAACGGCTATTGAGTTTCGCAAAAAAAGAATACTTGACAGCACAGCCGAGCAAAAGATATATCCGCTGTTTGGTACTACCTACAAACAGTGCAAGGCTAATGAATTAAACCTTGGTCTCGATTTGCAGGGCGGTATCAGCGTAACGCTTGATGTAAGCCTGAGCGACCTGTTAAAGTCGTTGAGCAATAACTCAAAAGACCCGGCACTGTTAAATGCCATCAGCACAGCCAATATTCAAAAACAAAGCAGCGACGCTGATTTCATTACGCTGTTCACCGATTCGTATATTAAACAAAATGGTACCGGTAAACTGGCTACTATTTTTGCAGGTGCCGAAAAAGAAGTTAAGATAAATGATAATGATGCCACCGTTATTGCCAAATTAAAAGAAATATCGGCAGGTGCCATTAAAGAAACCTATAAGATACTGGTTCGCCGTATTGATAAATTTGGTGTGGCGCAACCCAATATAAATTTCGACGAAAACAAAGGTATCATCAACGTAGAACTGGCGGGTGTTACAGATATTGACCGGGTTCGTAAATTATTACAGGCATCGGCACATTTACAGTTTTGGGAAGTGTACAATATTGAAGAGTTAGCCAATTCGTTGAAACTGGCAGATGAAGGGTTGCAGAATTACCTGAACGGTGTTTCTGATACTGCTAAGGTTGTTGATTCGGCCAAGTTACTTGAAAACGTTAATCCGTTCTTCCGGGTTATTAACCCCATCAATCCACAATCTGATCCTAACACAGGTAAAGTGTTCTACCCTTCTGCCATCGGCAGTATTGCGGTACAGGATACAGCCGTATTTAATGATTACCTGAGAAATGAAGTTGTAAAAAATGTTATTCCTGCCGATTGTAAATTCCTGCTGGGTGTTGAAGAAAAAGCAGAAAAAGGAACACAACGGTTTTTCCCTTTATATGCAGTTAAAACTTTACCCGGTAGCGATAAAGCCCCATTAGAAGGTGAAGGTGTAAAAGAAGCCAGGCAGGATTTTGACGAAAGAGGAAGGCCCGCCATCAAGATGGAAATGACTGCCACCGGTTCAAAAACCTGGGCAAGACTTACCGGTAAGAATGTTGGGCGCCCTATTGCGATTGCACTGGATGATATTGTTTACTCTGCTCCCAATGTAAATGGTGCTATTGAAGGTGGGAGCTCTGAAATTTCGGGAAACTTTACTGTACAGGAAGCACAGGATCTGTCGAACATATTAAAATCGGGTAAATTAGATGCACCTGCAAATATAGTAGCACAACAGGTTGTAGGCCCTACACTAGGTGCCGAATCGGTAAGAGGTGGCGCTATGGCTTTTGGTATCTCTTTCCTGGTCATCTTCATCTTAATGTTGGTGTATTATAATAACGGAGGTTGGGTAGCCAATATCGCCTTAATCTTAAACTTACTGTTTACCATTGGTGTTTTAACAGCCATGGGCTTTACCTTAACTGCCGCTGGTATTGCCGGTTTGGTATTAACCATTGGTATGGCGGTAGATACCAACGTAATTATTTTTGAGCGTATCAAGGAAGAGCTGGTAAAAGGTAAATCGTACCCGCTGGCTGTTAATGACGGTTACAAACGTTCATTGGCGCCGGTAATTGATGCCCACGTTACCTCTTTACTTACGGCTGTTATCTTATTTTATTTTGGTTTAGGCCCTGTACTGGGATTTGCCACCACACAAATCATCGGTCTGTTACTTTCTTTATTCTGCGGAATATTGGTTTCGAGGCTTATTACCGAAGTATGGACAAACAAGCAACGCCACTTTAATTATTTTACTTCTTTATCAAAAAAGATATTCAAGCACGCCAACTATAAATTTATTGAGCTGCGTAAATATGCCTATGTTGTTTCGGCCATTGTATTCTTAGCCGGTATCATATCTTTCTTTAACGGTTTTCACCTGGGTGTCGAGTTTAAAGGAGGCCGTAGCTATACCGTACAGTTTGACCGTACGGTTAAGAACGACGAGATACGTGAAGACCTTAAAAAAGCCCTCGACGGCGATAATGTTACTATTAAAACCGTTGGCGATAACAGGCACTTAAACATTACTACCGCTTACATGAAGGGTGTTGATAATGCCGACAGCGCTGTAAAAGCACGTTTACTGCAAGGCCTTACCAAAGTATTACCTGCAGGCCTTGCCCAGGAAAAATTCAACAAAGATTATATACAGGCTTACTCAACCGTACAGCCAAGCATATCAGACGATTTGAAACGTGGAGCCGTAAAAGCAACCGTTTTTGCGTTGCTGGCTATCTTCCTTTATATCTTCATCCGTTTCCGCGACTGGAGATATTCGGTAGGAACCATTTTTACATTATTGCATGACGTATTTGTAACGCTTGCGGTATTCTCGTTCTTTAAAAACATTGTACCGTTTCCACTGGAGATTGACCAGCACTTTATTGCTGCCGTATTAACGGTAATCGGTTTCTCTATGAACGATACGGTAATTGTATTTGACCGTATACGTGAATACAGCCGCGACATGAAAGGTGCCACCAAAACAACAATTATTAACCGTGCAGTAAATGATACCTTAAGCCGTACTATTATGACCTCGCTTACGGTATTCTTAACCTTGCTTATTCTCTTCATTTTTGGTGGAGAAGTAACCCGTGGTTTTGCATTTGCCATGTTGATTGGTGTGGTAACCGGTACCTACTCCTCTATTTTTGTGGGAGCACCTATATTGGTTGATTTTGCCAAAAACAAACCTTTGGGAGCTGCAGATGCAGTTGAGGTAAAAAAATAAATAAGTTACAATCTGAGTTATACATTAAGGGCCTCGTTTTTTACGGGGCCCTTTTATATTGAGCTTTTTTTACCAGCCACTATAAACAAATTCCCCCCCAACATACGGACTATTAAAATATTTGCTAATTTACTTTTAGAATCATTTAACCTCCGTTTACAATGTGACTGAGAAATGCGAAGCTGTGGGAAAATGAGCCCATAACTTATACTTTTAAAACAATACCGGCAGACAGGCAGGTTGGGCTTCAGTTCCGGGACGGAATACTATTTCCTGTTAGCGACAATCTTGGAATACCTGATAAAACAAAAATAAAACAAGGAAAAGAGAATAATTAACCATTGCTCCTCTCAATTAAAGATGAACAACCTGATGCCAAATATCCGTACAGAACAATGCAATATTCATCCTGCATTACGTTCGCTAATACGGCATATCGTTATTATTGAAGCTGATTTTGGCAATACTCCTATTAGTATAGCGGGTAATTTTATGCCCTCACCCGACCAAGCCATGTTTATCAATCTTTATACCCAATTTAAGTCCAGAAAATCAGGAGAAAACAATTTCAATACCGTTACATCCTGTACATTGATAGGAGCACAAATTACACCCTTCAAACTATTGGCAGAAGAAAGCCATAAAGCTGTATCAATTATTTTTCAACCGGGAGGGCTAAACCGTTTTTTAAATATTCCTATGACAGAAATATTTGACAATGGTTACAGTGCCAGGGAAGTTATAGGCAGGGAGATTGACGAACTTTCAGATAAATCTCACGAAGCTGTTTCTTTACATGAATTGGGCAATATTGTTCAGTTATATTTTCTCAGAAAACTGGCTCAGGTAAAAGAACCGTTACCCATTGATTACGCTCTGCAATACTTGTTGGCAAACTACAATACAAGTATTGACCAGATTGCAGGAATCGCTTGTATGAGCATCCGTAGTTTTGAACGAAAATGTAAAGAACGATTAGGGATGAGCGCCAAGATGTATGCAAGAATAGCCAGATTTCATAAGGCATATAAAACTCTCGAAACCAGACCAACAATATCCTGGTCAGATTTGGCATATGAAGCAGGGTATTACGATCACATGCACTTTATCAAGGATTTTAAGGAGTTTTCTAAACGCACGCCTACCCTTGTTTACAAAGAATTATCGGGAGAATATATGCAGTTTCAGCATGACTGGGGCAAAATCTGATTTTGTCGTTTTTTTACTATCCCCGTTTCTTTTTTAGAGATATTTTTACAGAAATAAATATGACGAAATATGAAAAAATTAGTTCTGTATATATCTGTTGCGTTTTCAAGTGGATTGTTTTTTACCAATATTTACAATTCTATAGTGAATGCAGCCAATTGGGAAAACAACGTCCCTGATTCCATAACAGCTGCCAAAGATTTTTTTGTAGTTGCCAATCCGGGTACTTTTTTTCAACTGATCGACCCT
>JBATAS010000352.1:0-6390 GCA_049661965.1 Ferruginibacter sp. | reverse complement strand
GCTATGTAGTTGCTGTAAACCGGGTTGGCAGCGATGCAAATAATATTTATTACAGTGGTAACAGTTTAATTATTGATCCGCTGGGCCAGGTGCTTTATCATATGGCCGATGAAGAAGATGTAAATACTATTACGCTACAGAAAGAAATGGTAGAAGAAACAAGAAAAAAATTTCCCTTTTGGAAAGACGCTGATTCGTTTAAGATTTTATAGACAAACATATTTGACACCTAATTCCTTTTCGCCTTAATCATTTCCATCACCAGCTTCATTTTATAATCAACACCTTTTAAAAAGGCATCATAGTTCGTACCAATATAAATATCGGGCTGAACACCGCGGCCATCTTTAGGTACATGATTATATTGTACCAGCCTGAATAGCGGTAGTCTTACCCTTAAGTGTGTGTTAGGTAAAGTAATGTCGGGAATTAAAATACCATTGTTACCATGCCAGCCTCCGCCGGTTTCTTCACCTACCAACAGGATACCGGGCTGCCCCTTTACGGCATTGCTGAATAATGAAGAAGCGGAAAAAGTGGATCCGTTGATAAGAACATATAAATTGCCTGAATAATGATTAGCCACTTTTGGTTTATATGCTTTCCTCTCCCAATGCCCAAAATGATAAAGCCCGTCTTTATTTTTTTTAGTTAAAAAGAATAACCCCAGATTATTAATAAAACTTGCTTTTATATATTTAGAGTAAGGCCGTAAAGATTTTGTAACAGCAAAAGATGTGTCCGCCACTTTAAAACTTGTACGGGTAACATATTTTGTAAGCAGGGTGCTAAGCCTGATTCTTCCACCCCCATTACTTCTGATGTCAAGTACAACATTATCAATACCGGTTTTTTTAATGTACCTGAATGTTTGCCGGTAAAATTTACGCAATGTACTTGATGAAAAAGTGTTGATAGTTACAATAGCGGTATTGTTTGCTGTATCAACAGCCAACGACCGGATATCCAGTAGTTTTCTTTGCCTGATTTCTTTTTTTGACCTTTTCTCTCTTTTTACTGTATCATCTTTTTTTCTTTTCCGGGTACTGTCTTTCGAAATATCAAAAACCGGAACAGAAATAGTTTTTTCTAAACCAAGGCTATCTAAATAAGTTAGCTTGTAATTTTTACTGATGCCTAAAATGTTGCGGTGATAATAAGGAAAATTGCTGCTGAGCCTGATGTAATTTACATTATCAGCATATCCATCCTCAACCATGTAATTAAACATAATATTCTTAAGTGCCGTACTGTTTTTTCCGTTTATTGAGGTTATCAGCGTACCTCTTTTTAAAACAGAATCTTTTCTGTTGAGGTTGTTGGTAACGGCCATGGTATCGTTCCAGCATTTTAAAAAAAGAGGAAAAGAGGGAAATTTTTTATCAGCGGCCCAGCTATTATATGCTTTGCTTCGGCCAAAACTGGTATGGCCACAACGAATTTTTTCTGTAAGCGGTGCAATTATCTGCCAGCCAAACTGCTGCTCGGTCATACTATCGCCAATAGCCCGGTAATAGGTATCAAAATACATATCCATGCTGTCTTTAGGGCTGTACCAGTAAAGCGAAGGGTGTTTCTCTTCCAGGATATTACGCAGTAAAGAATAATCCTGCTGTAATTGCTGCCTGGAAAATTTTTTATCGGGGTTATAGGTTTTATGTGTTGCTGCACAGGAATATAAAAACAGCACTGATAAAAAGAAAAAAATATTTTTTATAGTTTTCATTTTTGTGTTGCAGAGATAGGGAAAGATTTTACCTCAATGCTGTAATTTATTTGTATTGGTTTATTTCAAATGATTCCAGCCCTGTGCAATCAGCTCATGTTTATTACCGCCACGGGTAATAAAAGTTTTTCCTTCGCTGGCTTCGGTAATATACCCGATAATACTAAGGCCGTTATTCTGTGCTACTTTTTCATGATCGACCTGCGAAATGGTAAACAACAATTCATAATCTTCACCGCCACTTAAAGCACAAGCCGTAGGATCAAGCTCCAGCTTGTAAGCAAAATCTTTACTGTCTTCATTTAAAGGCAATTTATCTTCGTACAAAACACAGCCTACATTGCTTTGTTTGCAGATGTGCAGCATTTCGCTGCTCAGTCCGTCGCTGATGTCCATCATACTGGTTGGCATAATATTATGTTCGGCAAAATACCCAATCACATCTTTACGGGCCTCGGGTTTTAATAAGCGGCCAACAATATATGCCCTGTTCTCCAGGTCGGGCTGTGCTCCGGTATCTTCAAATATCTTTTTCTCTCTTTCTAAAAGCGTTAAACCTAAAAATGCACCGCCTAAATCACCACTTACACAAACAAGATCGTTTACTTTGGCGCCATCTCTTTTTACATAACTGTCGGGCGCCACTTCACCAATAGCTGTAATGCTTATTACAAAACCACGCTGCGATGTTGTTGTGTCTCCACCAACAAGATCAACATTGTAATGATGGCAAGCAGCGTATACACCTTCATAAAACTCATCTAACGCTTCAACACTAAACTTATTACTAATGGCAATGCTGATAACAATTTGAGTTGGGGTAGCATTCATAGCATAAATATCGCTGATGTTTACAATCACTGATTTATAGCCCAGGTGTTTCAGCGGTGTGTACATCAGGTCAAAGTGAATACCTTCTACCAACAGATCGGTGCTGATAACAGTTTGCCTGCCAAAATGATCTATAACAGCAGCATCATCACCAACGCTCAAAATTGTAGATGTATTTTTAGTTTCGTTGTTTTTGGTGAGATGGTCTATTAAGCCAAATTCACCAAGGATTGATATTTCTGTACGCTCTTCCATTTTAAATTTGTTTTCTGTTATGAATTACATCAAGCAACTCATCATGAATCAGGCCATTGGTTGCCACCAATTTTTTTTGATAAGGAGAATATTTATTTCCATCCATATCTGTTACTTTTCCACCAGCTTCTTCAACAATTAAATATCCGGCCGCTGTATCCCAGGCGCTTAAGCTGTGTTCAAAAAAACCTTCAAACCTGCCGGCGGCAACCCAGCATAAATCAATTGCAGCGCTTCCTATCCTGCGTACGGGCACACCTTTACGTACCAGTTTTTCAAAAACCTGCAAAGGCCCGTTGGGCATATCTAAATATGTATAAGGAAAACCTGTAACCAGGCAACTGTGCAGCACTTCGGTTTTCTTACTTACATGAATTTTTTTATCATTGAGTGTAGCGCCAAACCCTTTTTGTGCAAAAAATAATTCGTTGATAAATGGATTATAAACAGCACCTAAAATCATTTCGCCGTTTTGTTCAACACCAATACTTACACAACAAAGCGGAATACCGCTGGCGAAATTAATAGTTCCGTCAATCGGGTCAATAATCCACTTGGTATCGCTGTCGGTTATAATTTCTCCCACTTCTTCACTTAAAATAAAATGATCGGGGTAATCAGCTTTTATAGTATCAATGATAGCTTTTTCTGCAGCATGATCGGCTTCGGTAACCCAATTATTAATACCTTCTTTATTGCTGATCTTTAAGTCCTCATTATTAAAATAATGCCTCAGCTGTTTGGCACCGGCTTCCACCGCATTTAAAAGTGTTGTTTTTAGCATGGCGCAAATATACAAAGGCTTCTTTACTATATTTGAATATGCATTTGTCGGTCATTATTGTAAACTACAACGTTAAGTATTTTCTGGAGCAATGCCTGCATTCGGTTCAAAAGGCCTGTGTAAATATTGATGCTGAAATTATTGTGGTAGATAATAACTCAACAGACGGAAGCAGAGAGTTTCTTGAGCCTCTCTTTCCAAAAGTAAAGTTTATTTGGGCTGATAAAAATACAGGGTTCGCCAGGGCTAATAACCAGGCCGCAGCAATTGCAAAGGGAGATTTTATTCTTTTTTTGAATCCTGATACTATTATTCCTGAAGATTGTATTGAAAATTGTCTGCGGTTTTTTAAAGAGCATAAAGAGGTTGGGGCCCTGGGTATAAGGATGATTGACGGCACCGGAAGCTTTTTAAAAGAAAGTAAAAGAGCATTTCCATCTCCCATGACATCGTTGTATAAACTGAGTGGACTGGCAAGATTGTTTCCCCGCTCAAAAATATTTTCTACATATCACCTAGGCCATCTGGATGAAAATAAAAACCATGAAGTAGATGTTTTGGCCGGAGCCTTTATGCTGGTGCCTAAAAAAATTTTAGATGAAGTCGGTCTTTTTGACGAGCGGTTTTTTATGTATGGCGAAGATGTTGACCTGAGTTTCAGGATACAAAAGGCAGGGTATAAAAACTACTATTTTGCTGATAGTGCCATCATTCATTTTAAAGGAGAGAGTACAAAAAGAGGTAGTTTAAATTATGTGCGGCTGTTTTATAAAGCCATGAGCCTGTTTGTAAAAAAACATTACAGCGGCAGCAAAGCCGGACTTTTTATTTTTTTAATACAACTGGCAATTGTTGTAAGGGCTGGCTTTTCGGCAATTGGAAACCTGTTGAAAAAACTAGGGTTGCCAATATTGGACGCAGCTATAATCCTGTCCTCCTTCTGGATAATAAAATTTTTTTGGAGCAATTATATAATGGAGGAGGTAAATTATTCTCCCAATGTATTATTGATCGCCTTTCCCGCTTTCACTGCTATATTTTTATTTGCGGCATATTATTCGGGCTTATATGATAAAGGCTATAAACAAAAGCAACTGATACGGTCAACTATTATCGCAGCTTTGATCCTGCTCAGTGTTTATGCACTATTGCCCGACAGTATCAGATTTTCACGGGGTATCCTGGTTCTTGGAATCATATTGTCGTTTATCTGGATGAACATCATGCGGCGGCTGTTTATTCAAAGGGGATATTTAGATACTGCACACAAGGATGATGAACGCAGACAGACTGTTGTGGTTGCCGGTGAAAACGACTTTAATAAAATAACGGCATTGATGCAAAGGGCCGGAATGCCGGAAAGAGTTTTGGGCAGGGTGGAAAACCGTGGACAAGAAACAGCATCAGCATTGGGACACATAAACCAATTGCTCAGCCTGGTTGATAAATATGCAGTAAAAGAAATTATATTTTGCGAAAACGGGCTGAGCTTTAAGGAAATAATAAAAATAATTGGAGAGCTGCCTGTTGCTGTTCGCAATAAATTTCATGCCTCGGGCAGTAACAGTATAGTTGGCAGCGTAAACAAAAATGAAAGCGGCGACTATGTTGCGGCAGGCACAAATTACAATATTGCAAAACCGATTAACCAGCGTAGCAAAAGGCTGCTTGATATTGGCGCTGCGGTTATTTTCATTATTGGGTTTCCTGTATTTGTTTTCTTGCAGAAAAAACCAGCGAGGTTTTATAAAAATGTTTTTGCTGTTTTAACAGCAAAAAAAACCTGGGTAGGTTATGCAACTGCCGTAAATAATTTACCTGCAATAAGAACATGCGTTATTACCAGTACTGCACTGCCGGCTGCGTTAAATGAATTGCCTCCCGAAAGTTTATTAAAAAGCGATGAATGGTATGCTTCCGGTTATTCTGTATTAACCGACCTGAAAAAAATACGCAGAGGTTTTAAGTACCTGTATTATTAAATGTATTTACAAAACTTTCCAGTTGTGCTTCGTAAGTATTTTGCGGAATTGAATTTTCGCACAACGAAAACGAACCGGCAATTTTTAAAGCCCCTTCAATGGAAAATGCCTCCTGCAACATATAATAAAATAGTTTTTGTTGCTGTAAATATGCAGCTAAATATTCCTGTTCTGTTTGCCCGGGTGTTGGCACCAGTATTGCTTTTTTCTGCAGTTTTATCAGGTCCATAATTGTAGTATAACCAGCCCTGCTGATTATTAATGCAGACTGGAGTATAGCTTTGTTCAGCTCTTCGGCGGGTAAATGATTGTGTATTTGAACATCTGGTCTTGTTACAGGCAGAGCTGCTGAATTTTCGGGAAGCCCCCTTATCAATAAGACTTTACCAGAACAGTTTTGAAGATCTTTTAAAATTATGTTTTCAAAGACAGTACGCTGCGGCTCCGGGCCCGATAGAATTATAGCAATGTCAAATTTAATTTCTTCATCAGTTTTTTTAAACCTGGATAATGGACCGATATATTTAACCGGAGTATGCGGAAATTTAACCGGGTGAGATAATTTTCCGGCTAAATTTATTTCTTCTTTTAAATCAGGCACCCAGCATTCTTTGAACTTGTTTATAAAACGATAGTGTATTTTTTGAGCAATCCGATCGGTAAACCTGTTGCCGGTTTTAATACTTAGTTGATGCGTAATATAAATGCAGGGAATTTCTGCATGAAACATTCCAAAACGATTATCTGAAATAACGGCATCAATTTTATTTCGTACAACAGTTTTTTTTAGCCACCTGTGTTCTGTATAAATA
>JBATAS010000351.1:0-3787 GCA_049661965.1 Ferruginibacter sp. | reverse complement strand
GCATATACTGGTTTACCCTGCCAGTAATGGATATAATAGTTATATGGACAGGGATACAGAAAGTATTGGCGGTATTAAAAACCCGCAGCAACCAACCAAACAATTGTTTTATTGTACTGTTATGTTGGATATAGTGGCAGTTGCACTCAGTTATCTGATCAGTTTCTATTTCATGCTGGGTATTATAGCTTATATACTTGCCTCAAGGGCTTATAGTTACCGGGGCATCAGGTTAAAAAAACACCCGGTTATTGGTTATCTCACAGTAGTTCTTTTTCAGGGTTGCCTCTCCTTTTTTTTAGTAATGCATGGAAGCAGTATCGAAAAAATTACAGGCATACCCCTGGTTGGTATACTCACTGCAGGTCTATTAATCGGTGGATTTTATCCGCTTACACAGATTTATCAGCATAAGCAGGATAAAGCAGATGGAGTTACTTCCATCAGCAGCTTATTGGGGTACAATGGCACCTTTATTTTTACTGGCATTGTTTATGTACTTGCTATGTGCAGCCTTGGTTATTTTTTAAATCAGCGTTTGCAACTCAATAATTTTTTTATCATTCAGATCTTTTTTATACCGGTACTCGTATTTTTTTTATGGTGGTTTAAAAAAGTTTATACCAATAAAGATGAAGCCAGTTTTACAAATACAATGCGCATGAATTTGCTGGCATCCTTATGCAGCAATTGTGCGTTTATTACTTTACTTATACTTGAAAAATATTGAGCAAGATAATTTCCATAGCAACCCATGTTCCTCCCTACAGGCACGAACAAAACGATATCTGCGTTTTTGCTGACAAGATCTATAACAACACTGCAGATGAAAGCCGAAAATATAAATTCCTGGATAACCACAGCGGCATTAAAACCAGGTATTCTGTAATTCCTGATTATAATGCAACAGCTTGTGAACGGCAGTTTTTTTCAACATCAGAAGACCTGGAACCTTTTCCGGATATGGACAAAAGAATGAAATGGTATGCTGATCATGCCGCTGCACTTTCTGTAAAAACAATCACTGATTGTATTACCGGTAAAATTGATAAAGATGCAATTACCCATTTAATTACAGTAAGCTGTACCGGCATGAGTGCGCCGGGACTGGATCTGGAGATCATGGAGCAGATGGATCTGCCCCGAAACATATTCCGTACATCGGTAAATTTTATGGGCTGTTACGCCGCCATTCATGCACTTAAACTGGCTGATGCCATTTGCAGATCTGCAACCGGGGCAAATGTTGTTATTGTATGTACAGAATTATGTACACTGCATTTTCAAAAAGAAAATTCTGTTGATAATATTACTTCTACTATTCTCTTTGGAGATGGATGTGCTGCTGTTTTGGTACAGCCCGAAAATTGTTCAGCAAGAGGAATTGTTCTAGAAAGTTTTTTTTCGCATGTTGCATTTAACGGAAAAGAAGATATGTCCTGGAAACTTTCATCACGTGGATTTTTAATGACCTTGTCTGGTTATGTGCCCGACCTGGTAAAAGAAGATTTTGATGAGCTGCTCAATAAAGCACTTGAGCATGCTTCGCTGAAAAAAGATGAAATAACACATTGGTGTGTTCATCCCGGCGGAAAAAAAATACTGGAAGCTATTGAAAAAAGTGTTTCGTTGCCAGCTCAAAGCCTGCGCTATTCTTATGATATACTCAAAAATTACGGCAACATGAGCTCTCCTACCATTTTATTTGTACTGCAACAGATATTTGACGAATTAAAAAACACTAAGGAAGCTGAGTCTGTAAAAATATTTGCTGCAGCATTTGGCCCCGGCCTTACCATGGAAACATTTATTGCATCGTATGATTAATCTCCGCAACAGGTCATATGAAAAAGAGTTACTGGATGAAGACGATATTCCATTTGCCGATATCAGGCAGAATATGAAAGAACTGAATACCATCAACAGCTATCTTGGTGGACATAAAATAACTATTGCAGGAGTCAGCAAATTAATTTCGGAACAGGCAATACAAAAGCCAATACACATTTGCGAAATAGGTTGTGGTGGTGGCGACAATTTAAAAGTCATCAGTAAATACTGCATCAAAAAAAAGATCCCTGCAATTTTTACAGGTATTGATATTAAGCCGGGGTGTATTGCCTTTGCCAAACAGCAATATCCCGAACTGGATGCCAATTGGATATGCTCCGATTACCAGAAAGCTGACCTTATAAAACATAAGCCTGATATTATTTTCTCTTCGCTTTTCTGCCATCATTTTACCGAAGAAGAATTGGTTTTAATGTTGGTATGGATGAAAAAAAATGCAACTACAGGATTTTTCATTAATGACCTTCACAGGCATACATTGGCCTATTATAGTATTAAATTGGTCACTTCGCTTTTATCAAAATCGTATCTTGTAAAAAACGACGCCCCGCTTTCGGTAGCCAGGGGGTTTACTAAAGTTGAATGGGAGGAGATATTTAAAGCGGCCGGCATTAGCAATTTTTCAATTTCGTGGAAATGGGCGTTCCGGCATTTGCTGATATGCAAAAATGACTGATACTAAAATATATGATACCTGTGTTATTGGTGGTGGCTTAGCCGGGCTTGCGCTTTCGATACAACTGGCACAGCAGGGTTATACCGTTGCTCTGTTTGAAAAAGAAAAATACCCTTTTCACAAAGTTTGTGGCGAATATATCAGTCTCGAAAGCTGGAATTTTATTGAAAGTCTTGGTTTTCCGCTTTCCGGTTCGCAATTGCCCATCATTAAAAAATTAATAGTTACTACAGTAAACGGAAACCAGTTGCAGCAGGATTTGCCGCTTGGCGGTTTTGGTATAAGCCGTTATACACTTGATGCCGGACTGAAAGAAATAGCGTTGGCAAATAATGTACATGTGTTTGAGCAGTGTAAAGTAAACGATGTACAGTTTTTACATGACGAATTTAAACTGCATACATCAAACGGCATATTTACATGCCGTGTTTGTTGTGGCAGTTTTGGCAAACGCAGCAACCTGGATGTTAAGTGGAACAGGGGTTTTGTAACTACCAAAGTAAATAAGCTTAATAATTACATCGGGGTAAAGTATCATATCGAAACCGATTTCCCTGCTGATACCATTGCCCTGCATAATTTTAAAAATGGTTATTGTGGTATTTCAAAGATCGAAGAGAATAAATATTGCCTTTGTTATCTTACCAATGCCGAAAATCTGAAGACCAACAATAACTCCATTGCTGATATGGAAAAAAATGTGCTCTATCAAAATCCGCACCTGCAGCATATTTTTAGTAACAGTAAGATACTGTATCAATCGCCGGTTACCATTTCACAAATATCCTTCGATAAAAAATCACAGGTAGAAAATCATATTTTGCTGACAGGCGATGCGGCCGGTATGATTACGCCCTTATGCGGCAACGGCATGAGTATGGCTTTACATGGCAGTAAAATAGCAGCCAGGCACATCAATGACTTTTTTGAAGAAAATATCAACAGGGAAACCCTGGAAAAAAACTACAGCCGGGATTGGAGGCATGAATTTGAAAAAAGATTAAGAACCGGCAGATGGATTCAATCGATGTTTGGAAAAATATGGGTAACCAATATGTTTGTTTCCATTTTAAAACGCCTCCCCTTTCTTACAAGGCAATTGATAAAACAAACCCATGGCGACCCTTTTTAAATGATCTTATCAGCTTCCCGGATGATTTTATAATGAGCTTTAATATCGGCCAGAAATTTTCTTCCTTTTTGAAAAGGCCATGGTTTAATTCCCTGTTTGCTGTTATACGCACATATGCGGTATAAAGC
>JBATAS010000350.1:0-7414 GCA_049661965.1 Ferruginibacter sp. | reverse complement strand
TGATAAAAATGATTCTTTAAAATTCAAAGTCCCAAGCCTGCGTAATGTGATGCTTACGTTTCCTTACATGCACGATGGCAGGATATATACCATAGGCCAGGCCATTGACCATTACCGCACCGGTATCATCACCACGCAACCAACACTGGACCCCTTATTGGTAAACAGGATTGCTATTTCTAATACAGAAAAAAATGACCTGATCTATTTTTTAAATACACTTACAGATACCACTATGACCAAGTCTGCAAGGTTCGCACAATAATTTTAAAGAGGCCACAGCTTTAATCCTTTCCTTTATTTAAAAATTATAAAGCTAAATTTGAACCTAAATTAAAGTTATAATTGAGCGGTATTAAAAAATTAGCGGGGCAGACTTTGTGGTATGGTGTGCCAACCATCGCCAGCCGCTTCCTGGGTTATTTAATGAACATGGCGTTGCCATTTTTTATTGTGATGCCTGAAAAAACCGCCGACCTTGTCCAGGTATATACCATCATCCCGTTTTTAAATGTATTGTATGCCTATGGTTTAGAAACGGCCTATTTCCGTTTTTCTCAAACCCACGATAAACAAAAACTATACAATACACTTTCGCTTTCGCTTTTATTCAGCAGTATATTTTTTACCATTGTTTTATTGCTCAGTCAAAATGCAATAGCATCCGCTGCCGACCTGAACAACCATCCAGATTATGTTTTGTGGATGATTGCCATTATTGCTGTTGACAATTTAAATACATTACCCTTTGCCAAACTGCGGCAGGAAAACCGGCCCAGGCGCTATGCTTTTGCAAGAGTAGCAGGCATAGTATTAAATGTTTTGGTGGTGATTTTTTTTATGGGTGTTATTCCAAAAATTCTGGAAGGAAACCCCGACAGTTTTTTGAGTTTGGTTTACAGTAAAGACTTTGGCCTGGGTTATTACCTCTTAGGAAATCTCTGTGGAAGTTTATTTACACTGCTGGTTCTTTCAAAAGAAATCAGGCAGATAAAAATTCAGTTCGATTTTAAACTCTGGAAAGAAGTAATGCGCTACAGTGCTCCATTAATTATTGTCGGGTTGGGTGGTATGATTAATGATGTGCTCAGCCGTTTGATATACCGCCATGTGGTTGATCTGCCCCAAAACCAGGCCGATCATGAGCTTGGCATCTTTGCAAATATTTTCAGGATCGCCTTACTCATCACCATTATGATACAGGCCTTTCGTATGGCCGCCGAGCCTTTCTTCTTTAATAAAAGCGGCGATGAAAACGCACAAAAAACCTACGCCCGTGTGATGAAGTTTTTTGTAATTGCCTGCTGCTTTATGTTTTTATTTATCGGATTATTTTTAGACGTCTTCAAATGGATATTTTTAACTTTTGCAAACCCCCGCTGGGTAGAAGGTCTGGAGATAGTGCCATTGCTGGCGCTTGGCAATATTTTCCTGGGCATTTATTATAACCTCAGTGTCTGGTATAAACTCACCAATAAAAATATGTACGGCGCTGCAATAACCATTGGTGGCGCTGCAATTACCATTGTACTCAATATCATCCTGATTCCGCGTTTACATTATACCGGTGCGGCACTGGCTACTTTTTGTTGTTACCTGTTTATGATGATAAGCAGTTATTTGTTAGGACAAAAACATTACCCCGTGCCTTATGCTGTAAAAAAACTGATTGCTTACTTAACGCTGGTGGTGCTGATATACTTTGTACACATGGGTTTGTTGAAATGGATAAATGATTCCATCTTATTTTCTTTGGGAACGGGCTTTGTATTGCTTTTGTTTTTTACCTGGTTTGTATCAAGGGTAGAAGCAAAAGAACTTGCGAAGCTACCGGTAATTGGAAAATATTTTAAACCGCCGGCCAGCAGTTAGTATTTTTTATAGAGATCGTAAATTACCTTTTTATCTGCATCACTTATCACCGGCAAACTATCCTGTTGTACAAAATGTAATTTGAACGAATTAATGGCAGCAATAGAATCCTTGGTATTATAGCCAATGATCCGCAATGCCTGCATAGCATCAAAATTTTCGGGAAGGTTTACATGGGTTGTATCGTACCAGTAACCAAAACCATTGGCCGCCAACTGCTGCCATGGAAAGAAACGATTCGGATCAACCTTTCTTCCGGGTGCAATATCTGAGTGGCCGATAAAATTAGCAGTGGGAATATTGTACTTTTTTTTCAGCGCCTTTAATACCTGCAGCAAATTATTTATCTGTGCTTCGCTAAAAGGTTCAAAGCCGTTATTATCCAGTTCAATACCAATTGATGCCGAATTAATATCTGTAAGGTTTCCCCATTTTCCACTTCCGGCATGCCAGGCCCGCAGGTAATCGTTCAGCATATGCTGCACGGTTCCGTCTTTACAAATAACATAATGAGCACTCACCTGTGTACGGGGTAAAGTAAAAGTTGTAAGTGTTTGTTCGCAACTGTTTTGTGCAGTGTGATGAATGATTACAAAATTTGGCTTACGCATACCAAAATTAGTTGTACCTACCCAGGAGGCAGCATTGGTACTGTCAATATTTTCAGGTTGCTTTTTTAATTCATTCGCAAAAGTCTTTGCCTGCGATTTATAACTCTTGTTGGTGGCGGCATATTTACTTACACTGCAACTGTTCGTAATTGCAATCAATAAAAAAACAGGAACAATCTTTCTTAAACTCATATAAAAAATATAGATGGAAGTTACGCAACAAATTCAGAAATATTTTAAACAAAAAAGCTGCCCCGCCGGGCAGCTCAATAATTTTCAAGCCTGTTAATTATAAAGTGGCCATATCAATCACAAACCGGTAACGCACATCTCCTTTCAACATTCTTTCGTATGCTACATTAATATCTTTCATCGCAATCAGTTCTATATCACTTACAATATTATGTTCGGCACAGTAGTCAAGCATTTCCTGTGTTTCGGCAATGCCGCCAATTAATGAACCGGCTATGCTTCGTCTCTGAAAAACCAGATTGAACGGAACAACAGGCTCCGACGGTGGTGGTAAGCCTACGCAAACCATATTGCCACCGGTAGCCAGTAAGTTCAGGTAAAAATTATAATCATGTGGAGCAGATACCGTATCCAGGATAAAATCAAAATAATTGGCAACTTCTACTACCTGCTTTTCATCGCTTGTCAAGACAAATTTATGAGCATCCAGTTTTTTTGCATCTTTCTCTTTTGATGCAGTATGACTGAGCATGGTAACTTCGGCTCCCATAGATACTGCAAATTTAACACCCATATGCCCAAGGCCTCCCAATCCCAAAACTCCAACTTTTTGCCCCTTACCAACCTTCCATGTTTTTAATGGCGAGTACGTGGTTATGCCTGCACAAAGTAATGGTGCAACTGCTTCCAATGGTTGCTTATCCGAAATATGCAACACAAAATCTTCATGCGCTAAAATACTTTTGCTGTAGCCGCCATGGGTAATGCCGCTGCCATCTCTTTCCTGTCCGCCATAAGTAAACACCATGCCGTTGCTGCAATGCTGTTCCAGATCATTTTTGCAGTTATTACATTCCCGGCAACTGTCAACCAGGCATCCTATCCCGGCCAGGTCTCCCACTTTAAAATTTTTAACTTCATTTCCAACAGCCGTTACACGGCCTACAATTTCATGCCCCGGCACAACCGGGTAAACCGTCATTCCCCAATCATTGTTTACAAAATGCAGATCGCTGTGGCAAACGCCGCAGTATAATATCTGAATTTGAACATCCGTTGGTTTGGGATCTCTGCGGTCAATTGTCCAGGGAGCAAGAGCTTTTCCTTTTTCCTGCGCTGCATAAGCTTTGGTTGATGCCATGATGTTAGTTTTTTTGGTTAAGTATTCCAAATATAATCTTTTGAAAGCTTAAAACATAACGGTCACTATTAAGTTTTTTGAAACAATCGCTTTACCTTTCAGTATTAATATTTACTTATGAAGAAATATATCTTGTCTGTGGTCGTATTATTTTTAACAGTTGCGGTCTTTGCTCAGCAAAAACCTGCTTATGTGCTTTACAATGCAAAGGGCAAAAAAGTTTCTTATAAAAAAATGATTAAACAGTTGGCAAAAAAAGACATTGTGCTTTTTGGCGAGTTTCATAACAATGCCATTGCACACTGGCTGGAATTAGTTGTAGCAAAGGATTTAAGCGAAACCCGTAATTTAATTTTTGGTGCCGAAATGTTTGAAGCAGATAACCAGCAGGCGTTAAATGATTACCTGGCTGGAAAAATTACCGCCAAAGGGCTGGACTCTGCAGCCAGGCTGTGGAATAATTATAAAACCGATTATGCCCCCATTGTAAATTTTGCTAAAGAAAAAAATGCTCCTTTTATTGCCACTAATATTCCAAGGCGTTATGCATCGATGGTGTCAAAAAAGGGATTTCAAGCACTGGATACTTTGTCAGCCTTAGAAAAAACATGGATGGCTCCGTTGCCGATGGACTATGACTCCACTTTACCGGGTTATGTAAAGATGGTAGAGATGATGGGCGGACATGGCGGTACCAACATGCCCAAGGCGCAGGCAACAAAGGATGCTACCATGGCTTATTTCATTCTGCAGCATTTTAAAGCGGGTTATCTTTTTATACATTACAACGGATCTTTTCATTCAGATAATTACGATGGCATTAACTGGTATCTTAAAAGAAAGCAGCCCGATTTGAAATACGGAACCATTACAACCGTATCGCAAAAAAATATAAAAGAGCTGCTGGCCGAGAATAAAGGCAAAGCCGATTATATTATATGTGTTGATGAGGATATGACAAATACATATTAATAGTTAAGAAACAACGCCTCTTTGTCCCTGCTTTTCTCCGGATTATCAGCAGAAAAAATATTTTTCTTGTTTAAAACATATCTTCCCTTCATCCGTCTTCAATAGTACAGAAAGATGAAGCAATGACATTAGCAATTGAAATGGCGGCCGAACGTAATAAAAATATTACCAATACCATAAAATCAATAAGTAAAAGGCTTTTTGGATTTATAAAGCAACGTGTGGCCAGTACCGAAGATGCAGAAGATATTTTACAGGAAGTATTTTACCAGTTTGCCGGTAACCCTGAGCCTATAGAACAGGCAACGGGCTGGTTGTATAAAGTTGCCCGTAATAAAATAACTGACAATTACCGCAAGCACAAATTACCCCTGGCTGATGACCTGTTCAGCAGTGAATCAGGGGATGAGGATAATTTTAACTGGAGAGAAATGCTATTGCCCTCGGACTCGACACCTGAAACTGAATACCTCCGCAATATTTTTTGGGAAGAGTTAAAAGCGGCGCTGGATGAATTGCCGGCGGCACAACGGGAGGTCTTTATTCAAAACGAAATAGAAGGGATTCCCTTTAAAGATATATCCATACAAACCGGAGAAGCTGTAGCTACGCTTATAAGCAGGAAAAGATATGCGGTTCTGCATTTGAGGGAGCGTTTGCAAATATTAAAGGATGAGTTACTAAATTATTAAAACAAAAAAATTATATACAATGAAAAAGTTCTGGATCAAAAAAGGAATCATGTTTTTCTTCATCTTTATTGCCGCTGTGCTTTTATTTGGCCTGCTGGTAATGAGTTTATGGAATGCGTTACTGCCCGCCATACTTGGTGTTAAAGCCATAACATTTATACAGGCGCTGGGCATTCTGCTGCTGAGTAAAATATTGTTTGGCGGCTTTGGTGGCCGGGGCTGGAGAGGTAGCCCGGCATGGAAACAAAAGATGAAACATCGCTTTGATAACATGACTCCCGAAGAAAGAGAAAAATTTAAAGCTGAATGGAAGAACAGGTGTGGCGGAAGATGGAAATCGCCTGAACAGGATAATTCATCTGCAAGCATGGCCGCAGAATAACTATATACCTAAACCAAGCTCTTTTAAAAGATACGATATGGAAATTCTTGTTTTTAAAACAAACCTTAACAATAACAAACATATCCGTAAAGTGAAACCCGCTTTAAATCTTCATCCTTATATTAAAGAATGGAATGTGGATCTACACGACTGTGATAAGATTCTTCGGGTGATTTCCGAAAATAATTCTGCACATGAAATAAAGCAGATTTTATTTACCGCAGGCTATTTTTGTGAGGAGCTGAACTAACAGGTATTACATATTCCTTCTGTACTGCCCGCCCACTGCATACAATGCATTTGTGATCTGTCCCAAAGAACAATACTTCACTGTTTCCATCAACTCAGCAAAAAGATTTTCGTTTTTAACCGCAGCCTGTTGCAGGCGTTTCAGCATTTCTGCATTTTTATCAGCATGTCGTTTGTGAAAAGCCTGCAGGGTATTTATCTGAAATTCTTTTTCTTCGGTTGTTGAACGGATAACTTCCGTTGGTAAAATAGTAGGACTTCCTTTTTTATTTAAGAAAGTATTTACACCAACAATCGGATATTCGCCAGTATGTTTCAACGTTTCGTAGTACAGACTTTCTTCCTGAATTTTGTTGCGCTGGTACATGCGTTCCATGGCACCTAGTACACCCCCACGCTCGGTCAGGCGGTTGAATTCAGCCATCACTGCTTCTTCCACAATATCTGTCAGTTCTTCAATTAAAAATGCACCCTGGTTGGGATTTTCGTTTTTAGCTGTGCCCAGTTCTCTATTGATGATTAACTGAATCGCCATGGCACGGCGAACACTTTCTTCGGTAGGTGTTGTAATAGCCTCATCGTATGCGTTAGTGTGCAGTGAATTGCAATTATCGTAAATGGCATACAATGCCTGAAGCGTTGTACGGATATCATTAAAATCAATTTCCTGTGCATGTAAACTACGGCCGGAAGTTTGAATATGATATTTTAATTTTTGCGAACGGCTGTTGGCTTTGTATTTATTCTTCATGGCTTTGGCCCATATGCGGCGGGCAACACGGCCTATCACACTGTACTCGGGGTCCATACCATTGCTGAAGAAGAACGAAAGGTTGGGTGCAAAATCATCAATGTTCATTCCACGGCTTAAGTAATACTCAACATATGTAAAGCCGTTTGCTAAAGTGAATGCCAGTTGCGTAATTGGATTTGCTCCTGCTTCGGCAATATGATAACCGCTGATACTTACGCTGTAAAAATTCTGTACAGAATTTTTAATAAAATATTCCTGCACATCACCCATCAGCTTTAATGCAAACTCAGTAGAAAAAATACAGGTGTTCTGTGCCTGATCTTCTTTTAAAATATCGGCCTGTACTGTTCCTCTAACTGTTGCTAATGCTTTTGCTTTTATTTCTTCGTACACTTCAGTAGGTAAAACATCTTTGCCGCTCAGGCCCAACAGTCGTAATCCCAGACCATCGTTTCCTTCTGGCAATGCACCCTGCAGGTCTCCTTTTTCAGGAATAATTTCTTTTCCATCAACCCCCAGATATTTTGGAAGTGTAGCCACGGGATACAT
>JBATAS010000349.1:0-37580 GCA_049661965.1 Ferruginibacter sp. | reverse complement strand
AAAGTAGCAGAACGATTTTAAAATTAAAACTTATACGTTCAAAGCTGCAACTTAAAAGAGTTGCAGCTTTTTTATTTATATTGTAGCTTGTAAAAAACATGAAAATGAAGATTTATATCATATTGTTGATGCTTGGCATGGGTAATGCTGCACTGGCCCAGGAGCCTGTTGCGGCAGAAATAGTAAAATTGAAAATTAAAAAAATAACCCGCCAGAACCAGGAAAATAATACAGTAACCGGAAGAACTGTTTGGTTTTATAATGAAAAGGGTGATGATACAGCCATGTATGCATACGGTAAAAGAATTTACTACAAATTAATTACTTACGATGCAAAACAACGTATGCAGACAATTGAAAAATTCTCGGATGATGGTAAAAAAACAGAAACCATCAAGTACAGTTACAAACCTGACGGAAGTTATACAATTGAAAATACGGATACGCAATACGGAATGAAAAATACAGACATATTTGATACAAAAGGGTTACAGTTAAGCCGCACTATTCCTGACGGATCAGTCTATCATTATATTTATAACAATAAAAAACAACTGATAAAAATGTATTCAGAGCCGAAGAACGGGGGTTTGGAATTTACCAATGAATACACATATAATTCAGCAGGAAAATTAATCAGCAAAATAAATAAAGGCGAATATGCATCAACAAGTGTTTACGAATACTGAGCCAAAGGTTTACTGAAGAAAAATACAATCACTTCAGGCAATGATGCAGATGAAAAAGAAATAACGGTTTATGCTTATGAATATGATTATTGATATTATAGTCTATGGTACCGGATCATAGCCGTGTCCGCCCCAGGGATGGCATTTACTCACACGTTTAATAGTCAACCATAATCCTTTTATGGGTCCATGTTTTTTTAACGCTTCAATGCCATAGTGAGAGCAGGTAGGTGTATAGCGGCACTTAGGCCCCAGCCAGGGAGATATAATCCACTGGTAAAGCTTTATTAATACAATAAACGGAAAGCTAAATATCTGTTTTACTATCTTCATCAGCCATTTTTATCAGTCGCTTTAAAACATTTCCTGTCTTTTCAAATACAAAGTCATATTCCGGCAATTCATTTCCTGTATAAATAAAAAATACCTACAACTGGTTATTGTTTTGTTTTAGCTGCGCCTGCAGGTCATTTTTTTGCAGACGATAAGCTTCTCTCATTAACCTTTTAATACGGTTTCTATCAACTGCTTTTTTAAAATGTTTACTGCTGACTGCAAACCCCGATTGCAGCGGAGCTGTTGCTTTATCATTAAGCATCCATAATATCCTGAAGGGAAAATTGGAAAACGACTTGCCCTCTTTAAACAATTGCTCAATTGTTTTCCGGCTTTTTAATTTTTCTTCTTTTTTAAACCTATATCGTTGTTCGGGTTGCAATACTCTAAATTAAAAAAGTCCCCCGACAAATCGGGGGACTGAATTATTTTAACCGGATCTCTATGAAAGAAATCAGGAAATCTTATTTTTTATCACCGTGTTCGCTTGATACTGTCAATTTATGACGTCCTTTTTTTCTGCGGCTGGCTAATACCTTGCGGCCATTAGCTGTTTGCATACGTTGACGAAAACCATGTACTGACTTTCTGCGGCGCTTGTGCGGTTGATAGGTTCTTTTTTTACCTGGCATTGTTAATTATTTTTCCTTTTACAAATTAATTTTCTGAATTCTGTTTTGTTACACTCAACAAGGCACCATCCCTGCTGTTTGTGAAAGGACGGCAAAGGTAAGGGGAAAATAGGGATTAGGAATTAGGAATTTGAAATTTTTTATAACTACAGCATTAAATGTGTTGATTTTACAGGTTTTCCATAAAAAACAGCAGCATGGCTATCAAAATCGCTGGCCGAATCGGTGGTATAAAAGCTGATTTGTCCTCCTTTACTGCATTTTTCTTCTATTTCCGGGTGGTTTTGTAAATACTTAGCCAGGCTATCAGCTACAATTTCTCCCTGCGATAATACAGTTACAGCAGCAGGAACAGCTTTTTTAATCTTCTCCAGTAATAATGGATAATGTGTACAGGCTAATAATATCGTATCAATTTCAGGCGATTGCTGTAAAAGTTCATTAATGTTCTTTTGAATAAAATAGTCAGCTCCGGGGCTATTGTACTCATTATTCTCAACCAGTGGCACCCACATAGGGCAGGCTTCCTGAAAAACCTGCAACGCTGGATAAAATTTCTTTATTTCAATAGGATACGATCCCGAACTTACAGTTCCGTTTGTAGCAAGTATACCTACATTACCCGACATTGTAAACCGGCCTATTGTTTCAGTTGTAGGTCTGATAACGCCCAATACTCTTTTTGAAGCATCTATTGCAGCCAGATCGTTTTGCTGAATAGAACGCAGGGCTTTTGCCGAAGCTGTATTACAGGCAAGTATAACCAGGCTGCATCCCTGATTAAAAAACCATTGTACACATTCCAAAGTATATTCATAAACAGTTTCAAAACTACGGGTACCGTAAGGCGACCGGGCATTATCGCCCAGGTATATATAATCGTATTGCGGAAGTTTAGCTGTAATTTCTTTCAAAACAGTTAATCCTCCATAACCACTGTCGAAAACTCCAATGGGTTGTTGCTTCATCTGTCAAAAATAACAAAGCCTTCCGTAGTATAGGAAGGCTTTGTTATAATAATTAAAATTAAATATTATTTTGCTGGTGCTGGCGGAGGGTCTTTAATACCCATTTTTGCTTTTACAGCGGCTAAAAGATTATCTCCGGGAGGCATAACCAAAAGTACACTTGTAGCTTCATCAAGTACATAATTATATCCTTTTTCCTTAGCTACTGATGCAATAGCATCAAGTGCCTTCTGACGGATAGGGCCAATCTTACCTTGTGCATATTGGTTAGCTTTTTCTTGAGCTTCCTGATCATAATTTTGTAACCGTCCGTACATTTTTATCAGTTCCTCTCTTTTTATTTCTTTCATTTGAGGAGTCATGGTAAGTGAATCTTTAAAAAACTGATCTCTTTTTTTATCAGCTTCAATCTCCAAATCCTTTCCCTGTTGTTGTAAAGATGCGTTGTAAGCATTTAATTCAGTATTAGCCTGGGCAGCTTCAGGCATTAAGCTTATCAGTATATCAGTATTGATATACCCCACTTTTGCTTGTGCTGAGGCACTTAAAATTCCAAACGCCATCACAGCTCCTAAAAATAGTTTTTTCATTGTTGATTTAATATTTATTGATTTAGTTGTTTAATAAGATTGTTTTTTTATTAATAAGTTGCATTACTAGCCACCCTTTATGCTTTATTTAACACCCAGATTCCGGAGTATATCTGCACTCTTATCCAGTTTTGGGTCGGCAAAGATAACGGTAATTCCTTCACTTTTATCTAAAATAAAATCATATTGTTTTTCTGTTGCCAGCTTTTGTACTGCGTTATACACCCTGTCCTGTATTGGTTTTATCAGCTCTTGCCTCTTTTTAAAAAGGTCACCTTCAAACCCAAAACGCTTTTTCTGCAAATCACGTAATTCTTTTTCTTTGTTGTACAGTTCGTCTTCTCTTTTCTTCTTAAGCACATCGCTCAGCATAACCTGCTCGGCATCATAGTCTTTATACATTTTATCCATAATAGCCTGTTTCTGATCTACTTCCTGCTGCCATTGTTCGCTGAACTGATCCAACAGCTTTTGTGCATCTTTATATTCGGGCAGTTTATCTAATATATATTTTGAATCAATTACTGCATACCGCTGTGCACTTGCCGAAATGGAAATAAGTAATACGCATGTTGCAAAGAGCAATAGTTTTTTCATCTTATTTAATTTTACAAATTAACGGTTATTTATTCCGGTTCCTGCCCCAGCATAAAGGTAAACTTAGCTGCACCTTTTAATCCGCTGGTATTCGTATACCTGTCAAACCCTATACCATAATCAAAGCCTAATAAACCAAACATAGGCAGGAAGAAACGTAAACCTAATCCTGCAGAACGCCTTAGTTTGAAAGGATTATATGATTTAAAGTCGTACCAACCGTTTGCAGCTTCAAAAAATGCCAACCCATATATAGTACTTCCTGCGCTGGTGCTGAAGGGGTAGCGCAGCTCCACAGTATATTTATTAAATATAGTAAAAAACTGAGATGGCGTAATATCTTCAGGATTTATTCTTGGATTTGATTTATCATAAACCGGGTATCCACGATGAGCAATAATATCGTACCCTAACAAAGCAAAATTATTACTTAAGCCAGCATCGCCCAATTGAAAGCGTTCGAATGGAGAAATATCCAGCTTCTTATTATACCGGCCGATAAAACCATACTTGGCAGCTACTTTCAAGATAAACTGTTTATTCTTCTCTTCTCCCCTGGGCAGACCGATGGGTACATACCACTCGGCATTCATCCGCCATTTATGAAACTCGGGCAGTTTATAACTATTTGTTGAACTTGATGTAATACCCATTAATGAATAGGGTAACGTAAACTGTCCGCTTAACAGGAAGTTAGACCCACTTGTTGGAAATATAGGATTTGGTCCGGCTGAATTACGAACCAAAGCAATCCTTAAACTTACATTGGTAGAAGTGATGTTTCTCAATTCATCGGTAGTACCAAATAAATTATAATTTTTTAGTTTATACCGCTGTACGCTTAATGAATAAATAAGATTAAAATAGTCATCGGGCCATTTTAACTGTTTACCCAGTGATATATTAAAATTGGCGGTCTTCACATAAGAGGTATCGCCACATTTTCTGCAATAAGATCCAAACTCATCATAAGCATTTGCATACTTGGTATTTGAATATGCAATGGTAAATGAATTACGTTTTTTTCCTCCCAGCCAGGGCTCGGTAAATGAAAAATTATACGATCGGAATGCTTTACCGTTTGATTGAATTCTGGCAGTTAATTTCTGGCCATCGCCGGATGGCAAAGGATCCCAGGTAGAGCGTTTGGTTATATTTTTTATAGAGAAATTATTAAACGAAACTCCCAATGTACCGGTTAAGCCAATACCTCCGCCAAAACCTGCCGATAGTTCAAGCTGATCTCCGGATTTTTCTTCAATGCCCCAATTAATATCTACAGTTCCGTTTTCGGCATTGGGTACAACTCCCGGGTTTATTTTCTCAGGATCAATAAACCCAAGCTGCCCCAGCTCTCTTTGTGTACGTATAATATCCTGGCGGCTGAATTTTTCGCCGGGTATAGTTCTTAGCTCACGACGTATTACATAATCTTTGGTTTTTTTGTTACCCGAAATAGTAATATTGCCATAGGTTGCCTGCGGCCCTTCCCTCATCCTTAACTCAAAATCAATGGTGTCATTATAAACGGCTGTTTCAACCGGGTCTACCAAAAAGAAAAGGTATCCATCATCCATATACAGGCTACCTATATCCAAACCTTCGGGAGATAATTGTTTACCAAGCTTAGAATTTAAAAGCCCCAGGTTATAAACATCTCCTTTTTTAATTCCCAGAATATTATTAAGTACAGAATCGCTGTACTTGGTATTGCCCCGCCAAACTATATCGCCGAAATAATACTGATGACCTTCGTTTACCTGCATAAACAGGTTAATATTATTACGTTCATCCAAAATCGAAGTATCGTTCATGATAACTGCATCCCGGTATCCTTTTGAATTGTAATAATTAAGTACGCTTTCTTTATCCTCGGTATATTTTACTTCATTAAATTTTGCTCCGCTAAAACCTCTTATCCTGAAATAAGGATCAACATAATCACGTGTTTTTGTTATAGACATAAAGCCTACATCGTTGATATAATCTTTAAATGAGGGACGACTTACCGTATCACCAAAAGGATTTTTTACAGTTAAAGGAAATAATGTTATCCTGTTCATTTCCTTAGTACCCCGCATTTGCTTTTTTAGCTTTTGCGAAGCCAGGTTTTCGTTACCACTGAAGTTGATGGAATTTACTTTTACCTTTTTACCTTTTTGAATATAAAAAGTTAATGCTACAGCATTGTTTAAACCTGGTACGTTTTCTTCAGTAAGCCGTATGTCTACATTTCGGAACGCTTTACCGTAATAATATTTTCGGATTGCTTCTACAGCACTCAACTTCATATTTTCTGTTACCACCCTGTCTTTAGTAAGTGCAATTTTAGGTTCCAGGTCGTCTTTTTCGCCTTTTTTTATACCCACAAATTTAAAACTGGCTAACCGCGGCCTTTCTACAATTGTAAGCTGAACAAATAAATTAGTGCCTTCCAGCTTGGTAAATGAAATCTCTACATCCGAAATAAGGTTTTGCCGCCATAATTTAGTTATTGCCTTACTGAAAACATCGGTACCCGGGATGGTTACCTTATCGCCAACTGCAAGTCCCGAAATTGATATGATCAGGTTAGCGTCAAAAGCCATAGAGCCCTTAACAGTTATATCCGCAATGGTATATTCTTTTAGTATTTTAGAGTCGAAAATTCCCATTAATTCAGGGTCAACAGATACAGGTTCCTGTGCCGAAACAAAAAGGCTGCTTGTTAATAGGGTAATAATAAAAATTCCTTTGTAAATCCTCTGCATCAGTTGTTTTTTACGTGCGGCAAATTAAGCCCAATAATTAAAACTATTTGTTAAGCTCATCCTAAATCATTACGTAAATGTAGAAATGGCCTGTGTATAGTAATTGTTTCTATTCCTGCCAGTTATCAACTGGCCGGCTCTTCATCTTTTATCTGTTCTCCAGTTTTTCCAAACCTTCTTTCCCTACCCTGGTAATCCAGAATAGCGGTATATAAATCTTCTTTTCTGAAATCGGGCCAACGTGTATTGGTAAAGTATAACTCTGCATAAGCAAGCTGGTATAATAAAAAATTGCTTATCCTGTATTCTCCACTTGTCCTTATCATCAGTTCAGGATCGGGAAATGATTTTGTTGTAAGATATTGCTGTATTGTTTCCTGGTTAATTTTTTCTGTTACTAATTTACCGTTCTTTACATCTTCGGCTATCTGTTTAGCTGCGTTAACTATTTCCCACCTGCTGCTGTAACTAAGTGCCATAATTAAATTGAGGCCTGTATTAGTGCTGGTTTCTTTCAGCGCTTCCTGTAACTCCTGTTTGGCCGATGCAGGAAGCATATCAATATCACCAATAACATGAAGCTTTATATTGTTTTTATTGAGTGTAGGCACTTCATTACGTATCGTATCTACCAGAAGTTCCATAAGGCCCGATACTTCATACTCGGGCCGGTCCCAGTTTTCGGTACTGAATGCATACAAGGTTAAATAACTGATGCCTAATTCAGCAGAACCTTCGACAATATTGCGTACACTCTCTACTCCGTGCAAATGGCCATACAGGCGATCTTCACCTTTTTCTTTTGCCCATCTTCCATTGCCATCCATAATGATAGCAATATGGCTGGGCAGCCGCTTCATATCTATATTATCCTTTAAGCTCATAATAGTATAAAAGAGTAGTCGGGCTCAGGGCCCGATTTTGGGGGGCAAAAGTAACAAATTTTAGTTGGAATAAGCGTTTTAGCTTAAATCTTACAACTTCCTAAATTTTGGGCTATTGTATATGTGTGTTTATAATATACCAACCATAAAGTTTATACAAATAAACTACTATTGATAATGTATGAGATTAAAAAAAGATTAATACTGATATCAGATTTTTCTACGTATTTATTTAGCTGTAGGACACCTGTATGAACTGAGATTATAGGTAATCCCTATTTCGGCAATGATGTACTGATCTTTTTGTTTACTCCAACCACGCTGTCTGCCCTCAACACCTAAAGGATTGTTTGGATCAATTTCAACAGAGCGGTCCTGCAACAATGCCGCAGTAGATAATGGTGTAAATTTATTTGCACCTACGTATGTAGTACTTACATCATCCAGGTAATCGGTACCTGTAAAGCGATGGCCAATCTCAAAAGAAAAATTCATTTTTTCGCTAAGGTTATATTTAATACCCACACCAAGGGGTATACATAAAGCAAGTGTGCTATATGGTTTTCTGCCATCGTAACCGATTTGCTGCCCCTCGGTACCCAGGGGCCTTAAAAACTCTTTTTCACCATTAGTAAATGCATAAGGATCATAAGTAAAAACACCAACACCTAAAGTTATATAGGGTGTAAATGAGTAATCAGGATCGCCGGGAATGAATTTAAAAAAATTAAAATCGCCCTGTAGCGCTATTTCCCAAATATTGGTATTAAAACTCAGGTTTCGTATTTTTTGAAACTCGTTTTTACTGTATGCATCGCTATAGCCTAACTGGGCGTAATGGGCACTTAACCTTACCCCTACATAATTACCAAATTGTTTGCGGAAAAAAGCGCCAAATGCCGGTTTAGGGCGGTTAATGGCTGCTCTTGTATTTATATCGCCAAAATAATGTGCAACTCCGGCTGTAATACCAAATTCTCCTTTTTGAACATATTCGAAATGCTGCGATTGAGCATTAGCAGCAATAGATGATATCAACAGGAAAGCAAGAAGTTTCATTTTCATAATATGCAAAATAAAGAATTGTTTTGAAAAAACGGGATTGTTTGATGTTTTGTGTTAAAGGCTATGTTAATCTTTATTATTCTTTCTTTTCTATACGCAAACCCACACTCATAATGCCAGGCAAGGGATCATCACGCATGATTTGTGAAACAGAAAAATGGTAGGTCCCGGCTTTTTTAAATCTTCGGGCCTGCCCATTTAATAATTTTCTGATTTCCCAGATATCGTTCATTCCTGTTCCTTCCCAACCATTTGCATCGTCGCCAAGTTTCAGATCTGCTTTTTGTGTACTCAAACTATCACCCGGTGGCTGCAAACCAATATTAAGCCAGATATTATTATACTGATAGGCATCTGTATGACGCAATACCAGATAGATACTATAGGCCGATATAGTGTCTGCTATTTGAAAAGTACCTGAAACGGTAAAGTCAGATTTCCACTCATAATTTGGTATAACGGTATTCTTTTCAAAAACATCAATCTGTTTACAGGATAACATGATACAGGAACCTGCTACGATTGCCAATGCCAATATGAGATTTTTTTTACCTGTTGATATCATTGTACTAAAACCTTTACTTTTAACTTTTTGAACATAGCATTATAAAATATTAAGTACCTGTTCCTTCGCTTTTTCCAGTTCGTTCTTCATCTTTACCACACATTTCTGGATATCTGCATCATAGGCTTTGCTTCCTGTTGTATTTATTTCACGGCCTATTTCCTGTAAAATAAAGGATAATTTTTTTCCCTTACCTTCTTCCGGCTCCTGAATAATTGACCTGAAATATTCACAATGCTGCCGCAGCCTGATCTGCTCTTCATGAATATCTATTTTTTCCATGTAGTAAATCAGTTCCTGCTCCATGCGGTTATTATCAATATTTTCTTTCCCTACATGTTTTTCCAGTAACTGGTTTATTTCGTCTTTGATTCTTTTCTTACGGTTGGGTTCAAGTTTTAAAATAGCTTCTTCCTGCTCGTTGATATTATTTATGCGTTTTATCAAATCAGTTTCCAACACGGCTCCTTCTTCTGTTCTGTGCTGATTCAAATTGTTCAGTGCATCCTGCAATACTTTATTAAACTCTGCAAAATCTGTTTCGTTTAAAACATCATTAGTTGGTGTTACCACTTCGGGCAACCTCAGTAATGCACTTAATACCGAGTTGGTATCAATTTTAAGTTCGCCAGCCAATGTTTCAATTTGTATGTAATATGCTTTAATAAGATCGGTATTAATATTAACCGGTTTTGATGTGCCATTCTGTTTAATGGTTATCATACAATCAACAGTGCCTCTTACTAAATGTTCCTGTAAAGTGTTTCGTATTTCAAATTCGTAAGGCCTTAACAAAGGTGGCAGTCTTAACTGCAACTCAAATTGTTTTCCATTGAGTGCTTTTACCTCTACCAGAAAAGTTTTTTCATTTGTTGTTTGTTCAGCCCTTCCAAAACCTGTCATTGACTTTAGCATGTAATATAAATTTTGGCTGCAAGTTAAGGATATAATTACGAGTTGTTTTTTGGATATTCTTCAAAAGGTTTAAAGCCCATTACCCGCTCTGGCTTATCCAATGGTAAAAAACCAAATTGTGTGTACAGCGTATGGGCATCCAGGGTTGCCAGCATCCAGCGGCGCAACCCCTGTAAATCTTCATGATTCATAATTTCCGACATCAACCATTTCGACAATCCTTGTCTTCTGAATTTTTCATCAATAAAAACATCAGCTAAATATCCAAATGTTGCATGATCGGTAACAACTCTTGCAAAACCAACCTGAACTGTTAAACCAGTATCTGCGTTTTCAATTTTATACATCCCAAAACAAAATGAACCGTCAATACTTTTTTGAACAAGATGAATCGGAATATTTTTTGCCCAGTAACTTTCTCTGCTCAAATAGTTATGAATGTAGAGTACATTCAATTTACTTTTATCGGTACTGATGATAAAATTATTTTTTACGGTTTCATAAATTTTCATGAAAAGTAATTGTTGTTAAAGATTTTAAAACAAAAAATAAAGCCCGACTTTTAAGAGTCGAGCTTTGCTATATAGATGGGTTAGTAAGTACCGGGAACCAAATTCCCTACACAATATTAAAAAGAATTTTTGCTAACCAAAAAATATTTTCAATAAATTTTATTAACATTTTAAATTGGCCTGTGGATAAGGATGCCCCGGATTTTACTCTTCCTGATCAAAACAGAAAAGAAAAAATGAAGGACACTAAAACCCTTTAGCGTATCAAAAAAAAACTATTGGCTTAAAGCTCTTTGTTTACAGGCATTACAGAGGAGTACAGTTTTTATTATTTCCTTTTTTTATTAAACTTAAAATTTAAAAAATCACGAAACTTGTTTTTCTATTTACCTTTTTCCAGCACTTTTTTGTGCCAAAATTTAAAGAAAAAAAAATTATGGTTTTCCCCGAAACGGGCTCTTTTTTTTTACTTTTTCGATAAAAGTCAAATAAAAGCAAAGCGGTGTACCTTTACAAAAATCTCAGATTATGCAATTTCCTTCTCCTGTTTCTTTAACCTGGATAGCCGAATTCATTGGTGCAAAATTAATTGGTAACACAACAGATGCTGCAACCGGCATTAATGAATTACATAAGGTTGAGAAAGGCGATCTTGTTTTTGTTGACCATCCAAAATATTATGACAAGTGTATAAACAGTGCTGCCAGTTTTATCATCATCAATAAAGAAACAAATATTCCTGAAGGAAAATCTTTGCTGATTGTTGATAATCCGTTTGAAGCTTATTGTAAAATTGTAACTCATTTCCGCCCGTTTGAAAAAGCTGAAAAAATGATCAGCGATTCGGCTGTTATTGGCGAAGGAAGTTTTATTTATCCCGGCGCTTTTATCGGCAATCATGTAAGCATTGGAAAAAATTGCGTTATTCATCCCAATACCAGCATTATGGATCATTGCATTATTGGTGATAATGTAGTTATACAGGCAGGCACTGTTATTGGCAGCGATGCATTTTATTATAACACAAAAAAAGACAGGGAACTCTGGTATAAAAGAATGCCCAGTTGTGGCCGGGTAATTATAGAAGATGATGTGGAAATTGGCGCAGGCTGTACCATTGACAGAGGAGTAAGCCACGACAGTATTATTGGCAAAGGAACCAAGCTTGATAACATGGTTCATATAGGCCATGATACTGTTACCGGCAAAAACTGTTTGATTGCAGCACAGGTTGGCATTGCCGGTGTAGTAACGCTTGAAGATGGTGTAACACTTTGGGGCCAAGTTGGTGTAAGTAAAACTTTAACCATTGGTGCCAATGCGGTTATATATGCACAAAGCGGTGTAGGAAAAGATACCGAAGGTGGCAAGGTTTATTTTGGCAGCCCCATTGAAGATGCTAAAGAAAAAATGAAAGAACTGGTTTGGGTAAAAAGAATACCTCAGTTATGGGAAAAAGTAATGGGCAAATAAATTGCCCATCAGTTCTTTTAAGTATGTTTAGTATTTATTTTACTACTCTTGTTTCTGTGGCCATCAGGTTTGCACCATTAACACTTTGCAGGCGGGTATACTTTAATACCGAATTTGACAGTTGAATATTTTCCAGGTTTACAATCAGCGGGCTGGGATATTGTATAACAATCTTCATTTTTGTTTTTGCTGCATCAGTGTAATTCCAGTCAAAGCTGTAATCCTGTCCTTTAAATGTATAAATACCTGTATTACCGGCGTTGAATTTATAAAAGTCATTATCAAAATTAACCGTGTTCTCTTCGCCTCCGTTTTTATAGTACAATAATTTATTGCCGTCTATAATCCGGCTCTCCTCCATTTTCCAAACAGGATTCGTTAGCATAGCATCATCATTACCTGCACTGTTTATCACAACCTGCTCTGCTTTGTTTGTGCTTACAGTATCAACAGCTGGAACTACAGGTGTAATTGTTGTAATCACTTCGGTTGTTGCAGCAGGCATTTCTTTTTCTACCGCATAATTAAAATCGTAAGGCAACATATCACCTACTTTTTCCCAGGCCCAATAGCCAGTAATGGTAATATCGTTTTGTTCAAAATAAAATCCGTTACGTTCTATATCCAGCGATTCATTGGGCAAAAAAGTAAGTACCGAAAGTTGAAATTTAGTTGCTGCATCAGGATTTTTATCCCGGTATAAAGCTGATGTTTCTTCATCTTTGTAAATGACCGCTACTTCCTTTTGATTAGGATTGATCTCTACTGTATTATCAACCCGGTCCAGGTTATAGTTCATGGCTCCGTAAAAATTCTTTAATGTAATTGCTTTTTCTTTCTCCTTATCTTTTATTACAAACTGAATTTCAAAACCTTCTTCTTTCAGTTTTCTATTATACATGCTACGCATAAAATGCAGGATAGATCCATTATAAGCTATTTTACGGGCAGCGTTCCATTTTTCAAGATCTGCAATACTACTTGACTGCATTTCCTGAAACAAGGGATAGCCACTGTACAATGTTATCTCTGTACTATAATCATGTACAAAAGAGTCGAGTGTATATTTAATGTTGTAGCCCAATGCATCGTTTACAATTTCAACCGGTTCTTCAGCCATTATTTTAAGCAGGTTCTTTCTTTTGTAATAAAAGAATTTGATAGCATCCCTGTTTGTTATAAAACATTGCTGACCATTAATGGTTTTACCAATAAAATTATCCAGAAAGAAATCACCATATTTTTCCCAACCGTTTTTTACTTCATAGCTGGCTTTAATCACTACATCCTGCATTTCTTTTTCCTTCTGCTTTATTTCTATTACTATTTGTTGGTTACCTGCATCAGCCGTTGTTATTCTTTTTGTTTCGGTTTGATAGCCGGTAAAAGTTACTACAATACTGTAGCCGCCATTTGGCAGCCTTAAATGAAAGACACCATCATTGTTTGATGCGGTACCGATAGTTGTATTTTCTGCAAACACCGATGCGCCCTGTAAAGGTTGTTTGGTTACAGCATCAACAATCTTTCCGCTGATGGTATAATCAGTTTGAGAAAAACCCAATAAACAGGTAATAGAAAACAATAAGGAGGCAATAATTTTTTTCATCTGATATTTTTATAAATGGATTTAAATATAAACGAATTTTGCAAAAGCCCGAAATTAAGCTAATCGATGTTAAGTTTTTGTTGAAATGCTGAACAGGTATCTGTAATACTGTCCTCAATTTTACGGTAGGTAAAATCCGGAAGATATTTTATCAGTTTACTGTTATCGAAGCTGGCTTTTGCAAGCGCAGTAGCTGCTGTTTCCTTAGTGATTAATGGATCTTTACCGGTGAATAAACTTTTTACAGCCTCAAGCCGCCAGACAATTTTTGCAATCCATGGCGTAACTTTTTTAAGTGGAGGTTTTTTACCAAATGCTTTGGCTATTAAATTAAACACATCGGCATAGCTTCTGTTTTCGGCACTGATGATAAAACGTTCAGCCGAAATATTGCTGTTCATTAATTTTATCATAGCCTTTGCCACATCTCTCACATCAACAAAACCTGTAGTACCTGCAGCGTACCAGGGAAATTCATTATACAGCGATTTAAATATTTGTGATGAGCCTGCATTCCAATCGCCGGGTCCTAAAATTATTACAGGATTTATTATAGCAGCATCCAACCCTTCGCCAATGCCACGCCACACCTGCATTTCGGCTAAGTATTTACTTTGCCCGTAACGGCTGTTGCTTGTTTCTTCCGTCCAGTTCATTGTTTCATTTATCGGCCCGTCTTCTCTTATCCTTCCCAATGCCGCAACAGAACTTACATAGATCATTTTTTTTACACCGGCGTCAAGCGCTGCATTAACTACATTGGCGGTGCCTTCAACATTTATTTTAAACATTGCATGCCTGTGCTTTGGTTTAAAGCTTACTACCGCCGCACAATGATAAACCTGTTCAATTCCTTCCATAGCTTCCTCCAATCCAATCACATCTAATATGTCGCATTGAAACTGCTGAAAATTTTCAGATTCAAAACCGGGCAATGCTGTTTTATTATAAATTGCTCTTACCTGTTTTCCATCATTGAGCAATTGGGTAATCAATTCTTTTCCCACCAATCCCGATCCGCCGGTAACTAATATACCCCCGGTTCCTGAAAAGGAACTGATATTATTATTTGAAGAATTACCCATTTATTTTTTAGCAGGAATTTTAATAACTATAAAATCCTTTTTTTGTTTTCTTACCCAGTTCGCCTTTTGCAACTTTTTCTATTTGAAGCGGAGAAGGTTTAAACCTTTCGGCATGATCGCATGCATCATATAAAGATTGTGAAACAGCAAGGTTTACATCATTACCAATAAGGTCCATTAATTTAAAAGGCCCCATCTTAAAGCCCGATGCTTCCAGTATTACATCTACATTTTCAAAGCCGGCAATACCGCTCTCCACCAGTTTCATAGCTTCCAGATAATAATGCCGGGCAACACGGTTAACAATAAAACCGGGAGCATCTTTACACATTACCGGTGTTTTTTTCATCTGCACACAAAGATCATAAACCGTTTGTGCAACCGTTTCATCCGTCTGGTTTCCTTTTACCACTTCCACCAGTTTCATCACCTGTGCCGGGTTAAAAAAATGCATACCCACAACCCGTTGCGGATTTTGAACGCCTGATTGTATTTCGGAAATAGATAATGAAGATGTGTTGGATGCAAAGATCACATCAGAATGATTAATTGCTGCAAGCTGGTTAAAGACAGAAACTTTAACATCCACTTTTTCAACAATAGCTTCAATAATAATATCGGCTACGCACTGGCTGGTATCCGTTATAAATTTTATCCGTTGAAAAATGGTCTCCTTTTCTGCTGCAGATATTTTTTCTTTATTAACCAGGTAATCCAGACTTTTTTGAATGGAAGCTTTTGCTTTCTCCAAAACTCCGGTATTAATATCGAACAATAAAGTTTGAAAACCGTTTTGTGCTGCTGTTTGAGCTATACCGTTGCCCATGGTACCGGCACCAATAACACAAATTGTATTGATAAATTTAGACATGAATATTATTTGCTGAGAAAATAATTACACTGCACTGGTAAACTGTTTCAAAAACCGCACATCATTTTCACTAAAAAGCCGCAGATCTTTTATCTGGTATTTAAGCATGGTAATTCTTTCGATACCCATGCCAAATGCAAAGCCGGTATACTTATTACTGTCGATGCCACAGTTGTCTAATACATTTGGATGAACCATTCCACAACCCAGAATTTCTACCCAGCCTGTTTTTTTACAAACGCTGCAACCTTCGCCACCACAAATCAGGCAGCTGATGTCCATTTCGGCACTCGGCTCGGTAAACGGAAAATAACTTGGACGGAAACGCACCTTAACATCCTTTCCAAACATTTCCTGTACAAAGAAGTAAAGTGTTTGTTTAAGGTCGGCAAAGGAAACATTTTCAGCAATGTACAAACCTTCTACCTGGTGAAAAAAACAATGCGCTCTTGCACTGATGGTTTCATTTCTGTAAACACGGCCAGGGCAAATTATTCGTATAGGTAAATTTCCTTTTTGCATTTCACGTACCTGTACACTTGATGTGTGTGTACGCAAAAGCCAGTCGGGATTTTGTGAAATATAAAATGTGTCCTGCATATCACGGGCAGGATGATTCTCCGGTAAATTAAGTGCGGTGAAATTATGAAAGTCATCTTCAATCTCCGGCCCTTCGGCAACAGCAAAACCAAGCCTTTGAAAAATAGAAATAATCCTGTTTTTAACTAAACTGATTGGATGACGGCTTCCTAAAGGCATCGGGTCTCCGGGCAAACTAAGGTCTATTTCGTTGGTTGTAGTTTGCTGGCCGTTGCCCGATTGCGATTTTAGTTCTTCATACTTTGCTTCAGTAAAAAGTTTAAATTCATTAAGTAACTGACCTGCGGCCTTCTTATTTTCAATCGCCACATTTTTCATTTCGCCCATGATGGCTTTAACCAGGCCCTTTGTGCCCAGGTATTTAATGCGGAAGGTTTCTGCATCACCTTCGTTAAATGCCGATATTTCGTCCTTTATATTTTTAATCTGTTGTAACAGCTGTTCCATTTGGCAAAGATAAGGAACTTAGCCACTGAGGAATACAAACGATATACCCGGAAAATAACCTTTTTCTTATTGGATAATTCTTTACTTTTATCTTCTAAATTTTATTACCATGGAACTATTTAAATCCGGCAACCCAACATTATCTGAAAAACGATTTAAGGGCAATGTATTAGACCAGGTTATTACTCCTGATAATGCCATGACCGTAAATGGAACTTTACAGAAATTTGGGTTTTTATTTTTAATGATGATGGGTACTGCCTTTTATGCCTGGAAAGAATATGCTGAAGGTGGCACTAATGCACAAACATTTATTTATGTAGGTGCTTTTGGCGGACTGGGTGTTGCCATTCTGCTGATGTTTAAAAAAGAATGGGCTCCATATCTTGCCCCGCTTTATGCATTGCTTGAAGGCTTATTTGTAGGTGCCATATCGGCTTACTACAGCTATGCTTTTGCAGAAGTTGCTCCAGGCATTGTACTGAATGCAGTTGGTTTAACTTTTGGTACTGCCATTGCCATGTATTTACTGTATAGTTTTAAGATCATTAAAGCTACCGCTAAGTTCAGGGCAATAATAATTACAGCAACTGCCGGTATTGCCATATTTTATCTGATTGCTATCGGACTGAGTTTTGTTGGCATAACAATTCCATTTTTACATGAAGGCAGTGCAATTGGTATTGGGTTTTCGGTTTTTGTTGTTGCACTGGCAGCACTTAATTTAATTTTAGATTTTGATATGATTGAAAAAGGAGCAGAACTTGGGGCACCAAAATATATGGAATGGTATGGTGCTTTTGGATTACTGGTAACTATTGTTTGGTTATACCTGGAGATATTAAGATTGTTATCGAAGATCAGTAAAAGATAAGATTTACAAATAAATAATAAGAAAAGCCATTCCTGTGCGGAATGGCTTTTCTTATTATAGTTCATTGATCAACTGCTGAACTTTTTCTCTTATCAAATCTCTTACATTATTAAACTGATCGGGCTCCATATTTTTTGGATCAGGTATCTGCCAGTCTATAAATTGCTTTGCCGGCATCCAGGGACAGGCATCGCCACAACCCATGGTTACTACAGCATCAAAAGGTGCAAATGCTTTTACTTCATCCAGGCTTTTACTGTCGTGTTTACTCAAATCGTAACCCAACTCCTTCATAGCAGCAATGGCTTTGGGGTTAACAATGCCGCTCGGCTTACTGCCTGCACTAAATGATTCAATACTTTCCCCGCCGAGTATTTTTGCAAATGCCTGACTCATTTGTGAGCGGTTGCTGTTTTCGATACAAACAAATAGTAGTTTCTTTTTCATAATATTATCTGCTTATAAAAATCTTCTTTGTTGTCTTATTTTTTTGTCCTGGTAAATTTTCCAAAGATCAGCAGCAGTCAAAGACCGGTTGACAATTACGCTCTTTTCTGCAACTAAAGATGCAAGATCCACTTCCACCGGTTTCCTCAGATCAACGGTAACTTTATCCATATAGTTAACACAATATCCGGTTGCTGAAAGATAATTCTTTGCAGACTTAATAAGTGAAGCCCAGTCGTTACAGATACCTTCTTCAGCAAATTTTTCAAGTGTAGCATTGATGATGCTGTTGAGCACATCTATCTGTTCTTTCTTAATCGCCGGGGGTTGTTCCAGTTGCCCGCAGTTTTCAAAAATCTGAAGACCTTCAATACCTATAATCCGTTCTCCGTTCAGCCACAGGTAGTTTATTTTGTTTTCGGTTAACCCAACCTTTACATCAGTTGAATTTAATATTTCTGTTGTCATTTTGTTTTTTTAAAATAGTTTAAGATTATGGATGACAACTTTAAAAGCTGTCATCCATAAATTTTAGTTAGCAGCAACCCATATCGGTTATACCGCAGCATCCGCTGTCCGTTGTACAACAGTTCGGATCTTTTTGATTCATGTTCATGGCTTTACATTTTATGGTGAGAAAATAATTTTAACAACATCCGCTGCCAGGTTCGCAGCAGTTCCTATCATCTTTAGCAGGTTTATCTGCATACACGGTAATGCTTGTTATTTTGGTACCGCCTTTTTTATACGTTGCAATTTCTTCTTCAGATAAATAATTTTTTAAAATATCATCTGGTATTTTTATTTCTTTTTCTTTTTGCAGAACAACGTTTTTAAAGCCCGCTTCGGTAATCATTTCGAGATAAACCTGTTTTTGAACAGCACCACTTACACAACCGGCATATAATTCCGCAACTTCCTTCCACTTTGATGGAAGATTTCCTTCAAGCACAATATCAGAGATGGAAAAATGGGCGCCAGGCTTCAATACCCTGAAAATTTCGCTGATGACCTTGTGTTTGTTGGGTACCAGGTTTAATACGCAATTACTTACAATCACATCAGCATAATTGGATGTTACGGGCATATCATCAATATCACCAAGCCTGAACTCAACGTTATTGAAATTCAGTTTTTCAGCATTGGCCCTTGCTTTGTTAATCATAGCTTCGGTAAAATCAATACCCAAAATTTTTCCGTTTTCGCCTGCAATCTTACGGGCAATAAAAGCATCATTCCCTGCTCCGCTTCCAAGGTCAATTACAGTATCACCTTCCTTAATTTTTGCAAATTCGGTTGGCAGTCCGCAACCCAGGCCTAAATCAGCATCAGGGTTGTATCCTTCCATTTTTGTATAATCATCACTCATAATGTTATACACTTCATCGCCGCAGCAGGCCGATGTGGCTCCGCAACAGGAAGTCTCATTCTGATCTTTTGATTGCTCCGCTATAGCTGCGTATTTTTCTTTTACGAGTTCTTTAATTTGTGTTTCGTTGTTCATGGTTATATTTTTAAATGTTTAAAATTATTTTTAACAACAGGCTTTTTCGTTCTGTATTTTAAGTTTGTTAAACAGGAAACTGAATTCACCCATAAATTTTTCAAAGGCTTTCCAGTTAATACAGTAGCAACTGCGTGGACCGTCAATATTTCCGTCAATCAATCCTGCATTCTTTAATTCCTTTAAATGCTGCGACACAGTTGACTGTGATAACGGCAGCACATCTACAATCTCTCCGCAGATACATTCGTTTTTCTGCGCCAGCAATTTTAAAATGGCAATACGTGCCGGATGTGCCATCGCTTTGGCGAATGCTGCCAGATCCTGTTCCTTTTGAGTGAATGCTTCTTTTTTGTGGATTGCCATTGTTTTATTTTATATCGCAAATATACGATTAAAGGAATTGTATTTCCAAATCTTTTTTTGAAATAGTCTTAAAAAACGTCCTTTAGCCGACAATTTCCAGCAGTGAAAAGGAACTTTACAGCCCGATATTTTTTCTTAGGGAGAATTTTTATTTAAAGTATTCGTTAAACTTTTTTGATAAATTGGAATCAAAGCTTCGTCCGTTTAGTTTAAATCACCAAAATACCTATCATGAAAAAATTATCAATTCTAACCATGATGCTGGCGGCATTCCTGTTATATAGCAGCGCTGCATCTGCAATTGACGCTGATTCTACAGGCCTGCCCGGCGATAATTTCAGTTTACAGGGAGCCATAGAAATGTTTAAAAAAGCAGGTTCTCCCGAAGAATTTGAAAAGCTCATCAATACGCAATCAAACAACGTAAATAACCTTGACCTGGATGGCGACGGAGAAACTGACTATATACGGGTAATTAATAAAATGGATAAGGATGTGCATGCTTTTATTTTGCAGGTTGCCGTTTCGGATAAGGAAAACCAGGATATCGCCGTAATTGAACTTGAGAAAACCGGTAATGCATCCGCTCTTTTACAGATCATCGGGGACGAGGATATTTATGGTGAAGAGATAATTATAGAAGCTTCTGACGGAAGCGGTGCTGATGATGAAGATAATGACCGGCAAAGAAAGAACGGCCCAAGCTTTTACGATGATTACAAGCCCACTATTATTGTAAACGTCTGGATGTGGCCATCGGTACAGTTTGTTTACGGTCCGGCTTACAGGCCTTGGGTTTCACCTTGGCGCTGGAGACATTATCCGGGTTGGTGGCGCCCCTGGCGGCCTGCTCCATGGCGTGTATTTCATCCGCTTACCGTTAGGCATCATTCGTATTGCAGGGTTGTAAAAACACATAGAGTTGTTACCGCACACCGAATTTATAAACCATACCGTACTACATCAGTTACAGTTCGTACAAGGCATGCAAGTGCTGTAAAAAATTACCGGGTTACAAGAACTACCAGAACCGTTGTTGGACCAAAAGGCGGTAAAATTAAAACCACCAAGACAAAAATAAAGCGGGGAAGAAGAGGATAACCTATTCCATTATATAAAATAAAAAGAGGCTCGTTGATGACAGGCCTCTTTTTATTGCAATAACTTTTTCTTTACTCACGTCCGTCAAGTAAATTACCCAGGCCTCCAAGAATACTACCCTCCTCCTTACGCTTGTATGTATACTGTTGTAACCTGCCTGCCAAACGACTTATAGGAAGGGACTGCAGCCATACTTTTCCCGGACCGGTCATCTTAGCAAAGAATAATCCTTCGCCGCCAAACATCCAGTTTTTAATACCCCGCACAAATTCAATATCAAAATCAACACCGGCAGTATAGGCAACCACACAACCTGTATCTACTTTTAAAATTTCACCGGGCTGTAATGTCTTTTCAATCACATAACCACCTGCATGTGCAAAAGCCATTCCATCGCCTTCCAGTTTCTCCATTATAAATCCTTCGCCACCAAAAATACCCGTGCCGAGTCTTTTCTGAAATTCAATGCCTATGCTAACGCCTTTGGCTGCACATAAGAAAGCATCTTTTTGTGCAATGATCTTACCGCCAAGTTGCGAAAGATCGAAAGGAATAATTTTTCCGGTGTAAGGTGCGGCGAAACTTACCCGCTTTTTTCCCTGCCCAACATTGGTAAAGGCAGTCATAAATAAACTCTCTCCTACCAATAATCTTTTACCGGCACTGAAAAGCTTACCTAAAAGCCCGGTCTCATTTTTCTGGCTGCCGTCTCCAAAAATTGTATTCATCTGGATTCCGTTGTCCATCATCATAAAAGCGCCGCTCTCGGCAATTGCTGTTTCGTTGGGGTCTAATTCAATTTCTACAAACTGAAGTTCTTCTCCGTAAATCTTGTAGTCAATTTCGTGATCTTGTATCATGGCTAATAATTTTTTGTGAAGTTAATATCAATTGGAAAAATGAAATCATAAAATTATGATGAATGGAAAATAAAAAAGCCGTTCATTTGAAATGAACGGCTTTTCGAAATTATATGAATATTATCTTTCGTACTCGGGCAACAAACTATCAGCATCGTCATCATTCTTTTTAGTTTCTTTCAGTAAACCGTTCCATACTTTCTTTCCCTGTATTCTTTTTACCAGGTACATAATACCCACAAAAAGGAAGAACAAAGGACCGGTAAAACCAAGTAATGCCACATACCTTGTTCCGTAAAATCTTTCCATCGGCCTTCTTAATCTTTCAGCAATCAGGTACATGCTTGGTACCATTATTAAAGTAAGGAAAAATGCGAAGATCAAGCCGAAAATGATTGTCCAGCTTAACGGCCCCCAGAAAACCACACTATCTCCACCAAAGAAAATATGCGGATTTAAAGTGGTAAAGAAAGACACAAAGTTAATATTGAACCCAACTGCCAGCGGCAATAAACCCAGCATGGTTGCCAGTGCCGTTAACAGTACCGGAATGATACGGATCTTACCGGCCTGTATAGCCGCCTCTCTTGTCTTAACGCCTCTGCCACGTAACTCATCGGTAAACTCTATCAATAAGATTCCGTTTTTAATTACAATACCTGCCAGGCCAATTACACCAACCAGTACCATGATGGTGGCAATGGTCATACCTGTAAATGCATAACCCAGTAAAACACCGATTACCGAAAAGAATATTTCTGTTATTACAATGAACGGTTTACTCATACTGTTGAACTGCAGCACCAGTATCAGAAAGATCAATCCCATAGCAATAAAGAAAGCCTTGCCTAAAAATGCATTTGTTTCAGCCTCCTGTTCGCCCTGCCCTGTTTGTTTAATGGTTACATCTGAAGGGATGCGATTTTTAGATTTAAAGTCGGCGATCTTAATGGCCAGTTCCTCATTTACCTTTCCTGTAAGTGTAGGATCAAGTACATTGGATTGCAACTGAATAGTACGTTTTACATTTTTACGGGCGATAGCACCTGAGGCATTAGTCAATTCGATGGATGCAACCGCACTCACCGGAACCGATTTTATCTGCATGGTATTCATATCCATAAAAGTAATCCGCATGTTAAGTACATCAGTCATATTCTTCCGCTGCAGATCAGCATAACGTAGCTGTATCTTGTACTCATCTTCACCTTCTTTTAGTTTACTTACTTCTTTACCAAAAACAGCAGTACGAATTTCCATTCCAATCTGCCCGGTACTCAAACCTTCCATCATGGCCCTTTCACGATCAACGTTTATAGTAAATTCCGGACTGTTGAGATCAACATCCATTTTTAAATTTTCAATTCCGTAAACCGGGTTGATATCTAAATATTTTGACAGATCGCTTGCTACTGTTGCCAGTTCTTCGAAGTTGTCACCAATCACCTCAATATTAACCGGCGGATCGGTTGGAGGCCCGCCATCTTCCTGTGCCACTTCTATACTGGCACCGGGGATACCTATCATTTGTTTTCTTATTTCATCAAGATAAGGCTTGGTAGCTTTTCCATGCCGCTTTTCATACTCAACAAACGAAACCTGTATTCTCCCCAGGTTGGGTTGAATGCTTCGATTGTTGCTGCTTGGGTTATTGGCACTGTTGGCCACATTGGCAATAATACTTTCTACAATACTTCCTTCGGTGCCAGGCTTTTCAGCTTCCAGTACTTTGTTCACTCTTTGTTCCAGTATATGCGTAACACTATCGGTAGTTTTAACATCGGTACCAACCGGCATTTTTAAGTATACAAAAATCATGTTAGGATCCCCGCTGGGAAAAAAGGTTTGATTATTACCTCTCAACACCAACAAACCTGCAGCTACCGGAAATAAAATAAATAAACTGACAAGCATTGCAACCGGACGGCGGCCATGTAATACCCATCGCAATAGTTTTTCATAGCGGGTCATCAGCGACGGCAGTATCCTGTTCTGGAAATAATAAATGGTATCCCTGAATACATAACGATTTAAAACAGATAACAAAACCATAAACCATAAGAAGTTTGCGAAGCCATGCCAGCCTGCAAGATGAAGTATGGCTCCAATAATTATTGTAGCCCAGAAGAATGGTTTTTTAAACAATAATTTTTTCGGCTCATCAAATTGTTTACCCTCGGGCTTCATAAAGCTAACGGCAAACACCGGGTTAAAAATAAATGCTACAATCAGCGATGCTGCTAAAGTAAGTATGAGCATTGTTGGCAGGTAGATCATGAACTTACCAATGATGCCTTTCCAGAAAAGCAGGGGGAAGAATGGCGCTAAAGTTGTTGCCGTACCTGCCAGCACCGGAATAAATATTTCACCAGCGGCTTCCTTGGCACTTCGGATGATGGGCACTTTACCATTATTATAGATACGGTGTGTATTTTCAATCACCACAATGGCATCATCCACAATAATTCCCAAACCAAACAACAAAGCAAATAACACAATGAAGTTTAAAGTTAACGGTGTACCAATGATGGCATCGCCTATTGGTAAAAATAAAAATGCCACAAACACGCTCAGCGGTACGCTTAACGCCACAAAGAATGCATTGGTAACACCCATAAAGAACATCAGCACCAGTAATACCAATACAAAACCAATGATGATGGTATTGATCAATTCGTTAAAAGATGTTGCGGTTGCTTTACTCTGGTCGCCGGTGATAACCACTTTCAGGTCTTTGGGCAACACATCATTATCCTGCATTTCCTTAACGATATCCTTAATTTTACCGGCTGCTTCAATCAGGTTTTCACCGGCACGTTTGATGATGTTAATGGTAATAACATTCTTACCATCAAGCCGTGCATAACTTTCTTTTTCTTTGATGGTATCTTTTATCTGGGCAATATCTTTTAAATAAACCGTTGCTCCCTGCGAGCTGCTCTTCACAACAATATCCTGCAAATTCAAAGCGCTGGTAAACTGCCCTTTTATTTTAATGGTACGTTTCATGTTGCCTACTTCAATTAAACCGCCTGTAATATCACGGTTCTCACGGCTGATGGCATTTTCAACATCCATAAAACTTATCCGGGCAGCCTGCATTTTATAAGCATCTACATTTACCTGAATCTCCCTCTCCGGTGCTCCTACAATCTCTGCACGGGTGATCTCTGTAAGCTCCTCAAATTTGTCCTGCATTTTATCGGCGTATTCTTTCAGCTTTATTCCGTCGTATTCGCCACTTACATTAACATACATAATGGGCATTTCACTAAATGCAAATTCCTGGGCATTTGGCTGAGAAGTGAGGTCGTTGGGCAGATCTGTTTTTGCTTTATCAATAGCATCCTTCACTTTTAATTTAGCCAGTTCTGTTTTTACATCTGTATCAAATTCCACAACTATCAAACTGAAATCCGTTTGCGATGTACTGGTTATTTTATTAACCTTGGCACCACTGATACCTTTCAATTCTTTTTCAATTGGCCTGGTAACAAGATTTTCAATATCCTTTGGTGAGTTACCTACATACACCGTTGTTACACTGATGGTAGGTACCACAATATCGGGAAACTGCTCCTTGGGTAAAGTGTTGAATGTGTACAACCCCATAATGGAGACAATAATGGCTATAATATAAACTGCTGTGCGGTTATTTATCGCCCAGCTTGCAGGGCCAAATTCTTTAAATTTTTTAGCAACTCCTTCTGTAAACTTCATAAAATTATTTTTGTTATCTTCAGTTAGTTTGCAATTGATGTGCTTATCAACTGCCCGTCATAAATATTCTGGTATCCTTCAGTTATCAACTGGTCTCCTGCTTTTAAGCCGGCTTTTATCTCTACACTATTACCATATACTTCTCCAATTACCACTGCCTGTTTTTTGGCAATTGATTTTCCTTTGCTGTCTGTTGTCAACAGGTAAACATATTTACTGGTTTCATCACTTTGGACAGTGTTTACAGGAATTACCACAGCATTGGCTGCGGCATAATCAAGAATGCGTACAATGGCGGATTGGTTTGGTTTTAAAGCGGGATCAACCGGTATTCTTGCCTCGGCAATAAAACCAAGTTTATTCGGGTCAATTGACTGACTGATTAAAGATATTTTTGAGCTTAACTTTTTATTGGCATCCGGTATATTTATTTCAATAGGCGAACCTTTACTTATCCGGGTCAGATAATTTTCAGGAACATTGGTGACCACTTTTAAATTACTGGTGTTTACAATTTTTATTTGAGGACCTGACTGAGTCATTCCCTGGAAAGTTTCACCAACCCTGATGTTTACAATATCGGCTACACCATTAACATCACTGTAAACATTGGCGGTTTTCAATTGCTCTACTGCAACTTTAGCCTGTTCATTGGCACCCTGTAGCTGGTTCTCCAAAGCATCAACATTGTTTTTTGCAGAAATTAACTGTAACTCGGTACCAATATTCTGATCCCATAAATTTTTCTGGCGCTGATGTACATTTTTTGCAAAGGCAAGCTGTGTTTTCAACACTTCTGCCTGCTGCTTTGCAGAGGTAACCTGTTGCTGCATAATGGCATCATCAAGTTTTAATAAAAGCTGACCTTTTTTAACATACTGTCCTTGCTGCACGTATACCGCCTTTACCTGGCCCGGCATACCACGTGGCGATATGTAAGAAATATTTTCAGCATCAACATGGCCCTGCAGGTCAATATAATGTTTAAAATCCTGTACGGTAACGGCTGCTGTAGCAACCAGTTTTACCTTTGCCGAATTAGCTGCTTCCGGATCAAGTTTTTCCAGTTCGGCCTGCAGTTTTCTGATCTCCTCATCATTCTTTGCCCGTTCTGCTTTTAATTTTTCAATGGCAGCTTTTTTTTCATTAACAAGTGCTGCATCATCTTTTTTACTGCCGCCGCAAGATGCAATGATTAACATTACTGAAGCTGCAATGGCGATTTGTGTTATTTTTTTCATCTGTTTATAGTTAGTCTGTTTAATTATAATTTTCCGGTAGCTTTTAAGAAATCAATTTTGGCAATAATGGCATCATACAAAGCACTTACATAATTGGTCTGGGCAGTTTTCAGATCAACCTGAGCTCCATTGATCTCTGTGGCCGATCCGGTACCTATCTCATATTTCTTTTTGGTCTGATCGTACACTTTTTCGGCCAGTGCCATATTTTTTTTCTGAAAGTCCATGGTGGCAACAGCTGTTACAAAATTGTTTTTTGAGTTTTCCACTTCAGCATCAATCTTAATCTTTAAAGCCTCTGTTTCATTTTGTGTTTTTTGCAACTGTAACCTGGCCTGTTGTTTTTTGGCCTGTAATGCAAACCCATTAAAAATAGGCAAGTTCATCTGCAGGCCTATATAAGAACTGGTAAACCAATCGCCCTTTCCAAAAACATCAAACTCGTTACGCTGTGCCTGCTTACTGTAGCCTCCAACTAATGCAAAAGTTGGTATCTGGCTTAACTTGTACCTTCTTACATTAAGTGTATTTAATTCATTGGTTATGGTCGATATCTGAAAATCTTTCCTGTCAGCGTACTTAAACTGACTGGCTTCCAGTACACCTTCCTTAACCTGGTCGTCATCCAGTTTATCTGTTAATACCAGGCTGTCCTGAACAGGCATTCCCATCAATAATTTCAATCCTGAGTACCCATTCGCAATCATATTATTTGCCTTCAGTTTTTCTGTTTGCAGATTTGCAATCTGAACCGAAAGCTTGTCAATATCTACTTTTTCTGTAAAGCCGTTATCAAACATAACCTGTACATCATGCTTTAATTTTTCAAGCCGTTCCAGGTTGGCATCCAGCAGCTCTATTTGCGTTTTACCTGCCACCAGCTGATAATAAACCTTATAAACATTGGCCTTTATATTTTCTTCGGTTAACTCCGCAATTCTTTCCTGCAAACTGATTGTGCCGTTACGGGCTTTCAGTGCTATAAAAACCTGGCCGTCAAAAACAATCTGGGTTAATGTTACACCTGCATTGGCATTCCATGGATTACCAAAAGGAAAAAGCAGGTTACCAAATCCATCCGAAGGCATTGTTACAGGCTGGCCATTCCCGTTCTTTACTCCTTCATCAATCAACACCTGGTAAGTAGCCGGTGCAATAAAGTTAGGGATGGTTTGTACAGGTATATCTATGTTACGTGTTATAGACGCATTGGCATTTATCTGAGGCAGGGCAATTGAGGTAATATCCCTGTTCACCTGCTTCTGGATCAATATATCCAGCAATGCATTTTTTACCTGTACGGAATTTTGTTTGGCATAGTCAACTGCCTGCTGCACCGTAAATGAATTTACTTTTTGAGCGTTGGTTTCAGCTGCAAACAGCATAAGGCAGCATACAAACAGGCAGTAGTTCCTGAGTTTTTTCATCACTATTATTTTATTCTGTTTAATTCTTAATTGCTTCTTTTTGTTCCCGGTACTTCATGATCAGCTTATATCCTTTAAGCGATACCAGCCCAAAAAGAAAATGAATGATTATTTCCTCTTCAATCTTCGCCAGGTCGTGTTTTAAACTTTTCTGGAATTCAGGATTAAAAGGTATAAACATGGTTTCCACCCGGTACCTGCATAATATATCAACCGCTATTTCAGCCCGGTATAACTCCTCGGCCACTCCACGTTCCAGGTTTTGGGTACATACATTAAAGAGAAATTCATTTTTGTGTTTCATGAATTTCCTGAACGCCGCCGGATGATATTTCTGCATGTCAAAAAGGATTGACGGGTTCATGGTCTTAAACATCTCAGCCATCATATCCATCACCAGGAAAATTTCATGAACAGCATTATCCGCCTTATCCCTGTCGGCATTACATTCATACTGATTTTCTCTTATTACATCATCTACAACAGCTTCTACCAGTTCATCTTTATCTTTAAAATACTGGTAAATGGTTTTTTTACTCATCCCCAGGTTGGCGGCAATATCATCCATACTTACACTGCGAATGCCGTATTGCATCACAAGGTCATTGGCCGCCTGCTGAATCCGCTGTTTTGTATCTAACTCTGTCATAATGGAGAGCAAAACTACGGAAACTTTTAATGTAACCAAAGTTTCCATCAGTTTTTTTTGCCATTCATAACAATTTTTTAATCTTGTTCCGCCATCGGGCGCTTTATGTATTAGCCGGCAAAAGGCTTTTCAATCTGTTATCTTTGAACTATAAATTGAAATATTATGAAAAAACATTTTCACTATAAAAAGATGCTGCAGTATTTCCTGCAGGGACTGCTTATACTGGGGCCAGTAGCTATTACGGCTTATTTTATATACCTGGCTTTTTCAACCATCGATGGGCTGATTCCGATATTTACCTATACCGATGCCCAGGGCATTGTACAGGTAAGAAATTACGGGATCGGGTTTGTGCTGATTATTGCCGTGCTGATAATCATTGGATATTTCAGTTCGTTTTTTATTACCAGCCGTATTTTAAGTTTTTTTGACAAGATGCTTGAAAAGACACCGGGCATAAAACATATTTATGCCACCACCCGTGATTTTTTTGAAGCCTTTGCCGGCGACAATAAAAAATTTACCAAACACGTGTTGGCCAATATTGATGATAACGATGTATGGCGTTTTGGTTTTATTACCCGGGAAGATATGCAGGACTTTGGCTTAAACGATTACGTTACCGTTTATGTACCCATGGCTTATTCGGTTGCCGGAAATGTTTATGTGATACCTAAAAAAAGAGTGCGGCTTATTGACAATATCAGCGCTGCACAAACCATGAAGTTTGCGGTAAGTGGCGGTGTTACCGATATTGATGAGGATGAAAGCAAAAAATAAAGCCGTAAATAAATTGTACATTTAAACAGCTTAATACTGGCCTGATGAAAAAAGCTATCCGCATTTTTTTTCCGTTTGTACTGCTGCTCATTGCCCATTATAATGTGTATTGCTGGGGATTTTATGCCCACCAAAAAATAAATTACTACGCCGTTTTTATGCTGCCCCCCGAAATGATGGTATTGTTTAAACCCAATATCAGCTTCCTGAGTGAACACGCCATTGACCCCGATAAAAGAAGATATGCAGTAACCAATGAAGGGCCCCGGCATTATATAGATATTGATCATTATGGCGAATACCCTTACACAGCGCTGCCCCGCAAATGGACTGAAGCTGTTGAAAAATTTGGCGAAGATTCGTTGAACTTATACGGCATTGTACCCTGGCATGTACAAACCATGCTGGGCCGCTTAACAAAAGCATTTAAAGAAAAGGATTACAGTTATATCATGAAAAATGCTGCAGAGATAGGGCACTATATTGCCGATGCACATGTGCCGTTGCATGCCAGCAGCAACCATAACGGACAACTTACCAACCAAAAAGGCATTCACGGTTTTTGGGAAAGCCGTGTACCGGAATTGTTAGCTGAAAAACAGTGGGACTTTTTTATTGGTAAAGCTGAATACATAAAAGATCCCGGCGATTTTATATGGAAACGTGTTTTAGAAAGTGCTGCAGCAGCCGATACTGTTTTGCTGTACGAACGTGAACTGACTAAACAGTTTGCCGACGATAAGAAATATTCTTTTGAAAACCGAAATGGTAAAACCATACGGCAATACTCATCGGCCTTTACCATTGCGTACAATAAAAAATTAGATGGCATGATTGAGCGCCGCATGCGCCAATCTATTTATGCTATTGCTTCTTTCTGGTACACGGCCTGGGTTAATGCAGGCCAACCCGATTTGAAAAGTTTGGTTACGCAAAAATTCAACGAAGCGGATATTAAGGAATTTGAAAACCTTAATAAACAGTGGAGTTCGGCAGGGAAGATGATTGGAAGGGAGGAGCAGTGAATGTTAACATATGAAAAACGTCTTTTATGGTACCTTAAATAAGCCCGTAAAAGTTGTTATATTAATCAGCCTGTGAAATGTCTTTATTTATAGCTGTATCTTTTAATAATACGATACTTCTTGATAAGGCTTCTTTAAAACTGGTTGTTACATTGGCTTTGCCGATAGAAAAAAGCAGCCTTGCATCTTGTAATTCTTTTATCAGCTGCTGGCTGTGCACTTCTGATAAAATAAGTTTTGTTCCCCTGTGCTTTGCATCTTTATAGACTTCTTTTAAAGTTCTTATTCCTGTTGCATCAATAATGGGAACCTGCCTCATTCTGATGATTAATACTTTCGGCGGCTTTTCAATAAAACGCATGGCATCTTTAAATTTATGAGCAGCCCCAAAAAACAAAGGCCCGGTTATCTCAAACACTTCAACATTTTCGGGAATGGTAAAATGCTCAATGTCATTTTTATATTTTCTATTCCCATTGTCATCAATATCTCTTTTCAAAATACTAACATCGCTAAACATTATCATTTTACGCATAAACAGGAATGCGGCCAGTACCATTCCTATTTCAATAGCAACGGTAAGATCAATTATAACTGTCAATAAAAAGGTTGTTACTAAAACTGCCGCATCGCTGCGGGAGCCTTTTAATACGGATACAACATTTCGCCATTCACTCATATTGTAAGCGATAACAACTAATATGCCTGCCAATGTAGCCATCGGTATCAGCGCAGCCCACTTGCCAACAAATAACATGATCAGCAATAACGTAAGGGAATGCACAATGCCTGCAACAGGAGTACGGCCACCATTTTTTACATTGGTTGCAGTACGGGCAATTGCTCCAGTGGCAGGAATACCACCAAAAATGGAAGAGAAAATATTTGCGGTGCCTTGTGCTACCAGTTCCATATTGGATTTATGGTTACCGCCAATCATACCATCTGAAACAACTGCCGATAACAACGATTCAATTCCGCCTAATAAAGCAATGGTGAATGCCGGCTGAATTAATTTTTTGATGGTACTGAAATCTAAATGAGGAACTATTGGCATGGGCAAAGATGAAGATATGCTGCCGAACCTGTTGCCGATTGTATCAACCGGAAGATGAAGGAATTGCATTGCTGCTGTTGTTACTAATATTGCAATAAGTGAACCGGGTATCTTATGTGTAACTTTTGGCCATAGTAAAATAATTGCTACCGTTGCAGTGGCAATTGCAAGAGCATACATATTTACTGAATCAAAACCTGCAGCATAGCTTTTCCATTTATTAAAAAAATCTGCCGGGACAGCACCCATATTCAGCTCAAAAAAATCTTTCATTTGAGAAGAAAAAATAAGAACGGCAATGCCACTGGTAAACCCGATAATTAAAGGATGTGGAATAAATTTTATAACCGAACCAAAACGGGCTAAGCCCATAATGATCAGCATCACCCCTGCCATAAATGTGGCAATGATTAAACCGTTTACGCCGTGTACCTGAACAATGCCATAAATAATTACAATAAATGCACCTGTGGGGCCGCCAATTTGCACCCGGCTGCCGCCCAAAGCCGAAATAACGAATCCTGCAATAACGGCTGTATATAAACCTTTCTCGGGTGATACGCCTGAAGCTATAGCGAAAGCGATGGCAAGTGGCAATGCTACAATACCTACAATTATGCCTGCCAGCATATCTTTTGTGAATTGCTGACGATTGTAATTTTTAAAAGTATCAAAAAGTTTTGGCCTGAACATACCCTATATTTTAAAGCTGCGAAGCAAGTTCCAGTTTCCTTTTAATTTGGTTAAAACAGATTCCAGCCATTTTAATATTGCTCCATTGTTGTGCGTCTTTGTTCATCGGGTTGAACGATTCCAATTCATCCAGCATTTTTTCTGTAAACCGGATAACAATATGTCCGTTTAAATTATGTTGTTCCAAACTTTTTATAGCTGTATTTATATATCGCTTTACTTCATCCTGAGAAGAAGCAAACATGATTTTTTTAATAAGTTTTGTACGATATTCTGTAAGTGATAATGACATAAAAGTGATTAATTAATAAATAGACTTTTTGTTAAAGGATGCTGCCCATTGGTAACATCCTTTAATTGTTTAAGTTTTTCATTTGGTGGGGTAGTTTTTAAAAGAAGGAATTTCTTATTCTGTTTTGAAAGCCTTTGTAAGGTGATTTCAGAGGAAGTGTTTGTAATTCGTGTTTTCATTAAATGTATTTAATTGCAAATTTTCTACGCTGCAATTTTATTATGCAATTGTCTTTTAACATTAGCTAACACAATTGTTTCACAATCTAGATAGCCGTCTGCTGATTTCAAGTCACCGGTTAGTTCACTCACTTCATAATTAAAATCAATTTTAATACATTATTCTTTTATCCAAAATTTTAATAAGCCCTCAACTTCAACCCCCACAACATGATACTCAGGTGGCATTTCGTCTTCAAGACTATGAAAAGCCGCCAGCCTTGTACCAGAAGGTTTTTGTTGCAGTTGTTTATATAAATACCTGCTATAATAATTATATAATTCGCCTGAATAATCAATGCTGTTATCAATTTTAACTGTGCCTTCTAAATTCTCGTAAAAAGCATTAAAGAAGTAAAAATGATCATAGTTTCTAAAATCTATTTGTGTGAAATTTCCATTAATGAACCATACATTTTTTAGTTGTAAAAGCGCTTTGGCCGTTTCGGCATGTTTGATTAAACTTAACCGTTGTTCAACACCTGTAAAGAAAGCATTCGGTTTATAATTAGCCGCAGCAAGGCAAAACTTTCCAACACCGCTGCCTATATCCAAAATACTTACATTGTTTTCGGCAGCCAAAAAATCAGCTGCTTTTATGGCCACTTCTAAAGGAGTCCAGTGCCGTTGAGCCAGTGATTGAATAGATGGTGGATATATTTTATTAAATTGGCAATCGGAACTAATCCGTATTTCTATCTGTTTTCTCCTTTCAAGTACTGGCATATCTATTTTTAAAACTTCGGGATTGTTATTTAGCATATTTACTTTTACCCTTCATTTGGTATTGTTCAGGAAGTAGCAAATCTTTTCTTTCGAATAGTTGTGAGGGGGCAATTAAGGCTACCCAACCAGTGCTTTCGGCGTGGTTTAATAATAAATCCTGGTTGCCATATATCAGATCAGTATTTACTTTAATCAACTTTCCATCAACTGGCATGGTAACTTCAACCTGATAATCATTATACTTTATAGATGCAATTAAGTCGCCTTTATGTTTAAATCCAGTCGGATCATTAAAAATCACTTGTTGTATTTCTTTAAACCCAATAAGTTTAAACCTGCTAATGCCTATATAGGCTACGCTGCCCTGAAAATCAATCCACTCATGTTCCTTTGTGTAATACAGGTCTTTTGTTGCTGATTTTTCAATTTCCATACTGCAAAGTTATTTTACATACGCTCGCCCTGTGGTAAACATTATCACTGTAAAAAGTGAGTTTTATCAATTTTTAAAAAGGTAAATTTGCGGCTACAATGAGCATTAAAGGTGTATTTCAAATAGATAACTGGGATTTTAAAAGCGAATCTGTTTTGGCAGAATTGCCTGAAACAGATTTGAAAATATTGACAGCCAATAAGACCGAACAGATATATAAAAAAGGAGAAATTATTTTCAGGGAAGGAGGGTTTCCTTCGGGTATATTTTATGTTATTAACGGGAAAGTAAAGAAATACAAGTTAGACAAGGATTCAAAAGAACAAATTATTTATGTAGCTAACACAGGGGAATTATTAGGCTACCATGCAATACTTTCCGGAGGTCGCTATCCGGATTGTGCAGCAGCATTAGAAGAAAGCAGGATTGCCTTTATACCAAAAGAAGATTTTTTAGAAACCTTAAATCAGTCAAAAGTTTTAAGCAGGCTACTTTTGAAAAACCTAAGTCATGAATTTGCTGTGTTAGCAAACAGCCTTAGTCTGTTTGCTCAAAAATCTGTGAGAGAAAGATTGGCTCTACAACTAATAGTGCTGAGAGAGAAATATAAAGTAAACTTTAAGGCAGGCATGCCGGTAGAAATAAATATGAGCAGAGACGATTTAGCTAGTCTTGTTGGTACTGCAAGGGAAAATGTAGTTAGAGTACTTTCAGAATTTAAAGAAGACAAAATACTTGAAACAAAAGGCAGAAAAATTATTGTTCTTGATGTGACCAAACTGATTAAGATTGCAGATTATAAATAATTCATTTACTACGATTTTCAAGATTCAACAGAACCGAAGTTTACTTTCTGAAACAAATTTTATACCATGAGTTCCGACACTCCTAATAAGCCAATGCATGAAGTCAGGCAGGCCAGATGTTTCAGTTTGAAACAGCATGACAGACGAAAAGGGGATACGTACAACATGAACTTTGTAAAATATCTTTAAAACCCTCACTTTATACCGATTTAGTTATTTTTGCACCCGAACAAATTTTATCAGTTAACCTTACGCCGTGGTTCATAATTTTAATGCCGGTCCGTCTATTTTACCCAAAGTTGTTTTTGAAGAAGCTTCGCAGGCAGTACTCAATTATAATAATACCGGTTTATCCATTTTGGAGATCGGTCATCGTACGCCGCTGTTCCAGGATGTAATGGATGAAGCCCAGGCGCTTGTGAGAGAACTGATGCAATTGGATGCCGACCGTGAGGTTTTGTTTCTGCATGGCGGTGCAACCACCCAGTTTATGCAGGTGCCCATGAATTTACTGGATGATAAAGAAACAGCTGCCTATACCGATACCGGCGTTTGGAGTACCAAGGCCATTAAAGAAGCCAAACTTTTTGGCAAGGCCGAAATTGTTTGCAGCAGCCGGGATAGCAATTTTAATTTTATACCCAAAGATTTTGCCGTGCCCAACGATGCAAAATATCTGCACATAACAACCAACAATACCATTTATGGTACGCAGTGGCAAAAAATTCCAACACCCAGTAATAGCCTGGTAGCCGATATGAGCAGTGATATCTTCAGCAGAACCATGAATTTTAACGCCTTTGATCTTATTTATGCAGGTGCACAAAAAAACATGGGGCCTGCCGGTGTAAACCTGGTGGTGGTAAATAAAAATATTCTGGGTAAAGTAAAACGGGCTATTCCTACCATACTTGATTACCGCAATCATATTAAGGAAGGCTCCATGCTGAACACGCCTCCGGTGTTTGCCATTTATGTTTGTCTGCTTACCTTAAGATGGTTAAAAGCAAATGGCGGCCCGGCAGCCATGGAAAAACTCAATACTGAAAAAGCGGCCATGCTGTACGCTGCCATTGATGAAAACCCTTTGTTTACCGGTACTGCTCATAAAGATGACAGGAGTAAGATGAATGTTTGTTTTGTGATGAATGATACTTCACTGGAAGAACCGTTTTTAAAATTCAGCAAAGAAAACGGCATTGTTGGCATTAAAGGGCACAGGCTGGTTGGCGGCTTCAGGGCATCTTTATATAATGCATTACCACTAAGCAGCGTGGAAACGCTGGCAGAATTGATGAAAGAATTTTCGGAGAAAAATAGTTAAAATAACCTATGAAAAAGTATTGCTTATTATTTTTATTACTTGTTTTTTCAAAATTTTCAATTGGGCAGCAGGTTATAATTAGCGGTGCTGCTAAAAACCGTTTGCTGACTTGGAATGATTTTTCGGGAAAGCCCGATAAAAAATCTGAACATGAAGCAAACACTTTCTGGAAAATAAATTACAGTTATACAGGAGTTAATTTTCAGGGAGATTCTGCAAAACTTAAAGGTTTATCTGTGAAGCTGGAACTGGATGCCGACCAAAGCTGGATAAAATCGGGTAAAGAAACAGCCAATCTGTTAAAACATGAGCAAGGGCATTTTGATGTTGGACTGATTTGTCTGAAAGAAATGATTGAAAAACTAAATAACAGCGTATTTCACAAACAGGATATTTCGGCAAAAGTTCAAAACCTTTTTTCTGAAGTTTTGAATAAGTATTTGCTTATGAATAAACAATATGATAAAGAAACTGATCACAGCAAAAAAAAGGAAGAACAGGAAAAATGGGACCAATTTTTTGCAAAAGAATTAAACCGGTAAAACAATTATTATTTTACTATCTTTTAAGTTGAAACGGGTATTTTTGTCCCTTTTAAAATAAAATTATGGTTACAGTATCACCCTTTAAAGCACTGAGGCCCGCAGCAGAAATGGCAAAGCAGGTAGCTTCACGCCCTTATGATGTGCTTAACAGCAAAGAAGCAAAAGCAGAAGCAGCAGGCAATAATGTGAGTTTTTTACATATCACCAAAAGCGAAATTGACCTGCCCGAAAGCACAGATATACATGCACCCGAAGTATATGATAAAGCCAAGGAAAATCTGGATGCATTTATCAGCCGTAAAATTTTGTTCAGAGAGAGTAAGGCCTGTTATTATATATATGAATTAACCATGAACGGAAAAAGTCAGACGGGCCTGGTTTGCGGCAGCTCGGTTGATGATTACGAGAACGACCTGATAAAAAAGCATGAATTCACCCGGCCCGAAAAAGAACAGGACCGCATCAATCACATAAAAACATCAGGTGCACAAACGGGTAATGTTTTTTTGGCTTATCGTAATGTTGACGAAGTAGATGCAGTAATAAACAAGTGGAAAGAAAAAAGCCCGGTATATAATTTTACTGCCGATGACGGCATACAGCATACCATCTGGATTGTGAACGACACAGATACCATTGAAAAAATATCTTCTTTATTTAAAGAAAAAGTACCCTGTACCTATATTGCCGATGGCCACCACCGTGCTGCATCGGCTGCCAAAGTAAGAGCGGCTTTAGGTAACAGTGCTGGCGAAGGCGCCGATATTTTTCTTACTACTTTGTTTCCATCTGATCAGTTGTACATTATGGATTACAACCGGGTAGTTACAGATTTGAACGGACTTTCAGAAGAAGATTTTTTATCTGCCATAAAAAATAATTTTTCAGTTGAAAAAGCTGA
>JBATAS010000348.1:0-39119 GCA_049661965.1 Ferruginibacter sp. | reverse complement strand
CTATACCCTATTACTATCATTGTTTTTATTATTTATCTAATTTACCAAGGTTTTATAAGCTGTCAGCATGTTTTGCCAGATATTTTCCTGTCGGTAATTTTCTTTTATCTGCGCCTGTAGCTGCTTTGCCATAGTTTGCATATGTTGCGGATGTTCAATAGCATATTGTGTTTGATTGAGTAATTGTTTTTCGTTACCACAATCAAAAATGAGTCCCGATTCATTATTTACTACTATATCAATATTACCCGTTATACGGCTGCATATTACAGGCAATGCCATTGCACCTGCCTGTAACAAAACATTGGGAAATCCTTCCCGGTGAGAAGGGAAAATGAAAAGGTCAGCAAGTTGCATATAATATTCTACCCGGTCGGTCCAGTTGATATGAATAATGGCAGGGTTAGTTTTTATTTCCTGCAGGGTTGATGCCGGTAATGGATCTAATAAGGCTTCATATTCGCCTACCAGTATCAACCTTAAACTATTGTTGGTACGCTGCAACTGAATAAAAACATTAACCAGTTCTACTATTCCTTTATCCACCACAAGCCTGCCAATGCAAAGCAGGTATTTATTTTGAGGAGAAAAATTTACTGTTTCCTTTACTTCGCTGATGATGGCATCATTAAGCACTTCGTTATTAAACCGGTTTATATTGATCCCGTTTGTTGAGCCTTTTGCAATGATTTTAAGCTTTACAGGTTTACAAAGATTATTTTCTGTAATGAACTGCATTAAAGAATTACTATTTGGCCAAACCTGGTTTGCAGCTGCATAAGTAAGTTTTTCTATCCATTTTAAAAGCCTGTATTTAAATCCCTTCTCAACCATTAAGGGCAAACCGGCAACTGTATGTATCCTGCATTTTACACCACATACTTTTGCAGCAAGCATTCCCAGCAAGCCCGCCTTGGGTGTATGTGTATGTACAATATCCGGTTTTTCTTTCCGGAAAATTTTTATGAGCTTAAACAAACATTTCAAGTCCTGCAGAGGCGTTATCTTCCTCGTCATAGGAACAATAATATGCCTGCATTTCTCATTCTCAATAACAGCTTCAAGCTCTTTTCCGTCAGCACTTATCATCAGCACATCAAACGCATGGGTAGCCATAAAACGCATTTGCCCCGGCAGCAAATACCTGAGTGCCATAGGTACTGTTGTAATGCGTATTAATTTTTTATTGCTGGATTTTTGAGGCAATGGCGTTTATTAAATATTGATCTTCTTCATTCTTTTTTTCAATTACTCAAAAATAACTTCATATTATTGAAAGACAAGTCAGAATTTTTATGATAAATTTGAATGAACATACAAACAGCAGCAAATTGTACAAGACTTTGCAATCTGAAATATCAAACAATTATTGTCCATGGGTTTTTTAGATTTTATATTATTTCCTGTATATGCAGCTCTGTTTTATTTTTTATTCAGTGCCCGGCGAAAAAACTATGATGACCCTGTACTCAAATACTATCACAAACAGGGGTTTTGGATAAAAGTGATTGCTGTAATTCCGTTTACACTGTTCAATACAATTCTTTCGCCCGGAGACTCATTTGGCCTGTATTATACCGAAGGTGCAAATATTTATAATTTAATACTTCACAACAGCACACATTTAAAATGGCTTTACCTGCCGGGCCCGGAATTTGATCAGACTTTACTGAAAAACAGCATGAACCTTGGTTATTTCAGGGCCGAGAATAATTTTATGGTAGCCCGTATTGTTGCAATTCTCTCATTCGCCGGTTTTGCAAAGTATATGATCATCAACCTTTTTTTCTCGATGATAGCATTTACTGGGGTATGGCGTTTATATCGTTTCTTTTATGAACAATATCCTCATTTACACAAACAGCTTGCTATTGCTATATTATATTTACCCACTTTTGTTTTCTGGAGCTCGGGCATTTTAAAAGACCCACTTTGCATAAGTGCAATTGGCTGGATTACTTATGCATTATATGAGGTTTTTTATAAAAAAAAGGACCTGTTAAAAAACACCGTAATTCTTTTTGCATTTGGATACATATTGGCAGTATTAAAGATCTATATCCTCATTTCGTACGTTCCGTTTTTAATGCTTTACCTTATTTTAAAAAACGTAAACATGGTAAAAAACAGGCTGCTGAAATGGGTTTTAGGCCCGGCGTTGATTTTTGGAAGTGTTGTTGCAGGTCAGCAGGTAATGAACAATTTTCAGGAAGAGCTGGGTTCATATTCGGCCGACCAAATAACAGATCAGGTTGACAGAACAAGAAGCAGTTACCGTGATGAATCAAAAACCGGCGGAGGCGAATCAAGTTTTTCTTTAGGTGTTGAGTTTGACGGCTCCCTGGTGAGCTTATTAAAAATGGCGCCGGCTGCAATCATTGCTACTTTTTACAGGCCCTTTATTTGGGAATCCAGAAAAATATCAACATTGCTCTCTTCATTTGAAAGTATGACGATAATGTTCTTTACGCTGTATGTTTTATTTAAAGTAGGGTTATTTAAATTCTTTCAATCAATCAGGAAAGATCCCACTATTTTATATTGCATATTGTTTTCCTTGCTATTTGGCCTTTTTGTTGGCGCTACTACGCCCAACTTCGGGTCATTGGTAAGATATAAGATTCCCTGCATCCCCTTTTATATTATTGCACTGTTTCTTATCCTGGACAGAAGCAGGCAAACACAAAACAGCCCGGCGGTTAGCCAGACTGTATGATTTCAGAGGGATTAATAAGTTTGTATACTTTATGCGTTTGCCGCCCTTTCTGTTCTTCGGGTTGAAGAAAAAGGAGTCAATATGTTTAACCACGTAGTTTTCAAGTAACTGTTTATAGACCCGGTTAAAGAAAAGCTTTCCCTGGTTTTAAGTCTTGATAATATTGTCGGAGGTGTTGCTTCAAAATTATTGCTGAATGCATCAGCCACAGGCCACATAATAAAACTCAGTTTTTTAAATTTATCTGTTTTTTGAAAGAGCATAACCACACCCGTAAAAGCAACTAAAAAACAACAGTAGTTCAATAACGCCACCAGCTTACTGCCGAATTTTGCCTGGTGGATATGAAAGCGGTTGCGGATGTAGAAATACATTTTCCAGCCCGAAGCATAATCCCAGTCATGCTTTATTGAAAAAGCTGTGGCAGGATGGTAATGGATACTGTCAGCTACCGTGCATACAGGAATTCCGTTACGCCTGACAATGCGGTAATAATATTCAGTTTCATCGCCCCATAAAAAATATTTAGGTTTTGGTACACCGGCTCTTTCAATTATCCGGCGATGCAGCAGTGTTCCGTTAAACGGATGACCAATACCTTCAATGATTTTACTATCTACTTCATCCAGTGATTTAAATTGGCCGGTCTTCCACACAAATGATTTCTTGTCTTCCTTATCAATAACGGCACAATTCAACAGGCGCAGGCAACCATCATCGGCAGCCAGTAAATTGCTCAGGGCATCTTCCTTTGGATAGCCGTCATCATCCATACACCATATCCAGGAATAACCATTTTGGTAAGCCCAGTTAATACCGGCACTAAAACCACCGCTCGAACCTACATTCTGTTGATTGATGAAGAATATATCAGATTGGTCTGCCAGCCATTTTTCGGTGCCATCTGTACTGCCATTGTTTACAATGAGAATTGCATCGAGGGTACGGGTTTGATTACGTAATGCAGTTATGCATTCGGAAAGAAGTGCCTCACGGTTGTATGTTACAACCACAGCAATTACCTTTTCCATAGGATTGTTGTTTGGTTTTAAAGAATATATGGACCAAACTATAACGCCATGTTAATTAGCTTATTGTATAATCAAACGAATAAATTTAATTATACTTCAATATTAGGAAAATGTGGAGGCTTTGTACCTGCATGGGCAGCCTCCAAAAAGGATTTTGCAAAATTTAATGCTTCGCCAATTACATGATGCATATCCATGTAACGGTAAGTAGCCAACCTTCCCAGGAACGACACTCCCTGTAATGCTTCAGCATCACTGCGGTATTGCAGCAAAAGTTTTTTATCCTGTTCCAACCGTTTAGGGTAATAGGGTATATCGGAGGGTTCGGTTTCTTTACTGAACTCTTTAAAACAAATGGTCTTATCGTGTTGCTCCCAGTTGGTAAAATGTTTATGCTCGGTTATCCGGGTATAAGGTACATTTTCATCACAAAAATTCATTTGTGTTGTACCCTGAAAATCGCCATCGGCATAAAATGTTTCAAATGTTACGGTACGGTAACCCAGGCGTCCGTATTTAAAATCAAACCAAGCATCAACAGGGCCGGTAAAAAAGACATGATCGTAGCCGCTGATATTCATGCCGGGTACAAATTTTTTACCTAGGGTTATGCTGATGTTTGAATGCTCAACCATATTTTTGATGATGCCCGAATATCCATCAACCGGTATACCCGTAAAAATATTATTGTGATAATTATCATCATAATTAAACCGTACAGGGATTCTTTTTAAAATTGAAGCCGGCAGTTCAGTTGGTTCGCAACCCCATTGCTTTTTAGTATATCCGTAAAAAAAAGCATAGTATAATTCTTTGCCAATAAACCGCAAAGCCTGTTCTTCAAAATTCTGAGGGTCTGTAATAGATGTATCGGCAAGACTTTCTAAAAAAAGTTTTGCTTCGGCTGGTGTGAAAGATTTACCAAATAACTGGTTAATGGTATGCAGGTTAACCGGCAATGAATATACCTTACCATTGCTCATAGCTTTTACCCGGTGTACATACGGCCTGAACTCACCAAAGCTGTTTACAAAATCCCAGATTTCTTTTTTATCAGTATTAAAAATATGGGGGCCGTATTTATGAACCATAATGCCTGTTTGTGCATCTCTTTCGGTATGGCAATTACCGCCGATATGATCACGTTCGTCCCATATTTCGATATTACAATCTGAATGCTTAACTAACTGATTGGCTAAAACTGCGCCAGAGAATCCTGCGCCGATGATTAGATATTTTTTACTCATAGTAGTGATGCAAAATAAATTATTGCGTTAATATACGGTTGTAAATGTTTACATATTTTTTTACAGCAGTATCAAGGGCATAAAATTCTTTTGCTGCCTGCCTGATGCTTTCGCTGTTATAAGCTGCGCCTGCTGCAATGCTGTCGGTTGCCTGTTCAAAATCCTGTTCAGTAAAATCTTTAACCACAATGCCCGAGTTATATTTTTCTACAATCATTTCCACGTCGCCAACACCGCTGTTGGTGATTAGTGGAATTCCCATAGCCATAATTTCGCCATGTTTTGTAGGTGATGATGATTGCTTGGAATAACAGGGTTTGATAAAGAAGACTGAATACCGGCTTAATGACAGCAGCAACGGAACCTGTACCCTTGCTGCCTTTTTAATAATGATCCTATCGCCTGCAATTCCATATTTTTCTGCAATCATTCTTATTTCTTCATGCCGGTGCGGCGATATAAATAACAACTTTACAGCCGGTATACGGGTAATCAGTTTGGTGCAGAACTGCATCATTTCATCTGTAAGATACCAGCCACCGATAGAGCCCAGGTAACTTACTACAAAATCATCTTCACTGATATTTAATTCGGTCTGCAGGTTTCTTTTCGCAGCTTCATCAATTGCTGCCGGATCAAAAAGCCGCATATCGGCACTACAGGGAATTACTTCCATCGGAGTTCCCTGGCTGAATTCTTTCCATTCTTTTATAATGCTTTCGGCAGCATAGGTAAGACAAACTATGCCATCGCTTTTAGCAACGGCTTCCGATTCTTTCTTTTTAAAATAGTTATAAATAGAATTATATACAGGAATCCTTGTATTCCACATACCGCCTTCAACCCTGCTATCGGCATAAAATTCACGAATATCATTTAAAAATTTTACGCCCATGGTTTTCTTCATCCATAAACCAACCAGCGCCGGCACACCGGGCCTGGTATGCACCATATCCAGTTTATTCTCCTTGTGAATTTTTTTGGCTGTCTTCTTTAATTTAATAATATCAAGCAAGGTTGAAACAACCGGTGGCTTCTTTGTATAGTTAATTGGAAACCATTGTATATTATCTGCATCGAGCAATTGCTGAACGGTTTCTTTGTTTTGTTCATACACTTCTTTCTTTTCGCAGCTCAATAAAAAGATTGAATACCCCGCTTTGCTCAAGCCCTGCAAATAAGGTATTACCTGGCTTTGGCCGAGAGGATCGGTCATTCCATCATAAGAAATGAATAATATTTTTTTAGGGGCAGTTACAGGCATGAAATTAATTATTGTTAATCCACTTATCGTACCACATTTGAAACATCAGTATAAACCATATCTTCTCTGCACGTTCGGCCTTGCCTTTATAAAATGAATTTTTGATACGCTGTATTTCTTCGTTATTAAAAATATTCTGCTTGCTGATAAATGCTTCGTCAAAATAACAGTCAACAAACGGTTTCAGGTCTTTCTCCAGCCATTCGGCTATAGGAATACCAAAACCCATTTTAGGCCTGTCCATCATTTGCTGTGGAATATATTGATGAACAATTTCCTTGATGATAAATTTTTTGTTACCCTGGTTGTATTTATACTGCAACGGTAACTGAGCAGCCCATTCAATAACCCGGTGATCTAAAAAAGGCTCTCTGCCTTCAAGACTTACACTCATTCCGGCCCTGTCAACTTTCTGCAAAATATCATCCACCAGGTAAGTTTGATAGTCAATGGCCATCATATAGGAAAGGGTGGAATACTGTTCTTGTTTCAATTCAACACTGTCAAATGCAGTTGACATATCAGCAATATTTTGTTTAAACAGCTTCGAAAGGGCTTTTTCGTTCAGTTGCCGCGACATTGATTTAAAAAACTGTTTTTCCGATGGGTCTTTCAACAACCCTTTTAGTTTTTCATAGCGGCTGTGAAACAGGTATTTCTTATTCATCAACGGAATAGAATCAGCAGGTATCACATTCATCAATGCAGCAGCACCTTTACGCATAAAGCCTGGTATTTGCTGCAGCTTTTTCCCATATTTAATCATATAATCATAGCGATTATAGCCTGCAAAAATTTCATCCCCTGCATCGGCCGATAATGCCACTGTAACTTTTTCCCTGGCAATACGGCTAACCAGTGTAGTTGGAATAGCGCTGCTGTCAGCAAAGGGTTCATCGTAAAAAAAGGGAAGCTGTGGTACAATTTCCAGTGCTTCTTTTTGTGTACAGTAATATTCAGTATGATCGGTTCCCAAATGATCTGCTATCGCCTTGGCAAAAGGAGCTTCATTCAATCCGGCATCGGGCACGCCAATTGTGAATGTTTTTATTTTTTCGGTGTTGTTTTTCTGCAGGATTGCGGTAACACAACTGCTGTCGTATCCGCCGCTTAAAAAAACCCCCACCGGTACATCACTTACCATACGGTACTGAAATGCACTGGTCAATAATTTTTCTGTTTCTGTAATGGCATCGGGCAAGCTGATATCCAGCGTTGGTTTATTATACGCATCGTACACATTCCAGTATTGCGTGGTTTCCAGTTGCCGGTTCTGCAGGTTGATGGTTAAAAAGTGCCCGGGTTTTAATTTATGAGCGTTATTAAAAATACAATGAGGTGTAGGCACATATCCGTATTGTAAAAAAGCTGCAACAGCATCTGTATTAATCTCTTTCTTAAAATCCGGGTGCTGCATCAATGCTTTCAGTTCGGAACCAAAAAGAAATAATCCATCTTTAAAGTAGTAGAAAAAAGGTTTAACCCCCGCCCTGTCTCTGCAGGCAAATAATTGCTGTTTGGTTTCATCATAAATTACAAAGGCAAACATGCCAATGAATTTTTGAAGTGCATCACTGCCCCATTCATAATAAGCATGTAAAATAACTTCAGTATCGCTGTGGCTCTGAAAGTGGTGACCTTTATCAATAAGCTGTTTTTTTATTTCGGCATAATTGTAAATTTCACCGTTATAAGTAATGTGAAGGCCATTAAAAGTTTGCGGTTGGCTTCCCCCCTCCGACAGGTCAATAATGCTCAACCTGCGATGCCCTAAACCAATAACTGCATTTTTAGAATTGTAAATTCCATACCCTTCTCCATCGGGGCCCCGGTGCTGAAGCATGCGGTTCATTTTTTCCAGAACGCCACGATCTGTCTTATGGTTAAAATCTGTAAATCCTGAGATACCGCACATAGTTGCTTTTAAGTTTGTAGAACGATAAAATTAAGCAATACAGATATATCATGACCAATAATTTAGGATTGGTACTTTTGATAAATCTGTTTAAGATGTAAAATGTAGTTTTCCTGCGAGGCTATTTCACTTACCCGCTCAAAGGCTGTCTGCACATGTTGCGATAAAATAATTTCACCGGAATATATTTTTTCGAGGGTTGAAGATAAAGATTCACCGGTTCTTTCTTTTGCTGTTTCTATAAAAAAGCCGGCATCGTTTATAATTTCTTTAAATACAGGTATAGATGATACAATAACCGGTAACCGGGCTGCCATGGCTTCCAACGGAGCAATACCAAAACCTTCGGTTACCGAACAGGTGATAAACAGGTCGTAATGCTGCATTAATTTTTCTACCTGATCTGCCTGGCCTTTAAACTCTACATTAACTAAAGCATGATCCGTTTTATATTTCTTCAAATCTGTTTCTTCGCTACCTTGTCCATAAATATCCAAAGTGATTGGGTACTCATTTAGCAAGGCAAACTGCGATAACATATAACCATAATTTTTTTGTGATTTTAAATTACCTACGGCCATACAACGCAATGGCAAACCTGGTTTATATGTTAGCTGCCGGTTTACTTTAAAGAACTCTTCTCCTACAAAATTGTACAACACATCCCTGGTTCCGCTATCGGGTATATACTTTACATAATCATCAATAACAAGTTTAGAAACTCCAATAAGATGGTGCCTGGGCCTGGCTGTGATTTTTTCGAGCCATTTGATCAGCTTTTTTTTGGTAAAATATGCTATGCTGTATTCGGAGTGAATTGTATAAAATAAAGGAATATGTCTGGGACATGCCAGTTTTGATATTATACCCGGAAAAAGAAGATTAGCATGAACTATATCGGGCTTATGTTTTTTTATCAGTTTGCGTACCGAAAAAACAATAAAGGGAATACGCAATTTATTTTTTACAGGAAATGTATAGTGTATAAAATGTTTTTTCAGCATCGGGTCAAAGTCATAATCTTCTGAAAGACATATAATGATATGCTCATCGTGTGGCAGCAATTGAATTGTATTCATCAACAATGTTTCAGCACCCCCTCTGCCCAAACCATCAATAACATGCATTACTTTCATAAAAACTATTTAGTTGTAGCAAGGTTTTCATTCACAAAATAATCGTTGAAAATATTATAAACCTTATCGCTCAGTTGCTCCGGCTTTTCCCCGGTATCAATATACTCTTCACAAAAAGATTTTAACTTTTGTGAAATAATATATGCTTCGGCCTTGCATCCTTTTTTTAATCCTAATATCAGTGCATGCATCCGGGCAGAATATACAACAGCTGCATTTTGATACAACCGGTTCAAATCTTCCAGTGACTGTATATCAGCCACCTGTATGTTCAGTTGTCTGGTTTGCAGGTATTGCTGAAATGCCATGGTTTCAGCAGCATCCGATTCGGTAGTATAAAATAAGAGGACTTCGAGTTTTTTGGCAATAAAATTTTCAACTACAGTATGCCAGTATTTGTAATAGGCTGCTTTATTTTTTTCTGCTGTTTCAAATTTCCGGGAATATTCATCATAACTGTAAATGCCCACCAGTGCAGTATTCTTCTTTTCGTATGTAGCAAATTCTCCGGGCTGAAAAAAAGCAACATCAGGCACCAGATTACTGTGTATGTTAAAATTTTCAGTCAGACTTGTTTGTGAAAACCCGTCCCGAACCCAAATAGATGCTGCCTGGCTTAATGCTTTTCTATATAGATATTTTTCAACGGCATGAAATTTTCCGCTAACGCCCACACCTGCCAGGTACAATGAAAGCGTTGGGTTTTTTTTAACAGCCTTAGCCCACTGGTAAAGTGAGATGGCAAAAAAGCTCAATGCCTTTTTCTCTGAAGAATTGATCAACTGGCCGCCGCCAATGATCACCATATGGTAATTGTGATTTTGCAGGCAGGCTTTAATTTGTTTTTTAACCTTTATAAAATACCTGCAATAAATAAACAAACTTAAAAAAGGAAGTAATTTTTTTTTGAAAGCTGAAAACAACCCGTTGCTTTCAGGCACAGGCTCAGAGTTGGTATATTGATATTCCGGAAGTTGTTTTACTGCCGGGTTGGTAAAATAACAAAAATCAGTTTCAAAGCCCAGCTTCTGCAGCAATGCTTCCATGCTTTGCTTAATTGCCTGATCGCCTAAATTACTGCTGAACCCTTCGTTTATGATCAATACTTTTTTAGCCAAAATATATTTACCGGTTTATTAAGATACAAAGTAAGTTTTAAAACTGTTTTGGTTTGTCACGTTTTACAAATTTATACAGCGGGCTTTGTTTTGCAATATCTAAAAAATCGAACAATGCCCCCGTCTTGCTGTAATATGCCATTAAAAAATACAACACGGCAAATACAATTGCGTTGAGCATAATTTTTATCATGCTGTAACTCACTAAATTTTCCCAGATAAAATAATCAAGGCTCCAGCATATCAGCATAATAAAAATACTTTTAACAATTATGGGGCTGATATCTTTTATCTGCTCTTTCATAGAATAATTGATTAAGCGGCCACTGTAATAAGTATTCATATAAAAAAGAAAAAAACCATACAGTACCTTAAACCATAACAGCGGGAAAATACCATAAAATGCTGCAATAATGATTCCTGTAATGCCCACAGCTTTTTTTACAAGTTCAATTTTTAATAAAAGGTCGGTTCTGCCTTTTACTTTTAGAATATTGATATTATAAACCTGCAGCGGATACATGATAGCATAGATACATAATATCTGAAAATACGGCACTGCCGGTAACCACTTGTCGGTGAGTACTATCTTAAATAGCGGGGCAGCACATATAATGAGTAACATCATTAACGGCGATATCCAGAAAATGATCTGCTGCATTATTTTACGGTACACCATTTTCAGTTTTTCCTCTTCGTTTTGTATTTGTGCAAATGCGGGGTAGGTAACTTTATCCATAGCGCCGCTTATTAACTGAACAGGAAAAATGCTGAGCGTGTTTGCCTGGTTATATAAGCCCAGCATAAACGGTGTAAAGAGTTTACCAATTACAATGTCGTAGATATTATTATAGAAAGTATTTACAATCCCTATAATGGTGAGTTTATAGCCGAATGTGAAATGAACCTGCATCAGTTTCTTATCAAAAATAAATCCTGGTTTCCAATCGGTAAAAAACCAATGCTGTATCATAAAAACAGTTGTTCGTATCAGGTTCATATAAACCAGGCTCCAGGCGCCGTACCCCTGGCTGGCAAACCAGATTCCTGCAACTGCACCAATAATAGTTGCCGGCAACTGCATATAAAGTTGCAGTTTAAAATTCATCTCTTTGGTAAGCTTTGTATTTTGCACACTTACCAAAGCCTGTATAATAAATATTATACCATACACCCTTACAATATCATTCAACAATGGCTGATTAAAAAAAACTGCTATCAATGGCGAACAAAGAAATAATACAGCATAAATAAAAAGGCTGATGAACAGGTTTAGGTAAAATACAGTTGAATAGTCTTTATGGCCGGCATCAACTGTACGGATCAATGAAGAAGTCATTCCCCCATCCAACAGGGCCATGCCCAGTGAAATAAAAACCTGCAGCATGGCGATCAGTCCAAAATCGGAAGGAGATAATATCCGGGCAAGAATAATAAGCACCACAAAATTAATAGCCTGAACACTTACCTGATGGCCAATTACCCAAAAAAAACCCGTGGTTGTTTTCTTTTGTAAACTCATGATTGGGGCTGCTGCTTAATCTGCAAGGCTTTAAAATATAAAATTCGGGTAAACATAATGAACTTATAGTACAAACAGGGCAGAAACGAATTAATATTCCTGAATATTGCGCTGTTTTTGCTGTGCCCTTATTTATATTGACCTTAAAACTTATGATTATATTGCAGTTTATTAATAAGCAGAAAATACGCTATGCTTACTTTTTTTGATTAAATAACCAGCAGCTTACCTGATGCAGAACATCACCATTTTCGACTACCTTCTCTTGCCGGTTTACCTGTATATATTTTACCTCATTATACGCAAACGCTCAGTAAAATATACCGATGCCGAATTAAGAAAGTATTTTTTAATAGCTTTTTTTCTGCGCATGTTTGGTTCTGTTGCTTACTCGATGCTGGTTCAGTATTATTATGGCTATGGCGATTCATTTATATACTATTATGGCAGCAATTATTTAAGAGATCAGATCTTACAGGATGGCTCAAACATTAAATATCTTTTTGCAAAGGCAGCCGAAGTAAAAACCTGGTATAATGTTGAAGTTAATAATATTAATTATGCAGGCTATTTCGGTATTGAATCGAATCTTTTTGTGATGAAGATCTCTGCAGTTCTATCGTTTTTATCGTTTAACAGTTTTCTAATAATTTCATTGTTTTTTGGCCTCTTTTCTTTTGCCGGCCAATGGCGGATGTTCCTGGTTTTTAATGATATCAATAAAGGTAAACAGTTAAAATTATTAGCCTGGGCAGTATTACTTACCCCTTCAATCTGGTTTTGGGGTAGTGGGCTTATGAAAGATTCTGTTTGTATTGGAGGGCTTGGTTTTATTATACATTATTTATACAAAATTTTTATTACGAAGAACCGCTCGGTAAAAGATATAATTATACTGCTTATTTTACTATATGTAGTGGGCAGCATTAAAAGTTACATTATCATAATACTTGGCATTAGTATTGCCACTATGGCGTTTACAAGATTTATTACCGCCATAAAAAATATTGTAATCAAAGCATTTGTTATTGTTGTTTTTCTTTTTGCCACAGTTATTGTTGCTTTTATTACTAATTTTTCTGATCAGGTGCAGTCGTTTACCGAAGAGTCAATTATGCAATTTGACAATTTCCAGCACAATTATGAAGTGCTCCAAAATACAGAAGAAAACAGTGAAGGAGGGCTAAAGTCTGTTACTATTGATAATTCATTACAGGGTTTGTTACTGCAAACACCATTAGCTGCATTTACCTGTCTGTTCAGGCCATTTATATGGGAAAGTGGGAAGCTGATTATAGTATTTACTTCCCTGGAATCGCTGCTGCTTTTGCTGGCTACTGTATTTGTTTTTTTTAAAGTTGGGATATTAAGATTTTTCAGGGTTATTTTTAACGACCCCTATATCCTCACTGCTTTCACGATGTCAATGCTTTTTGCTGTTTTAATAGGCCTTACTACCTATAATTTTGGCACCATGGCCAGGTATAAAATAATTTTACTGCCTTTCTTTTACTTTATGCTGGTTAATTTATATTTACAAACAACTGATGACTATAAAAAGGATAGTGAAGGTGTAGTAAATTCGGCTTAATTTTGCCCGTCAGTATTAACAGTTAACCTGTTAGCATAACAAAGCGATTTTTTAATTAATGAATACCAAGCACTCTGATGGCTGATGCACAAAAGGAAATAGTAAATTATACCATAGCTCCGATAAAATACCTGCCTACGCCCTACCGGGAGATAGCAGACTTTACAAAAAATGAAACCAGTGAGAATATTGACCTTGAGGTTGTGAAATCGTTTGGTGAAGAATGGAATAAGTTTCACAAGTTTTCGAAAAAGACAATTTCAAAAATATACAACGAATATTTTGATATTATTGACGAGCAAATAGTAAATAAAGATACCTATATGATAGATATAGGTTGCGGCAGTGGCAGATGGAGTGAGTATTTTTTAGACAAAGCAGCTTTCATAGAAGCTATTGACCCCAGCGATGCTGTATATGCTGCAGATGAATTATTAGGCAACAGCAGTAATGTTCGGATTACCCGGGCCAGCATTAACACCCTGCCATGGCCTGATGAAACTTTTGATTTTGGAATGAGTGTTGGGGTACTCCACCATATACCTGATACGCAACTGGCGCTTAATGATTGTGTAAAAAAAATAAAGACCGGTGGGCATTTTTATGTCTACCTCTATTATAAACTCGATAACAGGGGCTTTTTCTTTAAATCATTATTTTACCTTGCTGATTTGATCAGGAGAGTTGTAAGCAAACTCCCTTCAGGGCTCAAAAAAATAACCTGCGACCTGCTGGCAGTTTTTGCCTACATGCCTTTTATCTTATTCTGCCGGTTACTCATGTTTTTGGGATTAAAAAAAACAGCCCAAAAAATTCCTTTATACGCTTATACCAATAAAGATTTTTATATTATCCGAAACGATTCGCTTGACAGGTTTGGCACCAGGCTGGAACAAAGATTTACTAAAGATGAAATAGAAAAGATGATGACCAAATCCGGGCTTATTAATATTAAATTTGGAAACGATTCTGCCTATTGGCATGCGGTAGGCAAAAAAGCCTGATACAGTATTTAAAATACAAGGCTCCTATTTACCTAAGCTTAAATACCAGTTGGCCGTATTTTTTATCATTATTTCGGTAGTAAAACTGCTTTTATATTTTGCGTACGCATTTTCCGTTATTCTTTTTCTTTCTTCAACATTGCTGAGCAGGTAAATGATTTTCTCAGCCAGCGCTTTGCTATCCCCTTTATCAACGAGTAAAGCAGTTTCGTTGTTTTGCATTATTTCGTTACCGGCAGCCGTATTAAACGCCACTACCGCAGTTTTAAGGGCAAAAGCTTCAATATATACCAGGCCAAAGGGTTCAAAAAGCGAGGGTAAAATAATTACATCGGAATGTGCTATAAAGGAATATGGATGTGGCTGAAAGCCTAAAAATTCAACATGCTCCTGCAGCCCAAGCCGGGTAATTTTTTCAATGCAATTATTTTTTTCACTTCCTTCGCCCAATACCAGCAGTTTAGTTGCAGGAAAAGCTTTCACTACTTCCGGTAATGCATCAATTAAAAAATGATGCCCTTTAAATAATTCTATCCTGCCTACAATAATAAGTTGCGGATTGCCTTTACGGCAACTTGGCCGCATGGCTTCCCTATCAAATTCTTCAATAGCAATGCCATGATGAATGAAAGGGTATTTTGTTTTGGTAAAATTCAGGTTAACAAACAATTCCGATATACCATTTGATACTGACAGATTCTGATCAATTTTACTCAGTGTAAACCGGGTAATATGATAATACAGATCATTTGGCCGGAATTTTTTACCGGGTTCATTTTGCTGCAGTATTTTTTCCTGATAACCATGTTTGGTTGAAATAAGAAACAATTTTGGATAAAATAACATTTTCAAAACTGCCGCTATTAAATCTGTATTAAGCAAATGCGAATGAACGATATGAATATTATTTGCTTTTAAATAAGAGTTGATCTTTTTAGCAGTAAAAACAATCGCCGGCCGGCTGGCCGTAAGCAGTGTAGTCTTTACACCCAGTTCATTCATCTCTTCACAATAATACTGAAGCTTACCGGCAGCGTTACCCGGACAAATAACCATTAAATCACAATCAATACCATACTGCCTTAAACCTGGTAATAAATGCTTTAAATATTTCTCGGCACCCGAAATGCCCTGTGTATATATAAGATGTAAAATTCTCAATTACTGAAGATAGCTTTATAATTATCAAACATTTTTTTATTGGAATAATTTGCTGCAGCAAAGTTAAATGCATTACCGGCAATATGGTTGCAAAGGTTGGTATCATTTATCAATTGTAAAACTGCTGCAACCATAACTTCTGCATTTTTTACCGGCACTAAAATTCCCGTTACCTCATGTTCAATCATATTATTTATACCGGGCACATCCGATGCTATAATTGGCTTGGCGCATGCCATTGCCTGCATGATGGCTGTACTCATGGTTTCGCCTAAAGATGCATGAATGTAAATATCAACCTGCTGCAGAAAGTTAACCAGCTCTCTTTCGGGAAGCATCCCGGTAAATATTACTTTATCTGAAATTTTCAGATTTTCGGCATGCTGTTCCAGTTTTGCTCTATATGCTCCGTCTCCTGCTATCATTAGTTTTAATGACGAAGGCAATTCTTTCTGTAGTAATAAAGCAAAAGCATCCAGTAAAGTAATATGATCTTTTATGGCTATTAACCTGCTTTGCATACCCAAAATAATATCAGTTTTTTTTTCTTTGGCACTTGAAGGTGAAAAAAGATCAAGGTTAATCCCATTAGGAATAACGGCTGTTTTTTTATCCCGGAATATTAATTTATGGCTGGCTTTCACTTCGGCTTTATACGCATCGCTTAAAAAAACCATCTTATCAGCAAACAAAATACCTGCAACAAGATAAGCCCGGTCTGCGAATGATTTTAAATGGTTGGCCTGTGTCTCCCTTACAATAATTTTTTGGATACGGCTTCCCGTTAATTTGGCCAGCCGGGCAGGAATTACAGCTGCTGCCCCGTGTAAAAAAATAATCTGTGCATCGCTTTTTTTAATTTGCCGATACAGTTTAATATAGTAACGGATATCAAGACCTGGCTTTTTTTTAATAAAGCTCCAGAGTATTTTTTTTTCATCACAGCGTTGTCTGTATTCTTCTCTTACATCTTCAATTCCATTAAATAAAGCCGCCAGGCTGTATTCTTTATCTTTATCAGCATCTGCCAACGAAAAGAAAACATTACCATGTCCGCCTAAACCGGAATATAAAACATGAAGAATTTTCATAACTCAATTAGGATGCAATAATAACATAAAGAAAGCAGAGATACAAAGCTGATAGTGAAATATCAAAATTCTAATCCGGTCTTTTGCTTGTACAATTTATTTCTACACAATTGCTGCAAATAACACTTGCAAATAATGCAGTTTTTATATGATTAAGTTTTAAAACAATCAACAAAAAAATCGATGGTATTATGGATATTATAATGCCGGAGTACGTAATCCCTTGATGCTACCCCGATTTGCTTTACCAGGTTACGGTCTGTATAAAGTTTTGTCAACCACATTTCCACTTCTGTTTCGTTTACAGCCTGGCAAATAGGTGATTGCTCTTTAGTTATTTTTTCAAATACCTCAGGCCTGCCGTTAGCAATCAATGGCCTGCCGGTTAACATTGAAAAAAGGCCTGCACCAACCCATTGCTGGCCCAACTGATCAAATGCGACATCACATTGCTCAAAATAGTTGTTTAACTCTTCTACCGGAATCTGTTGCTCCCAACTTATGAATGGGGTAAGTCCATAATCATCGCACAACCTTTTAGCATCAGCAAGATCATCCCCCTTTTCAAAAAACAAAATACTGACATCGGCAGGAGAAACACTGTTGCTTTTTAAAAAATTTCCAATGCCTTTTATCATTATATCATTTCGTTTATTTGAGTTTGAATCATTGAGGTAAAAAAAACGGGTGATGTTCAGAATTGTAAATTTTCTATTCTCAAATACAGGTTCCTTATAGGGAAATTTCTCACAATCAAAGCCCCTTAACTCAAGGCGTTTAAATGTTTGCCCGGTTTTTATATCGTTTAATAATTTATCGGCATCGGGATTAATACCTGTGGGAAAGTAATTTACAACGGCTGCCTGCCTTATTCCTTGTTGCTGAAAACGTATCATACGTTTAAAAATAGCCTTGGTAATAATGGAGGGAACATTTTTTTTATAAATATTATCTGTCTGTTTAAAGTAATTATCCAGAAACACTGTTTTACTATAATCAGCTGCAACATCAAGATCAAAACCGGCAAAAATGTCTATAACTAATTTTGTTGGCTTTACAAATCCTCCCAGCGAAATCCAATGGCCATTTAAAAAAATAATATCAAAAGTATCCAGGTAGGCAATCATTTTTCTAAAATACAGCCTGGGGAATGAGAATTTAAATAATTTCAGGGCATTATCCAGGGGTCGCTCAATAATCCAGTGGGGGTAGTTATTATTAAGTTCTTTATCCCAGGACTCAGGCCTGTCTAATAAAAATTCTTTTTTTGCATCAACAATAAAAGTGATATCATATCCTCTTTTTTTCAGTTCCTTAGCAAAATAGTAAGGCAGGTTATTCATATTCCCCAAAAAAACAATTTTCATAGTATGTTGTATTGAAAGTAACAAATACCGGAAAGAATTCTTTCCATGAAGCGATTGCTCAATTAATCTTTCTTACTATTTTACCTGGTATTTTTTGAAATGGCCGGAATCCCCATCACAGTTGTATTGCTTTTAACATCTTTTGTAACCACCGCACCGGCCCCAACTATAACATTATCTCCAAGTATTACACCCGGCAAAATAATGCAACCTGTTCCCAGTTCACAAAAATTACCGATTTTAACTTTACCTAAAAGTTTTACAAAAGGTGACACTTCGCAATAATTCCCTATTTCCACATCATGACTGACAAAGCTGCCGGTATGAATCAGGCAGCCTTTTCCGATAGTATTATCATTTTCAATAACTACAGCTTGCTGTATAATGGTACCTTCGGCAATGCTGTTATACATACCTATTGAGGATTTTACCGAAATCAGCGAACTGAGAACAGCACCCCAGGCTGTAAACTCATTTGCAAGCTGTTCACGAAAAGCAGGTTTGCCAATACCCAGTAAAAAACGGTTATCAACCTCAGCCAGGTATTTTTTGGTTTCTTCCACAGTTGCCAACACCGTATAATTTTCAAAAATACAGCCATCTCTTTTATCACTGATATTATCAAAGAAAACAAAATCTGACAGGCCATTATCACTGATAGTCAGCAACAATTCCTTTGCAAACCCTTTTGCACCAACTATAACCATAAAGTATCTTTAATTATTTTCAACTTTTAATATAACACTGCAAACCATGTCCTGCTCCTCTTTGCTGAGTGAATAGTATAATGGTAAACATAATGCTCTCCGTGCAATACTTTCCGCTACCGGGCATGATTGATTTCCTGTATATGCCACATCAGAAAGTGCAGGATAAAAATACCTCCGGGGAAACACCTGATGCTCCTGCAGGCTGTCAATAGTCTTTAAAAGTATTTCTTCATTTTGCAAAATTACCGGATAATATGAATAGTTAAACTCAGTATTTTTATAAATGGCCTGCTGTACTGCATTTAATGCCTGCAGACGTTCATTATAATATATGCATTGCTCTTTTCGTTTGGCTAAAATTTTGTCAATAAAATTTAAATTACATAAACCAACTGCTGCATGAAATTCAGAGTTTTTTCCATTAATGCCTATACCTTCAAAACTAACAGGAGAGGTATGCCCGAAATTACGAAGCAAAGACATTTTACGAAGTAGTTCAGCATCTTTGGTAAAAACAGCCCCGCCTTCGCCGGTATGAAATAATTTGGTGGCATGAAAACTGGTAGTGCTTATATCCCCATATTCAAAAATACTTTTTCCGTTAACAGTTACGCCAAATGCATGAGCAGCATCATAAATTACTTTTAACTTATGTTTTTTTGCAATTGCTTCAATTGCAAAAACATCGCATGGGTTTCCATATACATGCGTAGCTAAAATTGCTGAGGTTTTATCAGTAATCGCCTCTTCTATTAAAGATGGATTTATATTAAAACTATTTTCATCCACATCTACAAACACGGGTTTACAACCTTCCCATACGATAGTGCTGGTGGTGGCAATATAAGAATAGGGAGTGGTAATAATTTCGCCTTTTAAGTCCAGGGCTTTAATAGCTATCTGTAACGCTATGGTTCCATTGGATAAAAACAATAAATGATTAACTCCCAGGAGTTCTTTAAGTTTTAATTCAAGTTCAGTTACCAATGGCCCATGATTGGTAAGCCATTGCCGTTGCCAGATACCTGCTATGTATTCATTGTACATCTCTACTGGTGGCAAAAAGGGCTTTGTAACAGGTATCATTAATCATTAAATTTTTGCGTATAAAATTGTTTCCCCGGAATGTATGGTATAATGTGCAAGATAAAATTTATATCCTACGTTGAGCGATTTTAAATATTCTGCGATGGTATAAAAATCAGCAAGGTCGTGATATACAGCTATAGCCAGTTTGGGTTTAAATCTGATCAATGTTTCTCTTGCGCCTTTCAGACTGTTCATTTCGGCCCCTTCAATATCCATCTTAATAAAATCAACTTTAGGCAGACCGGCAATTTTAACGAAGTTATCAATTGTTTGGGTTTGCGTTTTTCCAGTAGCGTTTTCAAATTTTTCGAAAGACACCCTGCTTGCGGGACCAAAATCATTATAATACATTTCCAATCCCGGTTCGCTCCAGAGAGGATTTTTTATCAACTCTATTCTTTTACTGAGTGCGGCATTTAAAGCCATGTTTTTATTAAACAGGGTGATATTACCGGGTATAAATTCAAAGGAGTATACTTTACCATGCTCGCCGGTTTCATGTGCAAAAAACAATGCCGTATCTCCCCAGCAGCCTCCTGCATCAATTACAATATCATTTTCTTCAGCTTTTATAATTACCCCATCCCTGTTAAATTCATACTGTTTTATTATATAATCAACTAAAACACCAAACGACATAAAATACAACTGAACAGGATAACCAAGTTCATTAAGGTCATGCTTATAGAGTTTAATTCCCCTGAAACCGGGATCAATACAATCAGTTTGATCTTTAATCAAACTCTCTGCCAGAGCCATTTGTTTCCAATAAGCAGCATTGCTTAAGGGGAGTCTTATTTTTTTATGCCCCATAAGCCGATAGGCAAGTAATTGAATCAGCAGGTTTTTAGAATATTCATCCTGCAGTAAATTGCTGAAGCGGCTCATTCCATCTACATGCTGCTGCAGCCGGAGTTTGAACAACCTGTTGTAAATAAATCTTTGCGGAAGTATTTTTTTAACCCAGGCAAAAAACCTTGCATTTGCTGTTGCCGGCCTGTCATTAGTACCAAATATGGTATAATCCCAATTATCCGTATAGTTATTAAATAAGTTATCCTCAATTTCCTTTTGCAGGTTTTTTTTGAAAGATTGCATTGTTTGCATAATTGAATATTATTTTTAAACTGATTTGCCTGTTAAGTTTTAAAAAATTATTTATTAAAAAAAACAGTGCAAAATAACTAATGTTACCTATAACGAGCCTGACTATTAAACTACTTACTGAATTAATAGTATTCATTAAAAGAAAAAACATAATGGCCACACAAATTCCGTTGAGCAACAGGGTTTTGGCAAAATGAACCAGTACAGCTTTATAATTGACAAAATCAAGTGTACGTTTAAACAACGGGTAAAATATGAATAAGAACAAAAAATAATGAACGTTAACGCCTATCAGGTAACCAAGTAAACCCAATTGCTTAATAAGCAGTATCATTAAAACAGTTACTGCAATATGTACAATGGCACTGATTGTTATTGTACTTCGGATTTTTTGAAAAGAAGTTAACATACTCGTTGAGATACCCGCAATTAATTTAGCAGGAATTGATATGGCAAGTATGCTGAAAACCAGTGTAACTTCCAGAAGGCTTTTTTCGTTGGTTATACTATTTAAAAAACCTAATGTTACAATTGATTTGGAAAAGAGAATAAAAAAAGCAGCAATGGAAAGCGTAATGCTGATACCAAAAAACACAGTTTTTAAATAGACTTCATTGGCATCTTTAAATTTTTCAGTTCCGTGTAATTCATTAAATTTTATTCCTGCAACCGTAAGCAATTGCGATGTTAAAAGTATTTCCGGTACAGAACTCAGCTGTTGACCAAGGTTTAATGAAGTAACTACTCCGGGCAGACCACTCAATAAGTATAAACCAATATAATTGCGAATCCAAAGTGGCAATATGTTAACCTGCATCAGCGCAATATTTTGCCATACTATTTTATTTTTCATCCATGTAACTTCGCTGAAACGCCAATGCATTTTTCGTTTCAGTATTATTACCAATAATGAAAAATTTAACGTGTAACCAGCTGCCAGGCCTATCATTGTTCCATTAATACCTAAACTTTTATGCAGAGAAACAGTCAGCAGAATACACAGGATACTGTTTAAAAGACTTGTAAATATCGCAATAGAAAAATACTTGTACGATGTTAGAACTGAAGTAAGATAACTATTAACAAACTGAAATAAAACGATTACACTTCCGGCATACAACAACTCCTTATGCTGATTGAGTTTTTCAATACCGAATTTAGAAAATATATTAAAGAACAAAGTTGGCGAAACCAGTATAATAAGGCACAGAAAAGCACCTAAAAAAAGGTACAGCCAGAAAAAGAAATTTAAAAATAACCTGGAACTCTTCTCATCCGTCCGGTTTCTGAGCTTCATTGCCTCCGGTATTATAACTAAAAGGTCAATACCGTTTATGGTAGTACTGATAATTAACACTACGGATATTACAAAGAAATAAATATCCGTACTGGTTTGTGTTCCAAAAAAATGAGTGATGGCAATGATATTTAAAAATGCAATCCCTTTGGCAAAAAAATTAAGTCCTGTAGATAATAAAATTCCTTTTTTATAAGATTCAGTTTTTAGCATCATTAAAAATTCTCTGTTTGCACTTTTCTTTTAATTGTCTAATTTGATTATCATATCAATTCACTTTTGTGGTGTTTTAAACCTGCTAAATCTGTATCATCGTATATGTACGTTCGGTAGGCTTCAATTATTTTAATCAGCCAAATAACATTTTCTGATCTTTTATTTTCCGCCTGCTGCCCTTATATCATGTACCAGTTGTATTGCTGCTTTAGTATCGGTTAGCCTGAAACCGTTGCCGGCAATTATTCCTGCATAAGATTGTGTATGCAAATCGGCAAAACCATCACTGAATTCGAATGCTTCGCCATCAATGGTTAATGAGCGGAAAGTACCTTTACCGGCCATCTTTACATCGGCAGGCAATGTTGAAGCATCAATACTCAGCATCCAGTTTACATTTGCATTTTCGAGTTCCAGTTCTCCTGCAGCTGTTGTTCTGTCATGCTGTGTTATTGTATTTTGTTTTACGCCACCAAAAATCCACAGCAGCATATCAAAAAAATGAACACCTATATTGGTGGCAATACCACCACTTTTTTGCATATCGCCTTTCCAGCTGGCATGGTACCAGTTACCACGGGAAGTAATATACTGCAGGTTTATATTGTACTTTTTGCCCGGTGCAGCAGTATCAATTTTTTGTTTTAAAGCAATAATAGACGGATGCAGCCGGAGTTGTAAAATAGTAAACACCTTATTGCCGGTTTCATTTTCAATTTCGGCCAGTGCATCAATATTCCAGGGATTAAGTACAATGGGTTTTTCACAAATTACATTGGCGCCAATGCGTAAGCCAAAACGGATATGAGCATCATGCAGGTAATTGGGACTGCATACACTCACAAAATCTATCTGATTACCCAGTCGTTTTTGTTTTTCAAGATGCCGGTCGAAACGCTCAAACTCTGTAAAAAAATGAGCATTAGGAAAATAGCTGTCTAAAATACCTACCGAATCATTTTTATCAAGAGCAGCAGTTAATATATTGCCGGTATCCCGGATAGCCTTCATGTGCCTGGGTGCTACATAACCACCTGCGCCAATTAATGCAAAATTCTTCATGTAGAATTAGTTTAGGGTTTAAAGAATTTAGAGGTTCAGTAACTGATCTGTTACTTTATATCTTTCCGCACTTAATTATTTTATTCTTGTAACCTTATTATTTTCTAAAACATATTCCTGGCCGCTTTCGGGGCAGGTTGCTTTATTATTATTATCAAATTTTAATTTATGCCCGTATTCACTCATCCAGCCGCTTTGTCTGCCTGGGTTGCCGATAATAAGAGCGTATGCAGGTACATCTTTAGTAATTACGGCACCTGCTCCAATAAACGCAAACTCATTAATGGTATTGCCACATACAATAGTGGCATTGGCTCCAATGCTGGCTCCTTTTTTTATTAATGTTGTTTTAAACTCCTGCTTACGGCTTACCGCACTGCGTGGATTTATTACATTGGTAAGTACCATGCTGGGTCCCAGGAAAACATCGTCTTCACAAATTACACCTTCGTAAATGCTAACATTATTTTGCACCCGTACATTATTGCCCAGTATCACTTTTGGCGATACTACAACATTTTGCCCAAGGTTACAATGATTGCCAATAACGGCACCACTCATGATGTGTGAAAAATGCCAGATTTTGGTTCCTTCGCCAATCTGGCAATTATCATCAACAATTGATGTTGGGTGTACAAAAAAACTCATGTGCCTTATTTTATTCTGCTATCTTTTTTAAATATTCGCCATAACCGCTTTTAGCCAGTTCATCAGCCAGTTTAGCCAGGTGCTCACGGTTTATAAAACCCATGCGGTAAGCTATCTCCTCGGGGCATCCTATTTTCAATCCCTGTCTTTTTTCTATCACCCGTACATATTCGGCTGCATCATTCAGGCTTTCAAAAGTACCGGTATCAAGCCAGGCAAAACCGCGGTTTAAAACTCCTACTTTTAATTTTTTCTGTTGCAGATAATGATCGTTAACGGTTGTAATTTCATATTCGCCCCTTGCACTGGGTTTTATATTTTTTGCAATTTCAACAACAGCATTATCATAAAAATATAAACCGGGCACTGCATAATCACTTTTGGGATTTTCTGGCTTTTCCTCAATGCTTACTGCATTATTATTTGCATCAAATTCCACCACGCCATAACGTTCTGGATCGCTCACCGGGTAAGCAAAAATAACTGCACCATCAGGGTCAACACTATCCATTAATAATTGTCTGAACCCGCTGCCATAAAAAATATTATCGCCCAAAACAAGGGCCACGCTGTCACTGCCAATAAATTTTTCGCCAATAACAAATGCCTGGGCCAGGCCGTTGGGTACTTCCTGTTTGGCATATTCAATGTTGCAACCCCACTGGCTTCCATCGCCCAGTAATCTTTTAAACTGATCCTGATCTTCGGGTGTGGTAATCACCAAAATCTCTTTTATCCCTGCCAGCATTAATGTGCTCAAGGGGTAATAGATCATCGGCTTATCATAAATGGGCATTAACTGTTTGCTGATGCCTTTTGTGATAGGATAAAGCCTGGTGCCTGAGCCGCCTGCCAATATTATTCCTTTCATGAGCTGTTTTTGTTTTAATAATTTCCTTCTTGCTTGTCTTTTTTAGGGAGGAATAAGTAATTCCTAATCGCCGTACTGCTTCTCATAATACTCCCTGTAATCGCCACTGGTAACATGTTTCAGCCAATCTGTATTTGCCAGGTACCAGTCAATAGTTTTAGAAATGCCTTCTTCAAACTGCAAAGACGGCATCCACCCTAATTCATCTTTTAGTTTTGTTGCATCAATGGCATATCGCATATCATGCCCGGCACGATCGGTAACATAAGTGATCAGTTTTTCCGAACTTCCCTTTTTTCTATCCAATTTTTCATCCATCTGCCTGCAAAGTTCCTTTACCAGGTCAATATTTTTCCATTCGTTATGTCCGCCAATATTATAGGTTTCGCCAATTTTTCCGCTATGAAAAACCACATCAATGGCCCGTACATGATCCTCAACATACAACCAATCACGTACATTTTCACCTTTACCGTAAACTGGCAGCGGTTTATTGTTGATGATATTGTGTATGCAAAGCGGTATCAGTTTTTCGGGAAAATGAAAGGGCCCGTAATTATTACTGCAATTACTGATCTTAACCGGCATTTTATAGGTGTGATAAAATGCCCGTACAATATGATCGGATGAAGCTTTTGATGCTGAATACGGGCTGCGGGGATCATAAGCAGTTTCTTCAGTAAAAAAGCCGGTTTCGCCCAATGATCCATACACTTCATCTGTAGAAATATGGTAGAATATCTTGTTCTCAAAATTTCCTGACCAGGCCTCTTTAGCCGCCTGCAGTAACGATGCTGTACCTAAAACATTGGTATTAATAAATGCCAAGGGATCTGTTATTGACCTGTCTACATGGCTTTCGGCTGCACAATGCAACACCGCAGTAAACTGATGGGTTTCAAATAATTTTCGCAACAACCGCAGATCTGTTATATCAGCTTTTATAAACTGATAATTGGGTTCCTTTTCAATATCCCTCAAATTTTCGAGATTACCGGCATAAGTAAGCTTATCCAGGTTAACAATTTTATAACTTGGGTATTTACGCACAAATAAACGGGTTAAATGCGACCCGATAAATCCTGCCCCTCCGGTAAGTAATATAGTATGCATGTAATGTTTGCTTTAAGCGGGGCAAAAATAGGCAATAATTGGTGGTTAGGAAAGGTTTGCTGTAGTGCAGCAGGAAAAGTAAATTTGAGAAGATGGTTTATATAACCTGCATAGGGAAAAGATATTGCAGAATCCGGCTGTTTTATAATCCCAGCTTTGTTACAGCCAGTTGTGCAGCAATCTGGCTGGCATCTTTTTTATTAAAGCCCTTGGCTTCGGCAACCAGTTCGCCATCAATAGTAGCACCAATGGTAAATAAACGGCGGCCATTCTCAAACTTTTCATCAAGCGTTTCAAATTCGAGTGCTTTACCATTTTTATTGGCCCAGCCATACAACCTGTTTTTAATGTTGATCTCTACATCTTCCAGATCATCCATAAACATATGCGGCATAATGATGTATTTCTCCACCCATTTATGGGTTCCTGCATAACCTTTGTCCAGGTAAACAGCGCCTATCAGGGCCTCCAGTGTATTACCAAAGATTTGAGAAATCTTCAGTGCATTATCGTATTTGTTGTAGAAAGTGATTTTTTTAAGCCCCATCTTTAAAGCTATATCATTCAGCTTCTGCCTGTTTACCATTTTACTCCGCATCTCGGTTAAAAAGCCTTCGCCTTTGTACGGATATTTTCTGAAAAGATAATGTGCAACAATTGAACTCAGTACCGCATCACCCAAAAACTCAAGCCGCTCATTATTTTCATCGGCACCTTCCCTTACGCTGCGGTGACTCAGTGCGGTTTTATACAGTCCTATTTCGCCGGGTGTAAATCCAAGTACATTACTGAGTTGTTTTTTAAACTCCCGGTTATTGGTCTGACTTTTAAAAAAATCCTTGATGAATTGCAAATCCAAAAAATAGTTTCGGTGAAATTAATCTTATTTAAGCCAAATAAAATTAAGCTTTTTTATTTTTCAATAAAAGTTTACAGGAAAAGGGTTGATGAAAGCTGTATTACAAAAAATCAGGCAACATATTTTTTTACAATAACAGAAGCATTATGCCCGCCAAAACCAAATGTATTGCTGAGGGCAGCATTAACGGTTTTGTTTTGTGCTTTGTTAAAAGTGAAATTCAGTTTGGGATCCAGATCGGGATCATCGGTAAAGTGATTGATGGTTGGAGGAATCACATCTTTTACTACAGCCATGATACAGGCTAAAGCCTCCAATACGCCGGCTGCGCCAAGGCAATGGCCGGTCATACTTTTAGTAGAACTGATGTTAAGGTTATAGGCATGATCACCAAAAACACTCTTGATTGCTTTCGTTTCGGCAATATCACCAAGCGGCGTTGATGTTCCGTGTACATTGATGTAATCAATGTCTTCCGGTTTCATGCCGGCATCTTTTAATGCTGCTTTCATTACGTTATTAGCGCCCAGCCCTTCGGGATGCGGAGCTGTTATATGATGTGCATCTGCAGTAGCGCCGCCTCCGGCAATTTCGCAATAGATCTTTGCTCCACGGGCAAGTGCATGTTCCAGACTTTCCAGAACCAGAACACCCGAGCCTTCGCCCATAACAAAACCATCACGGTCTTTATCAAACGGGCGGCTGGCCGTTGCCGGGTCATCATTTCTTTCACTGAGTGCTTTCATGGCATTAAAACCACCTACACCAGGCGAACTGATAACCGCTTCGCTTCCACCGGTAACAATAATATCTGCTTTCCCCAAACGGATGTTATCAAAGGCATCTATAATAGCATTAGTACTGCTTGCGCAAGCACTAACCACTGCATAGTTTGGCCCTCTGAAACCATGACGCATAGATATCTGCCCTGCGGCAATATCCAGTATCATCTTAGGAATAAAGAAAGGATTGTAACGGGGTGTACCATCGCCGAGAGCAAAGTTGCTCACCTCTTCATAAAAAGTAGTGATACCGCCAATGCCGCTGGCAAAAATTACACCTACCCTGTCCACATCAACATTATCGCGGTTGATGCCGGCATCTTTAATGGCTTCATCACTGGAGATCAAGGCAAACTGGGTAAAGCGGTCAATTTTACGGGCTTCTTTACGGTCGAGGTAATCGGTAGGTTCAAAGTCTTTAACCTCACAGGCAAACCTGGTTTTAAACTTGCTGCAGTCGAATTGTTTGATAAAATCACAGCCGCTAACCCCATCAGCCAAACCCTGCCAATATGTTTCAACAGTTTTGCCCAATGGCGTTAAGGCTCCCAATCCGGTAACTACAACTCGTTTTAACTCCATAAAATTTGCCTGTGATAGTTAAGTTAATTACTTAGCATGCTCCTCTAAGTAAGCATTTGCCTGACCCACTGTAGTAATGGTCTCGGCCTGCTCATCGGGAATAGAAATATTAAATTCTTTTTCAAATTCCATAATTAGTTCTACGGTGTCCAAGCTATCGGCACCTAAATCGTTGGTAAAAGAAGCTTCCGGCGTAACCTCTGCTTCATCTACTCCTAATTTGTCAACAATTATTTTCTTTACTCTTGTTGCAATGTCTGACATGATGTTTAATTTTAGTTTGTATTGGTTGCAAAAATATACATTTTGAGGTAAATACAAAGAAATAGATATTGTTGGGCAAATACCCAGGTATATTCATGGCAATCCTAATAATTCTACTGATTTATATTACTTCAATCCGTATTACTAATATACTGGATTAATTTCAGCTTTCGCATTCAATTATCCTTTTTTTACATAAATACGGCTAACGCAAAAAAATTGTATATTGTTATTTCTTCTTAGCCAGAACTTAACCCTTTATCAAAACAAACCTGTATGGCCTTAAAACAAATAGACCACGGTACTAAAGAATATCTGCAAATGGTAAAGCTGCGTAATGAGATTTTACGTCAGCCGCTGGGACTTATATTAACGCCCGAAGAACTGGAAATGGAGAAAGAAGATATTTTAATAGGTGCTTTTGATGAAGAGGATATGCTGGCCTGTTGTATGCTTACCAAGGCAGATACTGACAGCCTGCGCTTAAGGCAAATGGCAGTACAAAATAACCTGCAGGGTAAGGGTATAGGTGCCAGTATGATGAATTTTGCTGAAATACTCACCCGTGATAAAGGCTATAAAAAAATCATCATGCATGCCCGGGAAACCGCCATTGGCTTTTATGAAAAATTGGGCTATACCGTTGTAGGCGATAAATTTACTGAAGTAACTATATCACATTTTGTGATGGAGAAGAAGTTGTGACCATGAGAAGTGAGTCGTCAGTGGTGAGTTTTTCAACCTGATGATTCTATCAACTCACGTTTCACTTCTCACAACTCACTTCTCACGCTTTCTTAACAATCTTAGCTCTCAATATCTTCCTGGCTTCATGCACATCATCTCCTTCAAATGCATCTTTAGGTACAATAAAAAATGATCGGCTGCTGAAATACAGATGATAAAAATGCGGACTCTCAATCCAGGAACTGAACTCTATCCATTGCCAGTTTCTTCCTCCCCGTTCATTTTCTATCCTGAAAACATCTTCTCCCAGAATGGCTTTAAACCTGTCTTTAAAAGTATCGGCTTTTCTATACACCATATAAGGTAACAGATACCAGAATAAGATCATCAACGAAAACCATAAAACAGAACTCACTAAAAATGCCAATGGAGAAACCTTTTTAAAATAAAATAAAACAGCCGATAGTATGGCAAAAACATTTACCAGTATCATCATGATCTTAATTTCACGGCGGGTAATAAAGTGATAACGTAAAGCCTGAATCACTTTTCTTTTATCGTAGGTAAAAAACGCTGATGTCATTGGGCAAAGATAGGCACAGGAATTCAGTTACAGGTATCGCCTGCAGCATTTCCTCCGCCATCGGCCGGCAGCCCTCCAATCAATTTGCCTCTTATAGCTACATTTATAAAATTTACCCGGCGGTTTTGTGCCCTGCCCTCGGCTGTATTGTTTTGTGCCAACGGTTTATTGCCGCCAAAACCAACTGCAAGCAGGCGCTTGCAGTCAACGCCCATTTCAACTAATTTTTTACATATAGCCAATGCTCTTTTTTCTGTAAGTATTTGATTCTCGTTTATGTTTCCCGTATTATCAGTATGGCACTCCACCCGTAACAGGCTGATGTAAGATTTATCGGCCAGGTATTGTTTTATTATTTCCAGGCCAGCTGTACTTTCTGAACGCAGTTTATCGCTACCGGTTTCAAAACTAATTGTTGCAGCAATTACAACTTCATTCCCATCAAGCGTATAATTTTGTGCATTGGTCTGCAGCAAGCTGCTTAAAAGAAAAATACAGATGATTATCTTTTTCATAAAAAAGTTTTGTCAAACTTAATAAGTTTCAGCAAAAACTACTCTACCCTGTAAAGGGTATTTATATTTTCTTACGGATTAAGCGCTGTGGCTGATTTTTAATTCCATTATTTTTGAGAAGATGATTACACTAAAGGCTGATAAAACATTCTCCTGGGTTTTAAAAATCCTGATCCTGTTTTGGGTTGCCGGTATTTTTTCCTGCAGGCAAAAAAAACCAGACAGGCAGATTGAACGTTCCTTTTATTACTGGAAATCGGTTTTTACACTTACTGATTACGAAAAGCAAAAGCTGGATACACTGCAGGTAAAAACAGTGTACATTAAATTTTTTGATGTGGATTGGGATGAAGAAAGAAGGCGGGCAAAACCGGTGGCTAAATTAAAGTTTGAAGATCCGGCTTACCAGAACTATAAAATAATACCCACTGTATTTATAACCAATGCCTGTATTCAAAAAATAGATTCGGGAGCTGTTATACAACTGGCAAATGATATAACCAGGTTGATAAAAACCATTATCGCCATTCAACAGTCTCCACACCTGATTGAAGAAATACAAATTGATTGCGACTGGACCGCATCAACCAAAGAAAAATATTTTTCATTGCTCAACGAAATTAAGCAACTAACTAACGTAAAATTATCCGCTACCATCAGGCTGCACCAGGTAAAATTTATTGCAAAGACAGGAATACCGCCTGTTGACAGAGGCCTCCTCATGTGCTACAACATGGGCAACCTGAAAGACCCGGCTACCAAAAATTCTATTATAGAAACTGTGGAATTAAAAAAATACATTAGCGGACTTTCTAATTACCCGTTGCCGCTGGATATTGCCCTGCCTTTGTTCGACTGGAAAGTATTGTACCGGAATAATGTTTATACAGGGCTTATTCAAAACTTACCCCAAACTGTATTTACCAGTTCTTTCACCGAAAAAAAAGATAACCGTTACCTGGTATTAAAAGATACTTTGCTGCAGGGCTACAACTTAAGAAAAGGCGATATCATCCGTGACGAACAAAGCAGCTGCAAAGAAATTTTATCAACTTCGGCAACAATAAACAAACAACTGAAAAATACCCAACTAAGGGTATCACTCTACCATCTGGATTCAGTAATTTTAAGTAAATACACAACTCATGAACTGGAAAATATTTATAACAGCCTGCATTAGTTCGGCCATTGTTGCCTTTCCTGCAAATATTATTGGCTGCGGGCCCGGTGTTGATCCCTATGATTATTACACTTCCTTTTTTCATCAAAACCTACCACAGGCCGATGGATACCGGCCATTCTATTATACCGGTTATAGTTTTTTATACGATAATAACGAACCTGCATCAACCACCGATATGTTTGCCGATGAATGGGCTGCTTATTGCGGAACCGAAGTAAAAGCAAAAGATGCAAAAATGCTGGTTAACAAATTTTCCCGAACGGACCTGAACAATCTGTATTATCACCTCGAAAAAAATCAACCTTTAAAAATCCCCGACTCTGTTAAGCAAAATAATATGACCGGTTATTTTATGCAGAGCAAAGATTTTGAGGCGCTGGGCTATATTCTGTATGCCAAACAGGTAGAGCCCTTTGTTATTGGCGGCGATGGCGATTGGGAAGCCTTGAAAAGGGATAGCATTAAAATGGCGAAGCTGATAAAAAGTGGTCAGCAATTATATGCTGTTGCCAAAAAAGATATTTTTAAAGCCAAATATGCCTACCAGGTTTTAAGGTTGGCGCATTACAGCGAAAGGTATAACGATGTTATTAACTGGTACAATGACTATGCTGCAAACATCAATACCAATAATTTATTATCGCCAATTTGCCTGGCTTTAAAAGCAGGGGCGCTGTTTCGTACAGGAAAACAAAAAGAAGCTGCTTATTTATTCAGCAAAGCTTTTGCGGCGGGCACGGCAAAACGGGTTTCCAATTACCTGGGCTTTAACTGGGCTGTTGATTGGCAAGCCGGTAAACAACAGTACTTAGATCTTTGTAAAGACAACAAAGAAAAAGCCAGCATGCTGGCTTTGTTTGCCATGGGTAGCCCGAATAATGACCTGGATAAACTGAAAGAAATTTATCAGCTTAACCCTGCCAGTGAAGAACTGGAAGTTTTGGTTGTACGTGAAATAAACAAACTGGAAGAAAAATATTTTACGCCGGCACTGCAAAAACAAAAAGGCGGTAAAACATTTTATTTTACCTGGACCGACAGTGATACTGACAGCATTATTACCGATGCCGCAAAAGAAGTTCAGCAGCTTGCGGTTTTTTTGCATGAAGCTGCACAAAACAAAGCTGTAAAAAATGCCGGGTTGTATGAAACTGCTGCTGGTTACGCTTCTTACATGATAAAAGATTATGCTGCTGCAAAAAATTATTTAGCTGCCGCAGAAAAAATGAGTCTTACACAAAAAGTAAAAGACCAGCTTTACCTTACCAATTTATTAATTACCATCAGCCAGACAGATAGAATTGATGCCGCATTTGAAGATGCACTTTTACCTTCCTTACAATGGCTGGAAGAAAAAGTAAAAGCTGAACAAGCCATTACTTTAGATTACTGGCAGGTACAGCAATGGCGTACTATTTACCGCAACCTGATGAGTGAAATTGTTGCCAGGCGTTATCATGAGCAGGGCGACCTGGCTAAAGAAACTTTAACCATTGGCGCTGCCGATTGGGTAATGAAAGGAAGCAATGATTATTACTACCCTACAAACGGTATTGAGTTTTTACGAAACCAACTGGCCAGTAAAGATGTTGAAGCCTTGTATACACTGATGGAAAATAAACAGGCATCAAAATATGAGCATTATTTATTTACGCATAATTCTGTTACTAAAAAAACAGTGATTGATTTTGCCGGTACTTCTTATTTACGTGAATACGATTATGCCAAAGCCATCGACTGGTTTAAAAGATCGGCAGATAAATCAACGATTAATAAAAATCCATTTATTGATTTGTTGTACGACCGGGAAGAACAATTACCTGCGGAGAAAAAATTCAGCAGCAGTAAACTTGCTTTTGCACAGGAGATGCAGAAACTGGAAAAAGATGCAACACAGCCAGCCCTCGCCGCAAAAACTTATTACAAACTGGCGCTGGGCATGTATAACATCACCTATTATGGCCACGCCTGGGAACTGGTGCAATATTTCCGCAGTGGCAGCGATGGTTATTTTATTCCGAAGGATGCCACCGCTTTTCAAAAAGAATATTACGGAGCGTTTAAAGCGCAAGAATATTTTGAAAAAGCCATGAATGCATCAACCGATAAAAATTTTAAAGCACGTTGTTTATTTATGATGGCTAAATGTGCTCAAAAGCAGGTACATGAGCCGCAGTACAGTGAGTATGAAACCAACTGGAATCAATACGAAGTTGCCCAGAAAAGTTATTGGCCTTTGTTTAAAAACAATACCTATTTTCCGCAGTTTGTAAAAGAGTACAGCGCTACTCCTTTTTATAAAGAGGCTTTTGGTAGCTGTAGTTATTTAAGGGATTTTGTGAGGAAGAAGTAACAGTTGAAATCAGTTATTCGTCGTTGGTTATAAAAACAGGCGACGGCGAAGATTGTGAAGAAGACCTGCGGCGGAGAAGCCTTGCACAACTGAGTTAGCGGCAGTTCTTTTTGAAACGATCCAAATCTAAAACTTCTACTCGGCCTGTTGTGCGAATCCATTTTACGGTTCCGTAATCTCGATTTAACCACACAGTTGCTTTGTCTGGCTTTGTTGACCTGTCATACACGATTAAGTTAAGCCTGAGACATTTTTTTAAAACAGTATTACCAATAGAGATGTCTTCAAATTGAAAATCCTTTATAAAAATTTCCATCACAAAGCTCCATTTCAATTTAGCCAGATCGAAGGGTTTAGGAAACTTTAAATTTGGTGGTAGAATATGATTGAAATTATCCTTTGTCAATTCAGTCGGACTTTGATTTTCGGTAAGTGATGCTAACCATACCGAATCATTCTTAAAAATCATTGCAGAACCAGAAAAGCTTGCCAATTGAGCCCAAATTCCAATCTTGTCGTCGGCACTTGAAATATAGTAAGCAGTGTCTCTTTCAATGGGAATTTTCCTCCAAACTAATTTTATTGTGTCGTGCAAACCTGAGGCGTGGAAAGAATTGTAAATACAATTGTAAAATAAAGTATCGCATTTCGGTTTTAAATATTCAGATAGATTAATACCAGCAGTTTGCCCCTGCCCACAAAAACAGAAACTAAGTAGAAATGAAACCATTAATATCATTCTCATGGATCAAGATTGTCTCTCTAGAATTGCTGCCGCTCGGCAGAATTATTAAAGTTGAGGATAACAAATAAAAGCCGAGCATTGCTTGCCGAGCCCCGAACAAATGCCCGGCAAAGTTAATGCCGCTTGGGCAGGACAACGTCCTGCCAGCCTTGCACAAAACCCAATGTTATAGGCAGCCTTTACGAAGCCCAAATACAACCTTTTTTTGTCTTTGAGTATTCTAGTAAAAGAATAAAGCTGTTTAAAATTGAATTATATGCAGGACTCCAGCGTGAAATAAAACTTGATTTGTCTGGATTCCAATCATAGTTTGTTCCTTTTTTAAAGCCATAAACTTTTAATGTGCTTCCGTCAACTCCATGCTTTCCATTGTCTGGTTTTAAACCCCAAAAGTCAGCAACCTCTAATAATTTTTTAAATTTGGCCCAACTAATACTGTCAATAGTAACTCTAGATTGATCAATAATTTTACAAGGCACGGTGTCCCAAGCATATTGATAGACAATTGTGTTTAGTATTGTTGAATCCTTGTATTTTATTATTGTTGACGAAGTCGTATAAGGGCAAAATGCTGATGAATAATTAAACCGATATTTTTCTTCTGAGCTTATATCTTTAAATGCTTGTTGTTTAACACAAGAGTCTATATTAATCTGCCAGTCAACTGTTGTGTTTATATTTTCGAAAAACTCCACAAGCTTTTCGAGGGTATTGGTATCATTCAAAGAATATGCTTTTAACAATTTATATTCAATGGTACTTGTATCATGATATGGCAGTGTGTCAACTATTGAAATGTATTTTTTAAGAAGAGAGTCTTTAGTTGCGTTACGTGTTCCATGGGATGTGTCCGTTTTACAAGAGTAATTGAAAGTTGTAAAAGCTAACAATATGAGAATTATTCTTGTCATACGGATGTTTGTATAAGATTGCCTATAACACATAAATATACGCAACTCTTCCCTAAATATCTTCCAACTCCACTTCGGTAAAAGCTCCCCAATGGTATGTCGTACAAGGGAGTGACACAACGATGTTGAACATTGAACAAATGCTGGTAACATCATCACTGCAACTTTAACCGGCAGCTGTCTCCTTCGTCGACATGACAGCACTAAAACAAAAACGCCACTCAATTGAGTGGCGCCTTTTATATGCTTGTGCTTAACAAACTAAATTAACTGCAGCCCATGCTGTTTCCACAATTCAAACACTTGTAGCAAGTGCCGCTGCGTACGGTTATATGTCCGCAGGTGTTACAAGCCGGTGCATCGCTCTGCATGCTTTTGGCTGCTGCATTTACTGCATCCATGCCGCCTTCGGCTTTTTTATGTGCAACGCGGTGCTGCTGTTTTGCAGGCGCTGTTTCTGTTGAGCCTTTTGCTCCGCCAATCACCCTCACTTCGCTAAGCTCCGGCTTGCGGTCGCCGATAGTTGGAGAATTTTCATCCCATGCTTCATTGCCCAGGTTTTGCAATTCAGGTGCATCCAGTACATGAACCAGGTCGTTGCGGCCTAAATATTCATACGCCAGCGAACGGAAGATGAAATCAATGATGGATGTTGCACTCTTGATATTCGGATGGTCAACCATGCCGCTTGGCTCAAAACGGGTGAACACAAATTTCTCAACATACTCTTCTAAAGGCACACCATATTGCAGGCCGATGGAAATGGCAATGGCAAAACAGTTGAGCATACTACGCATGGTAGCGCCTTCCTTGGCCATGTCTATAAAAATTTCTCCTAATGTACCATCGTTATATTCACCGGTACGCAGGAACAATGCCTGTCCGTTTATTTTTGCTTTTTGTGTAAAGCCACGGCGCTTGGCAGGCAATGCACGTCTTTCAACGATCATGGCCAACTGGCGCTTCAATGTTGTATCGGCACTGTTCTGTACACGTTTGTTCATTTCATCAAGCAGGTCATCAATGGTGAGTTTACCCATATCAACCATGCTGGAAATATCTGCGGCCAATGCTGCTGCTTTTTCTTCGCTGATGGGCTCATCCAGTTTTTTCTTCTTATCGCTTTTATTGCTTAATGGTTGAGATAATTTAGAACCATCACGATATAAAGCACATGCTTTTAAACCAAGTTCCCAACTCAACCTGTACGAATCTGCAATTTCTTCCTGCGTTGCTTCATTTGGCAGGTTGATGGTTTTAGAAATAGCACCGCTTAAGAAAGGTTGTGCAGCACCCATCATGCGGATATGTCCGTGTGCATGAATGAAACGCTCACCAATCTGTCCGCATTTGTTGGCGCAATCAAAAACCGCTAAATGTTCTTCTTTTAAATAAGGAGCACCTTCCACTGTCATGGTACCACATATATATATATTGGCTGCTTCAATTTCTTCATCGCTGAAACCAAGTGCTTCCAGCAGACTCCAGCCATAATCGTTGTACTGATCCGGTTTAAAACCCAAACGCTCTAAACAGGTTTCACCTAAAGTATAGGCGTTAAAAACAAATCCTATTTCAAATGCAGCACCAAGCACACTGTTCAGTTTATCAATATCTTCCTGTATAAATCCTTTCTCCAACAATGTTTTGGTATTGATGAACGGAGACTTATCCAGTGAAGCATGACCTTTTGCATACGCAACTATCTCTTCAATTTCGGTTTCGCTGTATTTTAAATTACGTAATGCCTGTGGTACGCTTTGGTTAATTATTTTGAAATAACCACCGCCGCTTAATTTTTTAAACTTCACTAAAGCAAAATCAGGTTCAACACCGGTGGTATCGCAATCCATAACCAAACCGATGGTGCCTGTTGGTGCAATAACCGTTGTTTGAGCATTACGGTAACCGTATTTCTCTCCTAACTGTACTGCATCATCCCATGCTTTGGTAGCAGCCTTCAATAAATAATCAGGACAGTATTTTGCGTTGATACCCTGTGGTTTTATTTCAATGCCTTCATAAGCATCACTTGCATCATAAGCAGCGGCACGGTGGTTACGCATAACACGCAACATGTGTGTTTTATTTTCTTCGTACTTATCAAATGCGCCAAGGAAGCTTGCAAGTTCTGCAGATGTTTTATAAGACACGCCGGTCATGATGGCGGTGATAGCACCTGCAATTCCTCTTGCTTCTTCGCTGTCGTAAGGAATACCGCTTACCATCAGCATAGAACCAAGGTTTGCAAAACCCAACCCCAACGTTCTGTAATCGTAAGAAAGTTGCGCTACTTCTTTTGAAGGGAACTGCGCCATTAAAACCGATATCTCCAATACTGTAGTCCACAAGCGACAGGTATGTTCAAATCCTGCAACATCAAACATGTTGTTACTCTCATCAAAAAACTGGCGAAGATTAACACTGGCTAAATTACACGCTGTGTTATCGAGGAACATATATTCACTGCAAGGATTTGATGCCCTGATAGGACCACCTTCGGGACAGGTATGCCACTCATTAATAGTAGTATCGTATTGTGTACCGGGGTCAGCACAACGCCATGCGGCATATGTGATCTGCTCCCATAATTTTTTGGCTTCAACTTTCTTCATCACCCTGCCATCGCTTCTTCCTTTCAACTCCCACTCTCCTTCTTCATCCAACACATTAAAGAACTCGTTTGGTATGCGGATGGAGTTGTTGCTGTTTTGTCCGCTCACGGTACGGTAAGCCTCGCCTTCATAATCGCTTGCATAACCTGCAGCAATCAAGGCAGCCACTTTATCTTCTTCTTCAACTTTCCAGTTGATGAATTTTTCAATTTCGGGGTGATCCAGATCAAGACAAACCATTTTGGCTGCCCTTCTTGTTGTTCCGCCGCTTTTAATAGCACCTGCTGCACGGTCGCCAATTTTTAAGAAGCTCATTAAACCGCTTGACGTACCGCCGCCGCTCAACTTCTCTCCTTCGCCACGTATGCTGCTGAAGTTAGTACCCACACCACTGCCGTATTTAAATATCCTTGCTTCCCTAACCCACAAATCCATGATGCCGCCTTCATTAACTAAATCATCATTCACACTTAAAATAAAACAGGCGTGTGGTTGCGGACGTTCATAAGCATTGGCCGATTTTTTTAACTGGCCATCTTTTGCATCTACATAATAATGTCCCTGTGGCTTACCGGTAATACCATACACTTCATGCAAACCTGTGTTAAACCACTGCGGACTGTTTGGTACGCATGCCTGGTTTAAAATAGAGTACACCAACTCATCATAAAATACCTGTGCATCATTTGCCGTTGCAAAATAATCATAGCGTTCGCCCCAAACCCGCCAGCAATGCGCCATACGGTGGGCAACCTGTTTAACGG
>JBATAS010000347.1:0-3608 GCA_049661965.1 Ferruginibacter sp. | reverse complement strand
GTATCTAAATTCCACAGTCTTTTTATTACAAGATTATCCTTGCTTAAAATAACCTCGTTCATTTTTGTGCGGTAGTCGTTGAATTCTTTTACTAAGTTGCTCATATAAAAATTATTAAAAGTTGAAGTTCGAATTTAGTAAGATAACAGATAAAATATTTCGGGGTTGAGGAATCTTTTTTTCTTACAATACTTTGTGCTAACCCTTCAACTCCGCTCAGGTTAATTTAACCACAAGGCACGCAAAGAAAAAAATCACAAAGTACGTTAAGGCATTTTACAACTGTTTAAAAAATCCTTTATTCCCTGCACAATCTTCACTGCTGCCTGCTGCTGAAATCCTTCATCCAGTATCAGTGCCTCCTCGGCAGGATTGCTGAGGAAAAGCATTTCCACCAATGCATTGGGATATTCAATGGGGCTGTTCAACATAAAATTAAAACTGCCGTTGTTGCCGTAATCTTTTAACCCAAGCTCCAGCATACGTTTGTAAATACTGTTGCTGAGATTACGGAAACCAATATAGCGGTAAAAGGTACTGGTGCCTCCGGCACGTATGGGGTCGCCGGCCGAGTTAAGGTGAATGCTGATGAGCAGGTCGGGCACACTGTCGCGGTAAAATAAAATACGTTCTTTATTATCAAAAAACTTTTCGGCAGTACGGGTCATAATTACTTTGGCGCCTTCGGTCTCCAGTAATTTTTGAACCTTAAGCGACATAGCCAGCGCCAGCATTTTTTCTGATGAACCTGTTGGTCCGCCGGCACCGGTATTGCTGCCACCATGCCCGGCATCAACGGCAATGGTTAAATTATGTAACGCTAAATTTTGTGGCTGCCGTTTTATTTTTATGGTAAGCGTATTGCCGCGGTAATAAATACTGTGGCCCCAATGCTGTGCATGTTTAAGTTCAATGCTAATGCGGAAGATATCATCCTCTACCTGCTCGTAAAAAACATTTTTTATTTCCTTTGCATTTTCCAGCTGTGTTATCCAGTTGGTATTATTGGTAGCGCCAAAAACATCAACTACAATCTTCGACGGATCAATCAGCTGAAAACTCTGGTAAGGCAGTCTGGCTGATAAACCCAGTTGCACATAATCGTACAGGCTGTCGCCAAAAATCATCCATTTGTTGGTAAGCGATTCGGGTGTAAATGTTCCCTTGGGTAAAAAATCCACGGCATCATCATCAATATAAGCAGTACGGGTTTTACTCAGCTTAACTTTATACAGTTTATCTACCTTACCCACAATATTTAACTGTACGGCCGAATCTATATAACCAATCTTGGCTCCGCCCAAACGGTCATCGCCCAGGCCAAACAACAGGTGTGCCAGCCTGCCTTTTGTTACGGCCACATTGGGTGCCAGCGGACCAAACATACTTACCCGGTTACGGGTTGTTTTGGTAACAGTGTTGCCTGTTTTATCGGTAATGCTGATGGGTAACTTACTCACCAGAAAACTATCTGTTTCCTTTATCACGTATTCGCCCTGGTAAATGCCCGGCATTTTATTTCCGGTCATTTCGTATAAAGGAATATTACCGTTGGCCATAACCGTGCAGCCCGTTAATGCTTTTACTTTAAATTTTATTCTGTCGCCGGGCATTACAAATAAATTGCCTTCGGGAAATGTTTCAATACTTGCAATATCCAGTGTGTTAACGGTATCGGGCGGCAATGGCAGGGAATAACTATAGGTTATTTTTTTTTCGGTTGATTTATCGGGTGCGGCAAAAGCAATAATGCTGAAAGCTGTATCGCCGGGTATTAAATTAAGTTCGTAAGCAAAACCACCCGTGTTGTACACTTTTACTTCCTGGCCGTTAATGGTAAGGCTGCAGGTTTTGCAGGTACTGCCAATAATAAACTGGCGGCTTGCCTTGGTATCAACCGCTGTTTTACGTGGCTCTACTAATTTAATAAATGGTTTATCGGCCTGAGCAAACAAACTGTTTACCGCAAAAAGCAACGGCAGTACAACAAAATATTTCATGCCGGAAAGTTAAACAGAAATTAAGGTTGGTGCCGATAAATTATTGGTAAAAAAATTTCAGGTTTTTTGTTCATTTTTTGCCTTCACTCAATTTTTTGATCGGGAAACTAAACAGTACTCAGGCAGGAAGGGCCCATGGATTTAACACAAAGATTAAACACCTGCTTTTAATGTTCGATGTCTTTACCTGGTACAGTATTTCTTAAACGCAGCTTCTACCGCCGCCTGCCGTTCTTTTTCGTTATCAACCTCCCGGTTAAAAAACACATAAATATTCTGATACCTGATATCATTACATTCACGAAAGTATTTAAAGGCAACATAAAAATATTTGGGGCCCGTTCCATATTGTCCGCTCAGTTTTGCATCAACATTTGTTAAACCATAATCGCAGGTGCCATTCAACGGAATGTTCATACGCAGCTGTATCTTATCATCTTTTACAACAAATTCCAGTGAGCTTCTTTCAAAACTTGTTTTACCCGTTACTGCCATGCGGTAGCTTTTGTCACCATCGCCAAAACCAATATTTGCATACCTGATCCATTTGTTTACCGAATCAACAAAGCGGGCTGCTGTAGAAAAGTCGAATTTGTTAGCAGATCCGCCACCCGAAATGTCATCATTACTGTTTGCCGGTCTTTTTTCGGCCTGTTCCCAAACATACATAAGCCCTGCATACGGCCCACTCTTATGTTTAATATAAACTTTGTACCCGATAAAATCGGTGAGCTCAAAATTAAAACTGCCCCTTTCATTTTCATGCGTGGTAAACACAATATCATTGCCCTGTAATTTCCAGTCGTAACGGGTTTTGCTACTTTCATTATCGCCTTTTTTATGGTAATACATTTTACCGTTAGGCAAAAAAACCATGTAGCTGCCCTGGTATTCTTTAGGCGTTGTGTAAAATTTTCCCTCGGCTTCGTAGCGGCGCAAAAACCATTTATAGCTGCAGATATAATCTGTTTTCTCCTGCCGGCTCATGGTCTGGGCAAAAACAGTGGCCTTCGTTGCAAATAGAAAAATCAGTAAAACAAGGCAAGTAAACTTTTTCATGTGGTATTAATTTGATTGTTTCAGAGAAATCAATTTCAATAATACTAAATAAAATTTAAAAAATGCTTACCCGGTAATAAACCTATCCAAAGCGGCAAAAGATTCTTTTATATTACTTTTTGCTGTGGCACCATTCTGCGGCTTTGCTCAGCAGTTGCAAAAAAAGCAAGTAAGAAATTATTACAGCAACACAGCCTGTTTAGTAAGTAGTTGATACTGTAAGACCAGCGGGCCGGTCAATAGCAATAAAATGGGCACTGCCCGAAGCTTTTTCTACATCATCAATAAATATCTTCAGTGTTACATCTGTTTCGTTAGTGGTACCTAACCAGTCAACCGGTGGAAATACAGTTACCGTAGCATTCTGCACAGCACTGTTATTTTGAACCGTTACCGTTTTTGACCAACTGGCAGTATTTACCGTTTCCGAAAAATGAACGGTATCAGCATCACCCTCAAAACTGTAATTGCCCGCCAGCGTTGCAGTAAACTGGTAGCGTATAACTGTTGTTGTGTTGTTATTATTAACGCTTTCTTTTGTGCAGGCGG
>JBATAS010000346.1:0-3220 GCA_049661965.1 Ferruginibacter sp. | reverse complement strand
CTGAATAACCCTGCTGCAAGAATGGATAGCCAGGCTAAACACAATGCTGTTATAAAATATTTAGATCAATTGATAAAAAAAGCAGCAGTGACGAAAACAGTGTACAAAGTGGTTTATCATTTAAATGCAAGCTCTGATTCTCATACATATAACCAACCAAGAACTACTTATCTTGATGAGAACTATAAAAAGATGCAGGTAAGTTATCTTCACTTAAAATGATGAAGTAAATACTTCATACTGATTATACCTTCTCTATCCTTTTCGTCCCGCTATATAATTCATACTCCAGCAACCGGCAATCTATCTTGCTTGTATAAAATTCTATTCTTCTGTTTGGCTTTAAGCCAATCTTTTTTGCTAATTCTAAATTACCTGTAAAAATATATCCAAAATACCCCTTGCATTTTTTCTTTAAAAAATCTCCCAAACGTTTATAAGTGATTTCCAGTTCGGCTTCAACTCCCAACCTGTCGCCATATTCAGGATTAAAATAAACAATACCGCTTTCTCCTTCGGGGATGGTAGTTTCTTCAAAATCGCAGACAGCAAACTCAATATATTCTTCCACGCCGGCAATGCCTGCATTCACTTTTGAAATGTTTACCGCATCTTCGCTGATATCTGTTGCAATAATTTTCAGGCCATCAACTTCTGCAACCTGTTTCTCCAGTTTGCTGAATTCATCCATATATATTTTTTCATCGTACCCAATCAAGTGCATAAAAGCATAGTTAAAACGCAACAATCCCGGTTTTCGGTTGGTTGCCAGCAAAGCCGCTTCAATAGCAACAGTGCCCGAGCCACACATGGGATTTATTAAAACAGATTTTCTATCCCATTTAGTTGCCAGCAAAGTAGCTGCTGCCAGCGATTCCAGCATAGGAGCCTTGCCGGGGATTTTTCTGTAACCATGTTTAGATAAAGTTTCACCAGATGTATCAATAAAAATTTCGGCCAGCGATTCTTTCCAGTATAAATGAATAACAGTCTTATCCAGCATTGGGCCCGAGTCGGGCCTTTCGCCGGTTTTATTACGGAACCGGTCAACAATGGCGTCCTTCACTTTTACATTGGCGAATAATGAATTATTAATGGTATCGTTACTCACATTGCTGCTGATGGAAAAATATCCATCTATCGCAATCACATCTTCCCAGGAAAAATCAATCAATGTATTATACAGTTCATCGGCATTATCGGCTTTAAATTCTTTTAAAGAAAATAATACCTGGCTGGCGCAACGCAGATTTAAATTCAGGCGAATACAATCCTGTAAAGTTCCTTTTAACTCCACACCGGTTTTAAAAACGCGTTCGGGTTTAAAGCCTAGTTCGGCTACTTCCAGTTGCAGGCAAGGCGACAGGCGGTTGCTGCAGGTAATGATGATGCGATTATTTGCTTCGAAAATTTGCATGGGCAAACTTATGCCGATTATACCAATAATTAGTCTCAATCAGTTTACTATCGGCATAATACCATCTAAATAATTAATTATTTACTCTTATTGACATAATAAATAAAGATGGTATTATAACTTATACCCAATAACTTATAACTTTGTTTCATGCTGAAAATAAGTAAACGGGCCGAAGAAATGCCGGCCTCTCCCATCCGCAAACTGGTTCCTTACGCAGAAGCTGCAAAGAAAAGAGGAACCAAAGTATATCATTTAAATATTGGTCAGCCGGATATAGAAACTCCGGAAGTATGTTTAAATGCAGTCAGGCATTCAGATTTTAAGGTACTGGAATACAGCCACAGCGCAGGTAATGAAAGCTACCGGAAAAAACTTACTGAGTATTATGTCAAAAATAATATTCATGTAAATCCAGACCAGATCATTGTAACAACCGGAGGCAGCGAAGCCATCCTTTTTGGTTTTATGGCCTGTCTGGATCCCGGCGACGAAGTGATCATTCCTCAACCATTTTATGCAAACTATAATGGTTTTGCGATTGCTGCAGGCGTATCGGTTAAACCAATCTCATCATCTATTGAAACAGGCTTTGCCTTACCACCCATAAAAGATTTTGAACAAGCCATCACCGAAAAAACAAAAGCAATTGTCATCTGTAATCCCAATAATCCAACCGGGTATTTATACAGTGCCGAAGAAATGCAGGTGTTAAAAAACCTTATCCTTAAACATAATTTATTTCTATTTGCCGATGAGGCTTACCGTGAATTTTGTTACGATGGCGAATTTACAAGTGCCATGCATTTAGAAGGCGTAGAAGATAATGTAGTGTTAATGGATACCATCAGCAAGCGTTACAGCGCCTGTGGCGGCCGCATTGGCGCTTTTGTTACAAAAAACAAAGAGCTGCTTGATGCAGTTATGAAGTTTGCACAGGCAAGACTGAGTCCACCATCTTTTGCACAGATATTGGGCGAAGCGGCTGTTGATTTGCCGGATGATTATTTTGATAAGACAAAAGCTCAATACAGGGAACGCCGCGATTTAATTATCAGCCGGCTTAATGCCATGCCCGGTGTTTATTGCCCTAATCCCGGCGGTGCATTTTATGCCATGGCAAAACTACCCATTGATGATTCGGATAAATTCTGCCAGTGGTTGCTGGAATCATTTTCTTATAACAATCAAACGGTAATGCTAGCCCCTGCAACAGGTTTTTACAGTACAGTAGGCCTGGGTAAAAATGAAGTAAGGCTTGCTTATGTTATAAATGTTGATGCCATCAATGCTGCTATGGATTGTTTGGAAAAAGCTTTGGAAGAATATCCAGGAAGGATTTTAACAACTGAATTCGTATAAAAAAAGGCCCGTTGTTAACGGGCTTTTTCTTTACTTCAAATGTGTTTTTAAAAAAGTTACCGTTTTATTTAGAGCGTCATCTGTATTTCCGGCGTTAAAACCATGTCCGTCGAAATACTCATAATATTCATGAGGCACACCCAGCGTATTCAACCGGCCTTTCAGCCATTGGCTTTGATGCAAGGGCACAATAACATCAACTGTACCATGGAAAATGATTGTTGGCTTTGACTGTGCAGTGGCAACTGAGTACGGGCTGTTAGATTCATACAACGGAACATCCCATGCGGAATTGTTATATTGAATCAGTATATCCTTAATTGCCTTACCCAGGAAAATATTATAACTGTTATACCAATCCCAGTCGTTTAATTTTGCAGGACCAAAAAAATCGGCAACAGCTTTTACATAATTGCTGCTGTTATGTGCATAGGTATATAA
>JBATAS010000345.1:0-10450 GCA_049661965.1 Ferruginibacter sp. | reverse complement strand
CCACATCAAAGGCACGTTTCTTTAAGTATCTTTTCCTGTCAATAAAACCATCTTCATTATGAGCATCCATAAAACGGTATAATTGCTTATCGGCCCAATACTGCCAGTTTTGTGCATTGGTGATTGCTTTTATTTCGCAGATATCTTCATATTTACTCCACAGTTTACGGCTTACCTCTCCATGCAACTGGCTTACACCATTTGCAAGCTTGGCAATTCGTAATGCCGCAAGTGAATGATTAAAAAGATCACCTTTCATGCCGGTAAGTCTTCTGACATCATCCAGTTTCATGCCACAGAAATAACTCATCTTTTCACAAAGATGAATATCATGTTTTTCATTACCGGCTTCTTCGGGTGTATGTGTTGTAAAGACCAAACGCTTTTTAACCTCTTCCATGCTACCCAGTTTTTTATACAGATAAAATGCTGCGCTTATTCCATGTGCTTCATTTAAATGATACAGTTCCGGATTAAAATTTAATTCATCAATCAATTTAGCACCCGCAACACCCAGTAAAATAAACTGAGCAACTTTAGTAGCTACGTTTGCATCGTATAAACGGTGAGTAATGGTTTGCGAAACATAATCGTTTTCGGGTAAATCGGTACTTAATAAAAACAAAGGTGCCGATTTGAAAGTTTCGGGATTGAGATACCAAACCTTAACCCAAACAGGATGTTCATGAATATCGATTTGGAACTTGATACCAGTATCTTCCAGAAAATTGTAGATTTTTTCATTCCACTGCACTTGCAGAGTCTGATCCTGATTACGGGCCTGATCATAATAACCATACTTCCATAAAATACCAATACCAATAAGATTCTGGCGTAATTCATATGCACTACGCATATGTGAGCCACTCAAAAATCCAAGTCCGCCGCTATAAATCTTTAGAGGCTGACTAATTGCAAATTCCATTGAAAAATAAGCTACACGTTTACCATACTGCTCATCAACAGGATAAGGAACATTAAAAGAAGAAAAATTCATAATGGGTTAAAATTGTTTAAGTCGCAATATTAATGGAAAATTTACACAAATTGATTTGCAAACTATACAGTTTAGTGCACATCTAATATAGCTGTTGCTTCAATTTCAACTAATAGTTCGGCTTTAATCAGCCTCCGCACCTCTACCATTGTGGAAACAGGTTTTATTTCCTTAAAAAATTCGGCATGTGCTTTTGCTACTTCCTCCCATTTATTGATATCAACAACATAGATTTTTGTTCGCACTACATCATTCAATGTAGCCTCGGCCTTAAGCAGGGCCATTTCTATTTTCTTTAAAATAAAAACGGTTTGAGCATACATATCGCCCTTGCCAATTAAATTATCTCCGTCCATAGCCGTTGTGCCGGCCACTTCAATAATATTCCCCACCCTTACCGCACGTGAATAACCCAGTACGTCTTCCCAGGGAGATCCGGAACTAATTTGTTTTCTCATAATTTGCTTTTACTGCAATTTAACGATTGTTCATCTTTTTTATAATGGCTTATTATTTTGTTTATATGAATATTATTTTTAGATTTGTCTAAATTTATTTTTAAACCTTATGAGTTATACAATAAGCGAAGAGAATTACATAAAGAGTATCTATCATCTGCAACAGGAAACCGGGCTGGTTAATACCAATTCGCTGGCTGCCGAAATGCAAACCAGACCTGCATCTGTAACAGATATGCTTAAAAAATTAAAAACAAAAAAACTCCTGCAGTATGAACGTTATAAAGGATTTAAATTAAATGATGCCGGAAAAAAAGCAGCCTTGGATGTTGTACGTAAACACCGGTTATGGGAATTTTTTCTGGTAGAGAAATTAAAATTCAGCTGGAATGAAGTGCATTCTATTGCAGAAGAGCTTGAGCATATCAGCAGCGATGAACTTATTCACCGGCTCGACAATTTCCTGGGCAACCCGTCATTCGATCCACATGGAGATCCTATTCCGGATAAACACGGAAAGATTCCGGTAATTAAACAGCAAAGCCTTTCTGAAATTCCGTTAAACAAAAAAGTTACCGTTAGTTCAGTAGGCAACCAAACTGCACAAATGCTGGAAATGCTTGAACACTATAATATTGCTTTAGCTACGCAGATTACAGTACTTAAGAAATTTGAGTTTGATGGATCGCTTGAAATAAAAGTTTTAAAACAAAACAACTGCATCATCAGTGAGCAGGTTGCTAAAAATGTATTTGTACATTATGCTCAGTAAAAAAAATAATGATGCTTCGTTAAGCGAAGTACATGAAACCGTTGATACCACCGTAAAAAAAACAGGCTGGCGCAGAATATTTTCTTTTTTAGGCCCCGCCTATTTAGTAAGCGTTGGGTACATGGATCCTGGTAACTGGGCTACTGACCTGGCAGGCGGAAGCAAGTTTGGTTATACACTGATCTGGGTTTTATTGATGAGTAACCTGATGGCATTATTGCTGCAGGGGCTATCGGCAAGATTGGGAATTGTGAGAGGTAGAGATCTTGCACAAGCAAACAGAGAAACATATCCCCGTGCAGTAAATTTTGTTTTATACCTGTTGGCAGAGATTGCCATCGCCGCCTGCGACCTGGCCGAAGTTTTAGGTATGGCAATCGGAATTCAATTACTTACCGGACTGCCGTTGATCTGGGGTGTTTCCATAACTGTTTTAGATACATTTCTTTTACTCTACCTGCAACGCCTGGGCATTCGTAAAATGGAAGCTTTCATCATAAGTCTTGTAGGTGTAATTGGTATTTCGTTTTTAATAGAAATAATTTTAGCTAAACCAGATATGGCCGAACTGGCAACTGGTTTCATTCCTACAGCAATGAATGATGAAGCATTGTACATTGCTATCGGAATTATTGGCGCAACCGTAATGCCGCATAATTTGTACCTACACTCCGCATTGGTACAAACCCGTAAAATTGACAGAACCGATGCCGGTATACGGCAGGCTATCAAATTTAACCGCATAGACACCACCATTGCTTTAAACCTTGCTTTCTTTGTTAATGCTGCTATACTGGTTGTGGCTGCTTCGGTATTTTTTAAAACCGGAAACTCTGATGTTGCTGAAATTAAAGACGCACATCGTTTACTGCCACAGTTCCTTGGTAACCTGGCTCCCATACTTTTTGCTGTTGCATTAATTGCTGCCGGCCAAAGCAGTACCATTACGGGCACGCTGGCGGGACAAATTATTATGGAAGGGTATTTAAGTCTTAGAATCAACCCTATATTGAGAAGATTAATTACCAGGTTGGTTGCCATTGTACCGGCATTAATTGTCATCATTATTTATGGAGAAGAAAATGTAGATGCCTTGCTGATATTAAGCCAGGTAATTTTGAGTTTGCAACTGGGCTTTGCTATAATTCCGTTAATACATTTTGTTAGTGACAAAAAAACAATGGGCAAATTTGCCATTAATCCGCTTCAAAAAATTGCGGCGTGGCTGATAGCATCAGTTCTGGTTTACTTAAACTTAAAGATGCTGGTAAATGAAATGGGAGATGTATTTACAACCGGTGCTTTATGGCAACAGATTTTATTAAGTGCTGGTGCTTTAATTTGTATGGCGTTGTTAGTTTACATTATCATCAATCCATTTATAACCAAAACCCAAAAACCGGTTTCTATAAAAATACATTCAGGCGCAACTGATATTAAACAGCTGGAGATTCCTATTTTTAATAAGATTGCCATTGCACTCGATTTTAGTGAAAACGATGACAGGTTACTGGCTTATGCCATTGGCCAGGGTAAAGCTGATACGCATTATCTTTTGGTACATATTGTTGAAAGTGCATCCGCCAGGTTGTTTGGAGATGAAAGTGATGATTACGAATCGAGAAAAGATAAAGAGCGTATGGATTCTTATGTTCAGCAATTACAGGCAAGAGGTTTTACTGCCGAAGGATTTCTGGGTTATAAAAACAGGGCAAAGGAAATTGTGCGGATTGCAAAAGGAGTAAAAGCCGATATGCTGGTTATGGGAGCACATGGACATACCGGGCTACAGGATTTTATTTATGGCGAAACAGTAAATACGGTAAGGCATGAATTAAAAATACCGGTACTTATCGTTAATCTATAACAAGAGTGGCCAACTGTGTATCAATTTTTTTATTCCAGATTATTTGCATGCGGGGTATCCTGCCATTGGAAGTCTGGCCATCGTAATCATTCTGCATTTTACTTAAGGCATCAAAACATTCGTCATGAATTTTTTCGACTACGTAATTAAAATTACCCTTGTTAAGCTGAGCTTCTTTTAATTTTTGTACAAACAGGCAGGTGTTAATATAGGTGATATCATAATGATGTTGTTCATGCACCAATGCATAGTCAGTATCCATATTCTTTTTAACCCATGATTTTTTCTTATTGAAGTAACAGAATACAGTAATTACTACATCCGTTTTATTATTGATCGAATTCATCGACATCCGGTATCCAAAACCTGATTCTGTAATGGCTGCCGCAGGACTTGCTGCATCGGGCCTGCCTTTAAAATCTGCCCAGGTAAGTTTTTGTTCGGGGTTATAATAAATAGTATCGCTGCTGTTACCTGGCTTTTTCGATTGCCATTTTACAGTAACCGTAAACTGAGCAACACATATACTGCTTACTGATAAAAAAAATATAAATAGAAAATATCTGATCATACGATTAAAAACTATAACCCAAAACAACATCAATTATTATTTCTACAGGCGTTTCTTTACCAGATTTACAATATCGTTAACATCAATTTTTTCCATACACTTAAAGTGGCCTTTAGGACATTTTTTGTACCCGATTTTACTGCATGGCCTGCACCAGAGTTTATTTATTTCCACCACATCGTATTCTTTATTGCTCCGGCTACCGTAATAAGGATACATGCCAAAAGCCGGCACTGTATTTCCCCAAACTGATATAACAGGCTTTTGCAAAGCTGCTGCAATATGCATCAGTCCTGTGTCATGTGATATTACAAGTTTTGCTCCTTTTACGAGGTCAGCAGATTCATTCAGATTAAATTTGCCGCATGCATTGTAAATTTTTATTTCATCAACTTTAGCTATTTCCTTTCCTTCTTCATAGTCTTCCTTACCACCTAATAGAATAATTGGATGATCTATTGCTGCACACAGTGCTTTCAGTTTATGCAGCGGAAGTTTTTTAGTTGCCAGCGCTGCGCCAATAACTATGGCAATATAACCATGCATATGTGATGTGGGAATATCATCTTTTTTTATTTCATCCATTTTCGGAATAAAATAATCCAGTCCCATACCATCATTGACAACGCCTAAGGAAGTAACTGTTTCTATATATCTGTCAACAATATGTTTTTTAGGAAGCGTATTAATTTTAAAATTGGTGAAAATAAATTTTTCAACATTCAGTTTATTGAATGAAAATGATTTTACATTTTTTAAAAAACGTTTTATCCGTAATGTTCTTAAATTATGATGCAGGTCGATGATATAATCATACTCTTCTGTTTGCAGTTCATGTAACATCAGTTCAAAACTGTCGCCAAGAGTATGTATTTTATTTATAAACGGATTGTGGTCGAGGATATTCCTGAAACTATGTTTCGTTAAAAAATGAATTTCGGCATCAGGATATTGTTTACGCAAACAACGTACAACCGGCGTTGTTAAAACAATATCGCCAATGGAAGAAAAACGTATGATGAGAAATTTTTCCAAAGTTATTTTTCTACATAATTCAAATCTTTACCAAAGGTTTCTTTGGTATAATATGCCGCAATTAAAGTAATCACCATGATAATAATAGCTGCAATCCAGCCACCAGTATAATAATCAGTCATTCCCCGGAGCCATTTAAACAAAGGAATAATAAATACAGCCAGCATACCTCTCACCATATTCGGAATTGTTGTGGCAGCAGTGGCACGCAAGTTAGTTCCAAACTGCTCAGCACCCATGGTTACAAAAATTGCCCAAAAACCCGTACCAAAACCAAGGCCGGCACATATCCAATACATTTTTGCTGCCGTTCCATTCCACTGGGCCGTAAAGAACAATACCATAAACAACCCTGTAATTGCATAAAAAAGATAGAGCGCATTTTTTCGGCTCTTCAGCCACTGGCTTATAAAACCAATCAATATATCGCCAATTGAAATGGCTACATAAGCATACATGATTGCTTTACCAGGATCAATGTCTTCTTTTATTCCCATCAGTTTACCAAATTCATTTGAGAATGCGACCATTACTCCAATCACAAACCAGGTTGGTAAACCAATAAGGATGCTGGTTAAATATCTTTTAAACCTATCCGTATTATTAAACAACATGAAAAAGTTTCCACGCTTTACGTCCATCTTTTTTACTTCCTTAAACATGCCCGACTCAAAAACAGAGATACGCAAAATCAGTAATAGCATTCCCAATGCACCACCAATATAATAACAGGTGCGCCAATGAAAATTTTCTTTCATAAAATAGGCAACAACGGCACCGGTTAAACCTATCCCCGCCACCAAAGAAGTAGATATACCTCTTTTTTCTTTTTTTATTAATTCCGAAACAAGCGTGATACCAACTCCTAGCTCTCCTGCCAAACCAAGGCCTGCTAAAAATCGAATGATCTTATACTGTTCAACAGTTGTTACCATACCATTGGCAATATTGGCAAGCGAATAAAATAGAATAGATCCAAACAATACAGTCAATCGTCCTTTTTTATCAGCAATAACACCGGCAATAATTCCTCCAATCATTAAACCTGCCATTTGCCATTGCAATATTGCTTCGCCTTCTATTTTTACCTGTTCGGGTGATAAACCAAATGATGCCAGGCTTTCAATGCGGATAATAGCAAATAACAGCAGATCATAAATATCAACAAAGTAACCAAGGGCGGCTACCAAAACAGCAATATTAAAAACGGAATGATTTTGCAGCTTAGCTTGCATGCTTCTTTTTTTCTCTTTTGGATTTTATCACTTTAAAAATTATAGGCAGTGTAGAAACCAGCACAATTACAATAACTATCAATTCAAGTTTTGTTTGCAGCGAAGGGAATGCTTTGTTCAGAAAAAAACCGGCGCAGACCATGGTAACTACCCAAGCTATACATCCAACAACATTATAGAAAAAATATTTTTTCTTATCCATTTGCACAATACCCGCAACAATGGGTGCAAACGTGCGGAGAAAGGGAACAAACCTTGCCACGATGATGGCGAAGCCGCCGTTCTTATCATAAAAATCTTTTGCCTGGTGCAGGTATTTCTGTTTAAAAAAGAAACTGTCTTTTCGTCGGTATAAAGCCGGTCCGCTTTTCCTTCCAAACCAGTAACCAACCATATTACCTATAATACCGGCAACTGCTATTAAAGCAATAAGTACAATCAGATCAACCCACTGGTTGTTAATTCCCCCAAGACCAATCAGGTTTAAAAACTGATGTGAAAGTCCCGGGCCAACTACTCCCTCAGCACTTGTAATTTCATGTGCATAAATGCCTCCTACAAAAAGCAACGAATCGCCGGGAAGAAAAAAGCCTGCAAACAATCCTGTTTCGGCAAACACAACAAAAAGCAAAAGCCAAAGCCCGCCATTCTGAATATACCACTGCGGCTGTAATAATTGTGTAAAATGAAATTCCAGTAATATATTCAGTAACATAAATTATTTATTAAAGAGAAAAAATGGTAATGAATATCTTACTAAGGCAAGCCATAATTACCGTTGTCATCTAATACGTTGTTAATCAGGTTGAAACTCCAGCGCTTTCTTATCATCAAACTCTCCTTCCCAGCGGGCAATTACACAACTGGCCAACATATTGCCCGTTACATTTACCGATGTTCGGGCCATATCCATCAGTTCATCAATACCGAGTATTGCCATGATCGGCCACATGGGTAAATTAAATGAGGCAGCGGTTCCTAATAAAATTACCAGCGACGCCCTGGGTACACCTGCAACACCCTTACTCGTCAGCATCAATGTTAAACCCATAAAGACCTGTTCACCAAAACTCATATTTAAACCCGCTGCCTGGGCTACAAAGACCGATGCTAATGATAAATACAATGTAGTTCCATCCAGGTTAAAGGTATAGCCCGTTGGTAAAACAAAGGAAACAATTTTACGGGGCACTCCAAATTTCTCCATGTTTTCCATGGCGATTGGTAAGGCCGACTCGGAACTGGTTGTTGCGAAGGCAATAGATACCGGCTCAGAAGCTGCCCGGAGAAATTGCTTTATCGGTAATTTTATAATTAATGCTACGGGTAACAGAATAACAAGTATGAAAGCAATCAATGCAACATAAAGTGTTGCCAGTAATTTAACCAGGTTTACCAAAACATCAACTCCCAAATGCCCAACAGTAACTGCAATGGCTGCACCAACACCAAAAGGGGCAAAGTACATGATGATGTTGGTAAACTTAAACATCGTCTCGGCAAGGCTTTCGGTAAAGGCTAGCATGGGGCGTTTCTTTTCCTCATTAAGCATCGCTAATGCAATACCAAATATTATACTGAATACCACTATTGGCAACACATCTCCATGATAAAATGATTTGGCAAAATTTTCGGGAAAGATATGAAGTACCACTTCCTGCCATCCCTGCGGAGCAACTTCAGGTAACTTTTCTACAAATCCTTCGGGCAATAATATCCCTTTACCTGCACCCGAAATATTGATAGCCAGTAAACCTATGAACAAAGCAAAGGTTGTTACCACTTCAAAATACAGAATTGATTTCCATCCCATGCGGCCAACCTGCTTTAAACTTGAATGACCGGCAATACCTACCACCAACGTAGCAAACAAGATGGGTGCGATGATCGTTTTAACTAAACGCAGGAATATCTGGCTCAACACTTTCAAGTTTTGCGAAAATGCCGGAAAGTCTAATCCTATCTCTACTCCTATCAGCATACTAACCAGAATCCATGTTGTGAGATTTCTTTTATAAACTGCATACATGATCATGCAGGTAAGAAAAACCCATCTCAAACTAAGCAAAACCACTTCAGGAATAATTACAATTTCCTGCAAATGCAGAAAATACAATATGGCGAGAACGGTAAACATTCCTAAAGAAATTAACCCGATAATACGTTTGGTCATTTTAATTTTTTAAGATGAATTGTCAAATCTAACTGAAACATTGTATTTATAAAAATAGCCGCTTTGCTTCCATGAACCTTCATATCTGCAAAACAGCATCGCAATATAATATTTAATAACAGACAACAGTCCATATTGCATCAAAAAAGTATCAGTGGTGGTTTATTTAAGAATTTTATGCTTACTTTTCAGTTTATTTAAAAAAATCAAAACCAACTTACATGAGTATTTTCGCAAGAAAACCGATGGATGCTTTGATGAGTGAAGCATCTGAAACCGGTTCACATACCTTAAAAAGAACCCTGGGTGCCGGCGGACTGGTAGCCTTAGGGATTGGTGCCATTATTGGCGCCGGTTTATTTTCCATTACAGGTATGGCTGCTGCAAATCATGCCGGCCCTGCCATTACCATTTCATTTATAGTTGCCGCATTTGGCTGTTTGTTTGCCGGGCTTTGTTACGCAGAGTTTGCATCCATGATTCCGGTTGCAGGAAGTGCTTATACTTATTCGTATGCAACCATGGGTGAATTTATTGCCTGGATCATTGGCTGGGATCTGGTGTTGGAATATGCTGTGGGCGCTGCAACTGTTGGTATCAGCTGGAGCCGCTATCTTGTTAAATTTTTAGAAGGATTTGATATTTATCTGCCGCACAATCTAACTGTTGGCCCGTGGGACGGAGGCATTGTTAATTTACCAGCCGTTTCCATTATTGTTTTAATGAGTTTATTATTAATAAAAGGAACCAAAGAAAGTGCTACTGTTAATGCAATCATAGTTGCCATTAAAGTTACTGTTGTGCTGGTTTTTATTTTTCTGGGCTGGAAATATATAAATGAAGCAAATTACACACCGTATATTCCTGAAAACACCGGCAACTTTGGTGATTTTGGATTTAGCGGAATCATAAGAGCAGCGGCCATTGTATTTTTTGCATACATAGGCTTTGATGCAGTAAGTACGGCTGCGCAGGAAACAAAAAATCCGAAGCGTAATATGCCGATTGGTATTCTTGGCTCATTACTTATCTGTACAATTCTATACATTCTGTTTGCGCATGTTATGACCGGTGTTACCAGTTACAGTTCATTTGCCGGAAAAGATGGTATAGCGCCTGTAGCAGTGGCAATTGATCATATGGGTACTGCAAATGCTGCCGGTATTGTTACTCCTGATTATCCGTGGCTGAACCGTGCAATTATTGTGGCCATTCTTTTTGGATATTCTTCTGTAATACTTGTGATGTTAATGGGACAATCACGGGTTTTCTACAGCATGAGTAAGGATGGTTTAATTCCTAAAGTTTTCTCTGCAGTAAATCCTAAATCTCAAACTCCTGC
>JBATAS010000344.1:0-5598 GCA_049661965.1 Ferruginibacter sp. | reverse complement strand
ATTAAATAAATAATAAATCGAACTACTCTGAGTTACAAAAAATTTTCAGTAATGATGATTACCTCATTCATTATCATGTACTGTGTTATGTTTTTAAACATTACCCAGCTTAATTATTTTTATGTAAGTACTACCCGTATTTACATGGCCCTGCTGATGATTTCTCCGATGGCAGTAGTGATGATGCTGATGATGGGGAAAATGTACCCCAACAAAAAACTGAATACCGGTATTATTGTTTCGGCTATTATTGTATTCATTATTACATTAGCTGGATTACGGACACAAACACCTATTGGCGATGTACAATACATGAAAGCCATGATACCGCACCACTCATCAGCGATACTGACAAGCGAAAATGCCAATATAAAAGACCCTGAAGTAAGGAAATTAGCAGATGGCATTATAGAGGCTCAAAAGAGGGAAATTGCTGAAATGAAGGCTCTCATACAGAAATTAAGAAAATAGATAGTCCGGTTTTAAAACTCAATTTCAGGTAATTATAATATTGATTATAAAAAAATGCAACCTTGTTGATTTAATGCATGGCTTTTATTTATACTAAAGAATTTTTTCGCCTTACATTTGCAACAATGAAATTTTTATTCACTTTACTTGCTTTCTTCATGGTGTACTTATCCTGCCTGCCTTGCGGCGACAGTGTAGAGTGTAATTCAAAAGCACAAACAAAAATTTCAGCAGCCACTTCCCATCAAGATCATCAGCATAATAATGAAGTTTGCACTCCATTTTGTACCTGCTCATGCTGTGCAGCATCTGTGTTTTATTCATCTTATTCAAAAGTACAGATACATAAATTTGTTTTTTCTTCTGCAAAATTCCCTCTTTTTAATATCGCCTTTCATACTGAAGCGTATGATAATATTTGGCAACCTCCTAAAATAGCATAGTTACTCCTTTCGTTGAATTTGCTGCATAGCCAATGTCTTGGCATGTATTGCATCTATCATTCACTCATCCATTGTAAATGGCAACTACGAAAAAAGCGAAAAAGGCAAGACAGCCTTTGGCAATTCGGGTTATTAAAATAATTGTTATTGCACTGTGTTGTGCTGTCCTTTTGGCTGCAATTGCTGAAAGAATAATTCACTTCTACAGGCATATAACCAAATAGATAAAACATGTTGAATAAAATAATTCACTTCAGTATTAAGAATAAACTCATAATCGGTGTGATGACATTGGCGCTAATTATCTGGGGCCTGTGGAGTGCCACTAAATTACCACTGGATGCATTGCCCGATGTTACAAACAACCAGGTGCAGGTGATTACCCGTGCCCCAACACTGGCTGCGCAGGAAGTAGAGCAGTTCATTACCTACCCGGTTGAAAGAGCACTTTCCAATATTCAGGGCATTGAGGAAATGCGATCCTTTTCCCGATTCGGGTTAAGTGTAATAACCGTTGTGTTCAAAGAAAAGATGGACATCTATTTTGCACGGCAGCTTATTTCCGAAAAACTAAAAATTGCTGAAACCGAAATACCCAAGGGCTTGGGCACTCCCGAAATGGGGCCGGTTACAACCGGGCTTGGCGAAATATACCAGTATGTAATTCATCCTAAAAAAGGCAGTGAACAAAAATATTCTGCTATGGATTTACGCACCATGCAGGACTGGATAGTAGGCCGACAGTTAACCGGTATTGCAGGCGTAGCTGAAGTAACAGGTTTTGGAGGCATCAGCAAGCAATATGAAGTAGCTATTAATCCTGAAAGGTTAAAAGCTATGAATGTTACTATCCCTGAAATATTTACAGCCTTACAAAAAAATAATGAAAATACCGGAGGCGCTTATATCGATAAAAAACCAAATGCTTACTTCATTCGTGGTGTGGGATTGGTAAAAACATTTGCCGATATTGAAAGCATAGTTATCAAACATCAGAGCGGTATTCCTGTTCTGATAAGGGATGTAGCTACCGTGCAGTTTGGTTCTCCACCCCGCTACGGTGCTATGACATACAACGGCGAAAAAGAAGTGGTTGGCGGTATTGTTTTAATGATGAAGGGTGCAAACAGTGCAACAGTAGTGGAGTTGGTAAAAGAAAGAATGAAAACAGTTGCAAAATCTTTACCCGACGATGTGGAGATTGAAGTCTTTTTAGACCGGACCAATTTAATTGACCGTGCCATCAATACGGTTCAAACAAACTTGATTGAAGGAGCTTTGATAGTAATCCTGATATTGGTTTTATTTCTTGGCAATTTAAGAGCTGGTTTAATAGTTGCTTCTGCAATACCCTTATCTCTCTTATTTGCTTTGGCATTGATGAATCTGTTTGGAGTGAGTGCAAACCTGATGAGCCTGGGAGCCATTGATTTTGGATTAATTGTAGATGGAGCGGTAATCATTGTGGAAGCCACATTACACTTTTTTTCAAGTGAAAAACTACAAGGAAAACTTACCCAGAAACAGATGGATAATGCGGTGGGCGGCAGTGCCCGGCGCATGATGAGTTCGGCAGCGTTCGGACAAATTATTATTCTCATAGTTTATTTACCCATACTTTCCTTACAGGGGGTTGAAGGAAAAATGTTTCGCCCAATGGCTGAGACAGTTTCGTTTGCCATACTGGGAGCATTGATTTTATCACTCACTTATATACCGATGATGAGTGCCTTATTTCTTTCTAAGAATATAAGTCATAAAAAAACTTTTGCAGACAGGATGATGGCTTTCTTTCAGCGCATCTATTCTCCCTTAATTAAAGGCGCTGTAAAATTCAAATATGCGGTTACAGGTATTGCCGTAGGATTGTTGATTATCTCCATCATCATTTTTAAAAACATGGGTGGTGAGTTTATTCCCACACTGGAAGAGGGAGATTATGCCATAGAATTTGTTTTGCCGCAGGGTTCATCACTCAGTCAAACAACAGAAACCGTAATGATGGCGCAACGGATGTTATTGAAATATCCTGAAGTGAAAATGGTTGTAGGCAAAACAGGTGCTGCCGATATTGCAACAGATCCCATGCCACCCGAAGCATCAGATTTAATGGTAATCATGAAACCTAAAAAAGAATGGACAACTACAAATGACTTTTATGAACTGGCAGATATTATGAGGGATAAGCTGTCAACCATACCCGGTGTTATTGCCGAGCCAAGCCAACCAATACAAATGCGGTTTAACGAATTAATGACGGGTATCCGGCAGGATGTAGCGATTAAAATATTTGGCGAAAATCTGGATACCCTGGTTGCTTACGCAGATAAAGTTGCTGCTGTTATTGGCCCTATCAAAGGCATTACACAACCACAGGTAGAAAGGGTTGATGGCTTACCACAAATTACCATTGAATTTGACCGGGCGAAAATTGCAGGTTATGGATTAAATATTGAAGACATCAATCACATCATAAGTACTGCTTTCGCAGGTGAAGAAGCAGGAGTTGTATTTGAGAATGAAAGGAAATTTGATTTGGTTGTACGGTTAGACAGTGCCCATCGTACCGGACTTACCGATGTAAGCGATTTGTATGTACCATTGCCCGATGGCAACCAGATACCATTATCACAGGTGGCAAATGTTTCGTTCAAAACAGGGCCTGCACAAATAAGCAGAGAGTCGGGCAAGCGCAGGATTTATGTAAGCTTTAATGTCAGCGGCCGTGATGTGGCAAGTGTAGTAAAAGAGGCCCAGGAAAAACTAAACACAAAAGTAAAACTTCCAGCCGGTTATTATTTTACTTATGGAGGCACATTTGAAAACCTTCAAAAAGCATCTGCAAGATTAATGATTGTATTACCACTTGCATTGCTGTTAATATTTTTCATGTTGTATCTCACATTCCGTTCTGTAAAAGACGCTACATTAATTTTCACGGCAATTCCAATGAGTGCAATTGGTGGTGTATTTGCTTTATTGATGAGAGGAATGCCTTTCAGTATTTCAGCAGGCGTTGGCTTTATAGCCTTGTTTGGTGTAGCGGTGTTAAATGGAATTGTTTTGATCAGCACATTTAACCAGTTGAAAAAAGATGGTATGGACGATGTGCTGCAACGGGTATGGGAAGGAACTAAAATCCGGTTACGTCCTGTGTTAATGACAGCTACTGTGGCCTCTTTAGGTTTTTTACCGATGGCGCTTTCATCGGGAGCCGGAGCCGAAGTGCAACGACCTTTGGCAACAGTTGTTATAGGTGGATTAATTACGGCTACTTTTTTAACGCTGATTGTGTTGCCTTGTTTATATATCATTTTTTCAAAGAGAAATAAAAAAGTCATGAAGCAAACTGTAAAGGGACTTGCAGGCTTGTTGCTGATATTGTTTTCATTGAATGCAGCAGCACAAGAGCCGGTTCAAAAAAGACTGAGCATTGATGAAACCATTGGCATAGCAAAAAATAACCTGCAATATGGAATCAATACCCAACAGATCAATAAAGGAAAGGAACAGATAAAGACAGCCACCATGTTGCCTAAAACAGGTGTATTTGCCGAGAATGAAGATTTAAACCCAGCCGACAAAAATGGTGTTTTAAAAATCGGGGTATCGCAAAGTATTGATTGGCCAGGTTTGTATAAGGCTAAGAAAAACCTATATAATGAGCAGTTGAAATATTATGAAGCAACAACAGCAACCATTGATGTGGGTTTGAAAAGGGACATCAGAACAGCATATTATCAACTTTGGTATTTGCAGGATAAACAGCTTTTGTTTCATCGTCTTGATAGTATTTATAAATCATTAAGTGCAGCTGCAATATTGAAGGTAAAAACAGGCGACAGCCGTGGTTTAGACAGTATTGCTGCTAATGTGCGGATGGCGGAATTGCAGGCTTTGTTGCAACAAATTGGAAACGATATAAATATTCAGCAGCAATCATTATCACAGTTAGTCAATAGTAATGATTTGATGTTGCCTCTGATGCAGCCACTTGATAAATTAACGATGCCTGCTCAGTCTGCTGATTCATTACATCCGTTGCTGGCCTTGCAATCACAAAATATTAATATTGCCAATGCAGGAGTTTCAGTCATTAAAAATGAAAACAAACCCGATTTTTCGGGCCGTTTTTTCAGTCAGCGATTGTGGGGTGCAAGTAATCCTTTCACCGGATTTTCTGTTACGGCATCTTTCCCTTTATTTGGTGCATCCGCTTATCGCAGCAAAGTAAAAACTGCACAGGCCGAAGTTCAGTTGCAGCAAAAGCAATTTGAATATCAGCAGCAGTTATTCAATACCCAACAATTACAGATGCAAAAAGAAGTGGGAAGAAATAACAGTCTTTTATCTTTTTATGAAAAAAGCGGATTAAGGCAGGCAGAGGAAATTATAAAAGCTGCATCACTTGCTTACCGGTCTGGTGAAATAAGTTTTGCAGAGCTATCACAATTTTTAACACAGGCAATCGACATTCAGAAAAATTACCTGGAAGTACTTAATACGTATAATCAATCTGTCATTCAATACAATTACTTTATCAATAAATAATTTCTTTTATGAAAAATAAATCAGTCATCATTTTTACGCTTTGTGCTGCATCTATTTTCTTTATTTCCTGCGGAAGTAAAGACAAGACAGAAACCGCTTCGCCTGAAACAGAAACACATGTTGATGAACATGC
>JBATAS010000343.1:0-19825 GCA_049661965.1 Ferruginibacter sp. | reverse complement strand
TGTTTCCACTGTACCTGCTCAGTGGCTTTGGGAGCGGTATAATAAGTGTAATGAATTACGGAAAAAATATTGCTGATATTCCCAATACGCTAGTTACTACACAATTCACCAATGTAAGCGGTATCAAATTAAATGAAGAGGTAGCCAGGCAGGATCATACAGCGATGAATGATACTTTTTTAAGAACATCAAAACTGCTGGTATTTATTTTAGTGCCGCTCGGGTTTTATCTTTTTGTTTTTGCGGCCCCGGTTGTAAAGCTGTTTTATCAAAGCAGTCATTTTGATGCCGTTGCTGTTAAAGAGTCGGCTGTTTTTTTGCAGCTGCTTGCAGTAAGTATTTTCAGTGTTGGGGTTAATAGTATGGTTACCCGTGTGTTTATTGCGTTGCAGGCTATCAGGCAGGCATTTTTTTATCAACTGATTTTAAATATTTTATTAATAGCAGTAATATGGGCCTGTACCAGGCAGTACGGTGCTTATGGTTATCCTTACGGCATCATCATTGTGAATGTGGTAAATTTTTTCGGCATGTATTTTATCTGTAAAAAACTGGCTCCATCTATTCACTATGCAGCTGTATTAAAATATACGGGCTTGATTGTTTTAATAAACGCAGCTATTGCCTGTGGATTGTATTTTGCTTCGGCCTATTTAAATCTGCCGGTTTTACCATCTGTTATTTTCGGCTTTTTGATGTACCTTATCATCCTGCTTTTGCTCAATAAAAAATTTAAATTAAATACCGAGCTGGCTCATATTATCAGGCATGTTAAACAAAAATTTTCTTAAACGCAGGGTTATACAGCTATGCCGTTATATTTTCAGGCAAAAATTTTTGCCGGTAATGGAAGGCCCGCTCAAGGGATACCTGTGGACCACCGCCAGCAGTTACGAATATATCCTGGGTAATTATGAAGATCCGCTGACGCTTAAAACATTTTTATCGTGGTTGAAGCCCGATACTGTTTATTATGATATTGGTGCCAATATCGGATATCATGCGCTGGCAGCAAACCTGGTAATAACCAAAGGTAAAATTTACGCCTTTGAACCCATGCCGGCTGTAAGAGAAATATTTGAAAAACATATCAGCCTTAACAGCAACCTGATTATTAAAAATAATATTGAAGTTTTGCCCTTTGCTGTTTCAGATACTCAGAGGGATGTTGAATTTTCGAATAATACTGTACAGAAAGATGGCAATACCTATATAACAGAATCGCCGGTATTCAGGGAATCCGAAAATAAAATTACCATACCCTGTTATTCAATTGACGGATTGCTGGCAAATGGTTACCATAAACCCGATGTGATAAAGATTGATGTGGAAGGTGCTGAACTGGATGTGTTGCATGGAGCATTATTTACGTTGCAAACACACAGGCCATATATTCTGCTGGCTACACATGATTGTCATTTGCCGGGCGTAAAGGATAAATGCATAAGTTTTTTACAGGATCTTGGTTACGATCTGCAACATACAGGTAATCATAATAAGCATATTGCGGGTCTGGATGATTATATTGCCATTCATAAAAGCAGGTTATAGTTTTAATGAACAACAAACCAAAAATAAAAATTCTTGTATTTATCCCTACGTTACAATGTGGCGGGTCGGAGAAGTTTGTTTCGCTTTTATGCAATCATATAAACACAACAATTTTTTCGGTGGGCCTGGTGGTTTTAGATAACAGCAGGCCGTTTTATACCATAACGAATCCTGATATTGATGTTATTAACCTGGGGCAGAGCAGGGTGCGGTATGCGCTGTTTAAGATGAGGCGCATTATTAAAAAACAACAGCCCGATATTATTTTTACAACAGCTAATCACCTCAATTTATATTTTGCCATTTTCAGGCATTGGTTTCCTGCCTCTATTACATTTATTGCCCGGGAATCGAGCATTGTAAGCATCAACAGCCAACGGGCAAAAATGCCTTACCTGTATAACCGGCTTATAAAAAAATATTACCGGCGCTTTGATTTTATTATCTGTCAAAGCACTTTTATGCAGCAAGACCTGGTAAGGCATTATAATATTGAACAACACAAGACTATTGTTATTAACAATGCAACGGAAGAAAAAGTATCACCAGTAAATTCAGTGTCAGAAAAAAACGCAAACAGTATTTATAAATTTATAACAGTAGCCAGGCTATCACCCGAAAAAGGAATTGAAAGATTAATTCATGCTGTTGGGCTGATCTCGGTTCCCTGCCATTTTTTTATTATTGGCAACGGTCCCAGAAAAACATATTTACAGAACCTGGTTTCAGAACTTCAGTTAGAAGATAAAATTTTTTTTAAACCAGAGAACACAAAGCCCTTTGCCGGAATGGAAGACGCTGATCTTTTTTTAATGGGTTCTTATTACGAAGGCTTCCCCAATGTATTGCTGGAAGCCGGTTCACTGGGCATTCCCGTAATTGCTTTCAATGTACCGGGTGGAATTTCTGAAATTATTGGGGATGGCGAAAACGGGATACTGGTTGATGATAATGATATTATTGGCTTTGCTTCGGCTGTTAATAAAGCACTCACAGAAAAATATAGCAGACAACAAATAATAGAAAACACACAAAAACGTTTTTCCGTACATACAATGCTTGCTGCCATTGAACAATTGTTTAGTAAGGTTGGCTAATAACAGATTACTAAACTCTTTTGGCTTAACCTGCATAAATAACAGATATTTGCAACAGCGAAGCCGCAAAAAGAAAACGAATGAATGGTATAAAACCCAGGCTGCTCATCTTTATCAATACCTTGCAATCCGGCGGAGCAGAGCGGGTTGTTTCGCTTTTACTAAGCCACTTGAAGAATGATTTTGAAATTCATCTTGCATTGTACAGCAATATTGTAGAATACAATATACCTCCCGAAATAAAAGTGTTGAACCTGGAACAGCCACTTGTGCAGGATAAAACAATCCGTTTTTTAAAACTGCCCTATATTTCATGGAAAGTATACCGGTATTGTAAAAAGAATAAGATCAATACATCGGTAGCTTTTTTATACCGGCCCTGTTACATCAATGCGCTGATGAAAAGTTTCTGGGGATATAAGGGCCATGTAATCATGTGCGAAAGAACACACCAGACAACCATGCAGCAGAGTCACTCATCTATTTACCGCATGTTCTCCAAATTTATGGTCATGTTTTCTTATAAACGTGCCGATCTGGTTTTGGCGAATTCCTATGCCATGCAAACCGACCTCATTGAAAACTTCAGAATAAAAACACCGGTGAGGGTTATTTATAATCCCATCGATCTGCATTTTATTAAAACACATATTGATGAAGAAACCGGTTATGTTTTTGATAAGGATGTTTTCCATTTTGTAAATGTGGGAGGTTTCCGCAAAGAAAAAAATCACCTGTTGCTGATACAGGCATTTTTTATTTTAAAAAATCTGCCCTGCAAACTGCTGATTGTTGGTGGCGGTGTAATGGAAGATGAGTTAAAACAAAAAGTACATGACCTGGGTTTGATGGACAAGATTATTTTTTGCGGCTTTGATAAAAACCCTTTCAAGTATGTGCATCGCAGCGATTGTTTTGTATTGAGCAGCGATGTGGAAGGTTTCCCGAATGTATTGATAGAAGCACTGGCTTGTGGTAAACCAGTTATATCAACTGATTGCAGCTCGGGACCACGGGAGTTGCTGGCACCTGCTACCGACCTGCACCACCGGGCCATTAATAATTACGAGATTGGCGAATATGGAATTTTAACGCCTGTAAATGATGTAACTGCTTTAGCTGCAGCTATGAAAAAAATGTATGAAGATGCAGCCCTGCGGAAAGCATTTGAGTTAAAGGCAACAAAACGTGCCGAACAGTTTGATGTGGATGAGATCAAACAGTATTTTCATGTTGCATTTACAGGATTGTAATTTTACTCTGCATCTTTTAATCCGGAAACTTACTCTTATCAAGCCCTGGTACAACACGCAATGTATTTTTATAATAAACTTTCTTTAAAACCTCGTCGGGCAGGTCGAGGCCGTACATAGGCCAAAAAGCATGATATTTTTTATGATAAGGAAAATATTCATCTGCACTTTCCAGCACCCGGAAGTATGTAGGAAATTCATCCGGTTGCCAACTGTCTTTTCCAAAATGAATCCTGTCCTGGTATTTAATAAAAAATGCTTTAGCAAAACGCGGCTGGCGGCCAAGCTCGGCAATGATAGCCCCAATTTCAACCTGCATGTTTGGTATTTCATCAAGCAGTTGGCCAAGTTTGCCCAAATTGTTGGGGTACCAGCCCATGTGTGCATTTACAAAAGTGGTGTTCTTATGTTTCTTAAAAATATGATGCTGCTCTGCAATAATCTGCTCCCATGGTGCCGGGTCGGTTGCAGACCGCTTACGCCTCGGATGTGTTTTAAGCTCCAGCCAGCGCTCATTATCCTTATCAAATTCATCCCAAAAAGGTTTAGGGTCTGCTGCATGAATGAGTACCGGAATTTTTAATTCACCGCATTTGGCCCAGATAGGATCTAATCTGGCATCATCAATAGCCAGTCTTTTTCCTTCAGCATCTTTATTTGATAAGCCTAAGCTTTTATAAACCTTTAAACCAACGGCACCGTTTTTTACATCCTGTTCCAGTTGTTTTACTTTATCATCAATACATCCTGGTTTACCGGCTCCTTCAAAATTAATATTGCAAAAAACAACAAACCTGCCCGGAAAATTTTTCTTGATATTGGCAACAGATTGAACCAGCTCGTCACCTGTTCTTCCGCTGAGATTAACCATAATCTGCATATTCAAGGTATCCATGGCCGCAATTACCGGCGACAGATCCTGCTTTGGCATATTGTACTGATGTCCATGTATATCAATAAACGGAAATTTTGCTTTAGTGATGATATTGCCGGGAACTACCAAGGTGGATACAGGATTATACTCTTCAAAAGACATTTCCTGGCCTTTAATCTGGCAGGCACTAAAGCAAACAAGCACCAGCAAAAAATATTTCAGTTTGATCATAGTATTCTTTTTTAGATTTCCGAAAGCGGAATTATTATTTTACTTTTTCAACCCTTGTTGGTGTATCCTTACCACTTACAATGGTTTTACTGCTGATGGCGATAGCTTTAATGATCTCGGCCATATTGTTGATATCCAGTGTTTCAATCTCATCACTTTGCTTATGATAATTGGGTTCATTATTTGGGGCTTGCTCCATTTTGGATGTAGAGATAGTATGTGCAGGAACACCCAGTGCAGCAAGCGTTGCATTATCGCTGCGGTAAAATAAATTCTGTTTGGGATAAGGGTCGGGTTCAAAACGGAATTTAGAACCCGTTAAATTGTCCTGAAGTATTTTGCCCATATCGCTTTTTTCGAAGCCTGTTATGTAGGCGCTGTTAGCGCCCCATTTACTATCGGTGCCAATCATTTCAATATTAAACATGGCCACTACTTTTTCGGGGTCTATTTGTTTGCTGAAGTAACGGCTGCCGTAGCCGCCCATTTCTTCAGCGGTAAAAGCAACAAAAACCAATGTGCGTTCATTGTTTTTTATTTTGCTGAAATAATTGGCTAACATTATAACTGCCGATGTGCCGGCGGCATCATCATTCGCACCGTTATAAATGCTGTCGCCTTTACTATCGGGTTTGCCAATACCCAAATGATCGTAATGAGCACCAAATACAACATACTCATCCGGTTTTGATTTACCGGGTAAAACAGCAACTACATTTTTCAGGCGCTGTTCTGCCAGTTCGGTTTTGACATGAAGCTGGAGTGATGCCGGGTTAATATTTGCAGTTAAAATAAAAATCTGCGTAAAGGCCGAAGCAAATTTATCCCTGCCGGTAATCCAGATCAGTCTTTTAAACCGGTTGATATGCGATGTATCAACCAGTACAATTAAATTCTTTTCGGACTGTGTTAAAGGATAAACGATCCTGTTAAAATCATCCTCCTGTTTAATAATTACGGTTTCGTAACCGTTTAAAGAATGAATATGCAGATCCGGGACAGTTGTATTAATGGCTACATTAGCGTTATCGAGTTTTTCGGTATCCAGCGTACCGTTTAATTCCAGCGTTTTGGCTTTAACCATTTTTATCTCCTGGAAATATGTTTTGTTATCTCCCCAAAAACCAAGCTTACTTTTTGCAAATTCGGCAGCAATAAAATCTGCAGCTTTATCAATGCCGGGTGTAAAGGTTTTGCGGCCCTGCATATCATCAGCAGAGAGGATTCTTTCTATACGCTCCACTTCTGCAGCGTTAATGATCTTATCAATATTTTGCGAAAAAGAAAGCAGACTTATAAAGCCTGCTGTAACAAATAAAATTATTTTCTTCATTATTAAGTATTATATGAAAATTATCAATTGCTAAAGGCTCATCATCTCTTTAAACTTAACGGCCTGCCTGCGGCTTACTTCAATTTTTTCGCCGCCATGCAGCTCCAGTAAAAGTCCGCCGTTAAAATAAGGTTCTATCTTATCAATCATACGCAGGTTTACAATATGCTTGCGGTTTGCCCTGAAAAAAACTTTTTCATCAAGCCTTTCTTCCAGTGCATTCAACGATTTTAAAATAAGTGGTTTATAGCTGCCAAAAAATACCTTTGCATAATTACCTACGCTTTCAAATAATCGTACTTCACCCAGTTTTACAAACCAGCAACGTTCGCCGTCTTTTACAAATACCTGGTCTTTATCAGTTAAAATGCCACGGTTAATACCGGCCATAGTAGCTGCCATTTCCTTTTCGTCGGCTAATTGTAATTTCTGTATAGCATCGGCCAGGCGCTTTGGCTCTACAGGTTTCATCAAATAGTCAAGCGCATTTACTTCAAAAGCTTTTAAAGCATACTCATCATAAGCAGTTGTAAAAATTACATGCGGGGCGCTGTCTAATTCAGTAAGCATATCAAACCCGGTTTTGCCGGGCATCTGAATATCCAGGAAGATAAGATCGGGGGAAAGGTTTTCAATTTTTTCAAGCCCTTCGGTTGCATTGGCAGCTTCGCCTACCACTTCAATTTCCGGAAAATCGAGCAATAACTTTTTCAGTTCATTCCTGGCTAACCGTTCATCGTCAATTATTAAAGCCTTTTGCATAATAGTAGAAATTTATTTGAGCCTGCCTACCGGCAGGCAGGTTGAATATTTTTACTGAACAGTTACCGGTATCGTTACTTTTGATTCAACCATATCGGTATCTAAATTCCTGATATCGAATACAGCCTTGCCCTGGTACATCAAATTTAGTCTATCCTGCGTACTTTTTATACCAAAGCCATCTCCATTTATTGGGGAAGTAAGCTGGCCAGTATTCTGCACAAGCAATTCCATATCATTGTTTTTAAACGACGCAATAACTTTAACAACACCGCCTTTTATTTGTTTGCTTATACCATGTTTAATGGCATTCTCCACCAGAGTTTGCAGCATCATAGGGGGTACGGGTTGCTGCAGTGTATCTTCATCAATATCAAATTCAATCTTCAGACGTTCTTCAAAACGCATTTGTTCTAATGCCAGGTAATCTTTTACAATATCCAGCTCTCTTTCTAAACTAACCGTTTCCGATTTTTCGGCCTGCATACTGCTGCGCAGGATATTGCTCAGTTCGGTAATAGCTCTTCTTGCCCGTTTGGGATTTTCATCAACCAAAGCACGGATGCTGTTTAAGGAATTAAAAATAAAATGCGGGTTGATATGTGATTTAATGGTTTTTAATTCCAGCTCTTTTACGGTGCTTTCCAGCTTCAGCCTGTCAAACTGATCGTTCCTGTTCTTTTCTACATAATGATAAACAATATAGATCAGCATCCAGATGGCAATCAATAACAGGTTGTAATAAATACCAAGCAGGTCCGACTTGTCTTCATATACCCATTGTCCGTTTTTGCTCCGGGACCAGCCTGTTGTTTTTTTAATTTCTGAAATCCCTTTTTTTACGCTGCTGTCGGTAATTAAAGCTTCGTTCTTGTAATAAGCTATTGAATCAAGGCCAAACTGCTGTTCCAGCTTTTTGGCTTTATCCAGTCTTTTATTGATAACAAATTTTTCGTAAGAATAACCCGAGCGGTAACCAATAAATTGCTCGGCATAGAACAACATTGTTCCTGTTGCACCTACCGTAATAATGAACAAAAGAACAATGCGGTTGTAGGAAAATTTTAACCAACCGGTTCTTTTTAAAATTAACCGTACAACATGAGTAATCAATATGCCAAGTGCTAAAAATATAAGCAGGCTGATGATTCTTTCTTTTTGTCCGCCCTGTTCCCTTAACCTGTCGCCAAAAACAACAAAATTAAAATATACGATAATAAGGCCCCAAACTCCCCAGCCGGTAAACTGGCACAGCCAATATCTGATATTCGATTTACGCATAATGCAATATTACAGCCCAATATAGCGAATTTACATGCCGATTTGATTAATGGTGAAATGGTGGGGTGGGAGGTTTACTGCATGTGGATTTAATCAATTTATGTGATTAATGATTAGTTTTACAGCATTCATAAAAACTGTTCATGGCTAATCCCAATCTAAATAATGAGGCTGAAAATATGAATCCGGCCGAAAAGGAATTTGAAAATACTATCCGGCCTGCTGCTATTGTTGATTTTTCGGGGCAGCCCCGTATAATAGAAAATATCAGCATATTTATAAAGGCGGCTAAGCTACGTGGTGAAGCATTGGATCATATCCTTTTTCATGGCCCGCCCGGGCTTGGAAAAACTACCTTAAGCCGTATTGTAGCAAACGAAATGGGCGTAAGCATTAAAGAAACCAGCGGCCCTGTTATTGAAAAACCGGGCGACCTGGCAGGATTACTTACTAATTTAGAACCCAACGATGTGTTGTTTATTGATGAGATACACCGGCTGAGTACCGTGGTGGAAGAATATTTATATGCTGCTATGGAAGATTTCCGCATTGATATTATGATTGACAGCGGCCCCAATGCAAGGAGTGTACAGATTAACCTGAACCCTTTTACATTGATTGGCGCTACTACCAGGAGTGGATTGCTTACTGCGCCATTGTTATCACGTTTTGGAATTAAATCGAGACTGGAGTATTACGATTCAGGTACTTTAAAAAACATCATCCTTCGTTCATCAAAAATACTGGGTACTAAAATTACCAGCGATGCTGCTGAAGAAATTGCAGGTCGGAGCCGTGGTACGCCACGAATAGCAAACGGCTTGTTACGAAGGGTAAGGGATTTTGCACAGGTGATTGGTAATGGTGTGATTGATCTTGGCATTACTGAACATTCTTTAAAGGCATTGAATGTAGATAAACATGGCCTTGATGAAATGGATAACCGTATCCTCACAACAATCATTGATAAATTTAAGGGTGGTCCTGTAGGTATTACCACCATTGCAACGGCTGTTGGCGAAGAAGTAGGTACACTTGAAGAAGTGTATGAACCTTTTTTGATACAGGAGGGATTTTTGCAACGTACCGCAAGAGGCAGGGAGGCAACTGCAAAAGCCTATGAGCATTTAGGCAAAAAATCTTTTGGGGGCAATGAGAACCTGCTTTTTTCCGATACTAAATAATTGCTGTGTTCGTTAAACATCTGTGTTTAATTAAAGTCTGAATAGCTCAATCTTTACTATGAAATTATTTTTTGCATCAGTCTTATTGACTTTCATTTTGTTATCCTGTAACAAAGCTGAAACACCTGTTACTCCGATACCTGCTCCAACATCCATGTATTTTCCTCCCATTGGTACCGATGATTGGGAAACCGTATCTCCTCAAACATTAGGATGGGATGTTACAAAGTTGAATGAGGCGGTTGATTATGCAGGCACAAAAAATACTTATGGGCTCATCATTTTATATAAAGGAAGAATTGTAACAGAAAAATACTGGAACAACTGGAATAAAAACACAGTTTACTACATTGCTTCTGCCGGAAAAACGGTAACCGCTTTTTTAGCCGGCATAGCGCAGCAGGAAGGCCAGTTAAACATCAACAATAAAACAAGTACTTACCTGGGAACCGGCTGGACGTCGGCTCCGCTGGCAAAAGAAAATCTGATTACTGTTAAGCATCAACTGACCATGACAACAGGGCTGGAGTATAATGTGCCTGATGATAACTGTTTAACACCTGCCTGTTTAACTTATAAGGCAGATGCAGGTTCTTTCTGGTACTACTATAATGCACCATATCGTTTGGTTGAAGATGTAATTGCAAATGCTACCGGCACTAATTATAATACCTACACCAAAACAAAACTTGCAGATAAAATAGGGATGAAAAACTTTACCTGGTTTAATTATACACTATGGCTTAACAGTCGTGATATGGCCAGGTTTGGTTTGTTAACGTTGAATAAAGGAACATGGAACGGAACCCAACTGATGACCGACCAATCTTATTTTACTTCGATGACTAACACATCGCAGAACATGAACCAGTCTTATGGATATTTATGGTGGTTGAATGGTAAATCATCTTTTATGTTGCCATCACTTAGTTTGGTTTTTCAAGGATCATTAATTCCTGAAGCTCCTTCAGATATGGTTGCAGCATTGGGTAAAGGCGATAAAAAAATCTATGTTATTCCATCTAAAGACCTCGTTGTTATTCGCCATGGCGATGATGCCGGGGCTGTTGTTGCCGGCCCTTCTTCGTTTGATAATCTTTTTTGGGAGAAACTGATGCTGGCCATAAAATAAAAAGCCCCACAATAAATGCGGGGACAGTTTTAATATTTTATGATTGATAATTACTCGGTAACTACCAGCCTGAATCCGTTGCCATGAATATTTACAATTTCCAGGTTTGAATCTTCTTTTAAATATTTACGCAGCTTGGCAATATAAACATCCATACTGCGGCCGTTAAAATAGGTATCGCTGCCCCAGATTTTTTTCAATGCAATCTCACGGCTCAGCAAATCATTTTTGTATTCGCTCAGCATTTTTAATAATTCATTTTCCTTAGGCGAAAGTGTTTGCGTTTTTCCGTCAACGGTCAGTTCTCTCAGCCTTGGATTAAAATGATAGTTGCCCAGGTCATATTCTGCATTTACTTCTTCACGGTGTAACTCTTCATTACGCTTTAAGATGGCTTTTATTTTATGCAGCAATACTTCACTGTCAAAAGGTTTGGTGATATAATCATCGGCACCCAATTTATAGCCCTGTATGATATCATCCTTCATCGTCTTTGCACTTAAGAAGAACAAAGGCACATCTGGATTTACATCACGTATCTCTTCTGCCAGCGTAAAGCCATCCATGTTGGGCATCATTACGTCCAGCAGGCAAAGGTCAAATTTTTCACGTTGAAATGCAGCCAGTCCGAGCTTGCCGTCCCTTTCCAGGGTTACATCGTAGTCATTCAGTTCTAAATAATTTTTCAATACCATGCCAAGGTTTGTGTCGTCTTCGCACAATAGTATTTGAGATTTTACCGGTTCCATGTCTTTAGGTTTATTACAAATAAAATTAAATCAAAGTTCATACAGCGAATATAGTGCCTAATTTTTTGTTAAAGGTAAATAATTGCACAGACCTGTCCTGGTTATCCGGGAAGCTCAGAAGTACAAAAATTATTTATTCAGGTAAGATTTGTCTGTAAGTGTTTTTAAAAAAGCAATGATATCTTTTTTGTCTTGCAGCGACAATCCCAATGGCTTTTTTAGCGCTTCATCAATATTGATTGGGTCTTCCACAAATGCATCAGGATTGTTATAGTAGATCAGCACTTGCTCCAGTGTTTTAAATTTACCATTATGCATGTATGGCGCTGTAACAGCAACGTTCCGCAGGCCGGGTGTTTTAAATTTGCCTAAGTCGCTTTCTTTTTTTGTTATGCTGTATAAACCTGCATCGTTTAACTCTTTACCGTTGTACAATCCTATATTTTTAAATTCATCGGTTGTAAAATCTTCCATGCGGTGGCAATCGAAACATTTTGCCTTGTCGCCAACAAATAATTCCCGGCCTCTTTCTTCCTGTGCGGTTAGTTTTTTCATGCCATTGCTCCAGTCGTCAAATTTACTATCAACAGTTTCCAGTGTTTGCTCAAAAGCAGCAAATGCGGCAGCCAGGTTTTCGGCGTTTGGCTGCTGGTTGAAAATTTTTTTAAACAGCTTTACATATTCCCGGTGCTCATTCAGTCTTTTTACCGCTTCTTCAATGGGCAATCCCATTTCGTCGGGATTTTGTATGGGCATTAAAGCCTGCTCTTCCAGCGTTACTGCCCTGCCATCCCAGAAATAGTAAGGTCGGTTTTTCATATTGAGTACCGATGGTGTATTACGTGTTGTAAGTTTTCCTCCAATGCCCTTGCTGAAAGCAACTGTGTCGGCAAATGCATATTCGGGAATATGACAACTGGCACAGCTTACTGAAGAGTCTTTGGAAAGAATTTTTTCAGAAAATAATTTTTTGCCGAGGGAGGCTTTGGTTTTGATACCTGAATTATTCTTTTCAATGAATGAGCCTGAAACCGCAAGGACCAAGAGGCAGATAAAAATTGAAAATATTATTTTTTTCATCAGACCAAAATTACAATTTGAAGTTTAAAAATGTTCACGTTCAATTAAACAACTGTTTGTACCTTTCAAAAAAGAAAAATCAATGTCAAATAAGGAAGCATTTATTGAAGCCATTAACAAAGGCTATACATTTAAAGGAGAATCTGTAAAACTTGGTGCAGCCATGCTGGATGGAGAAGTGGTTGCCGAGGCTGGTATCAGTCTGCTGCTGAAAACTATGAACCGGCACGGCCTTATTGCAGGAGCAACCGGTACCGGTAAAACAAAAACGCTGCAGGTGATCAGCGAGTTTTTAAGCGATAACAGTGTACCGGTTCTGGTGATGGATATAAAAGGCGATTTGAGTGGAATTGCTGCATCAGGTGCTGCAAATACTAAAATTGACGAACGCTATCAGAAGCTTAATATGGAATTCAAGCCGGGTGCTTTTCCAACTGAGTTGATGACTTTAACCGGGCAGAAAGGCGTTCATCTGCGGGCAACAGTAAGTGAATTTGGTCCTGTATTATTAAGTAAGATTTTAGAGCTTAACGATACACAAGGTGGCGTAGTGGCTATGATATTTAAATACTGCGACGATACACAACTGCCGCTGCTCGATCTGAAAGATTTTATTAAAGTGCTTCAATATATTGGTGATGAAGGAAAAGATGAGATAGAAAAAATCTACGGCAAAATTTCAACTTCATCAACCGGAACCATTTTACGTAAAGTGATTGAGCTGCAGCAACAGGGTGCCGATATTTTCTTTGGTGAAAGAAGTTTTGAAGTAGATGACCTGATGCGTATTGCAGATGATGGCCGGGGAATGATCAGTGTGCTGCGTGTTACCGATCTGCAGGACAAACCGAAACTATTTTCCACCTTTATGCTGCAGATGCTTGCCGAACTTTATGCAAGTTGCCCCGAAGAAGGTGATCTGGAAAAACCAAAACTGGTGATGTTTATTGATGAAGCTCACCTGATCTTTAATGAAGCCAGTTCAGCTTTATTACAACAGATTGAAACCATCGTAAAACTGATACGCTCAAAAGGGATAGGTATTTTCTTTTGTACACAAAACCCGATGGATGTACCGGCAAGTGTTTTATCGCAACTGGGTTTAAAAGTGCAACATGCTTTACGTGCATTTACAGCAGCCGATAGAAAAGTAATTAAACAAACTGCAGAAAATTATCCCGAAACAGAATATTATAAAACAGAAGATCTTATTACACAATTAGGAATTGGCGAAGCATTAATAACTATGCTGAATGAAAAAGGTATTCCTACACCGCTGGCGCATACCATGCTTTGTGCACCACGCAGCCGCATGGATATTTTAACGGAAGAAGAGATTGATGCCATCAACGCAAAGTCAAGGATGGTTGCCAAATACAATAAAACCATCGATAGCGAAAGTGCCTATGAGATTTTGACAGAGAAGCTGAAAGAGGCGGCTGAAAAATCTGCTGAAGAAACAACCACATCATCAAAAAAATCTGCTAAGGAAGAGCCATCTACTGTTGAAAAAGTTGCTAACAATACCATCGTTAAAAGTATGATGCGTACTGCAGGTAACACTATTGTCCGTTCTTTATTGGGGGCTTTAGGTTTAGGCGGAAGAAGCCGAAGCTCTAAAACTAAAAGTTGGTTTTAATTAAACAAATAAAGATTTTCTAAAGAAACGCTTGTTAAGCTGGCTCTTCCTATTTTTGCACGATGAAAAAATTACAAACTGCTTTCGGGCATCGCTTTGGTCCATTAGCTGTTTTGGCCACAATACTTTTTACGTTGAGTTTTTTAACCAGGCTGATATTACTGGTTATCAGTTGGTCTAATCTCGAATTGACTTTCCTGCGTTTGGTGGGCATATTTTTAATAGGGCTGTTTTATGATATAGTCGTTTGTAGTTTCTTTGCTATCCCTGTATCGCTGTATTGCTGGCTGATGAAAGACAGCTGGTACCAGAAAAAATGGAGCCGTATTCCACTCTTTATACTTTTCTTCATCATTACTTTAATACTTGTTGTTAATGTAGGTGGCGAAATCATCTTCTGGGATGAATTTAATGTGCGGTATAATTTTATTGCTGTTGATTACCTGGTTTATACTACCGAAGTGTTGGGCAATATCTGGGAATCGTATAATGTTCCGCTAATAGTTACTGCCGTTGTTATTTCGGTTGCAGTAATTCTTTTTGGAGTACGAAAAAAACTGGTTGCCTCTCAGCAAGCAAGTATGCGTTTTGGTAAACGAAGCATTTTCTTTTTTCTAATTATGTTAATGCCTGTTGCAGGGTATTTTCTGGTTAATAACAGTCTTAAAAGCATCAGCGGTAATAATTATGTAAATGAGTTAGGCGGTAATGGTATTTATGAATTTGGAGCGGCCTTCTGGAATAATGAGCTTGATTATAATAAATTTTATACTACCCGTAACGACACAGCTAATTTTAAAATACTGCGTAATATGCTGCAGGCTCCCAATGCAACCTTCAGCAGTAATCCTTTAAGTATTGAAAGGCAAATAAAAAGCGACAGTCCTGAACACCGATGGAATGTTGTACTCATCAGTGTTGAAAGCTACAGTGGAAATTTTTTAAAGCGATTTGGTAATACGGAGAATATTACACCATATCTGGATTCACTTGTGCCACATGGTTTATGGTTTGATAAGTTTTATGCATCGGGAACCAGAACTGTAAGAGGACTGGAAGCCTTATCACTGGCAATTCCGCCCACACCGGGACAATCCATTGTGCGCAGGCCAGGAAACGATGATATGTTTACTATGGGTAGTGTATTGAAAGCTAAAGGTTATGATGTGAATTATATTTATGGCGGAAATTCCTTCTTTGATAATATGGGTAAGTTTTTCAGTAACAGCAGTTATACTGTTTTAGATAAAAGAGATATACCCGACAGTCTTATACATCTTACTACAGTTTGGGGTGCCGACGATGAAGCTTCTTTTGATTATACCCTGGAACAGTGCGATAAAAGTTTCAAATCGGGAAAGCCTTTTTTTAATCATATGATGACAGTGAGTAATCACAGGCCATATGTTTATCCCGATGGCAGAATTGATATTCCACCATCAACGCAGTCAAGACAAGGGGCGGTAAAGTACACTGACTATGCCATCAATAAATTTCTTAAAGATGCTCAGCAAAAGCCCTGGTTCAATAATACTTTGTTTGTAATTGTTTCCGATCACTGTGCAAAAAGTGCCGGTAAAACCGATTTGCCGGTAAATCGCTATCATATTCCATGCATTATTTATGCACCTCAGCTTATTAAGCCGGCAATAGAAGACCGTTTAGTCAGTCAAATTGACTTGGCTCCAACAATTTTGGGCCTGATGAACCTGAATTATACCAGCCGGTTTTTAGGCTACGATATTTATAATATGACTCCCGGTAACGAACGGGCTTTTATAAGTACTTACCAGGATATGGGATATATTCGTAATGGGGATATGGTAATTTTGTCTCCCCAACAAAAGCTGCAGATGGTTAAGCCCGATTTTATAACAGGAGCCAATACCCTAATTAAGTCCTCAGACAGCCTTATTAACGAGGCAATTGCCTGGTATCAGGGGGCCAGTTTTTTATATGGTTCTGGCGGATATAAAAGAGTTAAATAAAGCCCATTTTTACTAACAATAAGCTTATTATCAATAATATATAAAGTATATAAAATTATAAATGTTTTGGAATATTAACTCCTTTGTTATCCCCATTTTTTAAAATACTTGAACAAAATGTTGCATAATAGTAAAAACCCTGTTATCTTCGTTTCGGTTTTTCATAGGATATTGGATTTTAAAGCGGGACTAGATTTCTATCTTGGTCCCTTTTTTATTTTTATGACCCTCAGTTTTAAGCAAAACTTACATTTCCTTCCTTGTCTGTTTTAATCCGATTCTCCGACTGCAGGTAATTAATAACCCCCCATATTTTTTCTTTCTTTATACCTTTTAGGCCTTCCATGATTTTATCTATTGGAACCCCAGCTTGCTTGGTAAGCTCATTAATTTGATGGCTGATGGTATTAAATTCTTCGGTAGATATATAAATAACTTTTTCATTGATGCAGTTATCACAAATGGCGCAGGCATTTATTTTTACATCGCTGAAATAATTTGCAATATGAACACTTCGGCAGCCTGTTGTTTTTTTAATATATCCAAGCATGGCTTTTACACGGGCATCAAAATTATCCCGGCGTTTCAGGTAATCGGCTGTATTTATTTTATAGGTATCGGTATACATCCTGTTTTGCAGGAGGGTAAGCTGAGGTGTATCTTTTTGAGCAGAATAGCTGATGATGCCATAACCATCTAATTTCTTCAGATCATTTTTTAAATCACTAACATCAACCTGTATAAATTTTGCCAGTTTGGTTTCATAAACTGTAGCCGGAAAATCAAAAATACCTTCATAAGAACGCAGCAGGCCTTTGAGTAATGGCTCCAGTGCAGGGTTTTGTTTTTCAAAATCAATAAGTTCATCTCTGTTGCTGGTAAACACAACTGTGGATGGTTTAAAAAAGACCTCATTAAAACTGATAATACCATCCTGTTCCAAAGCCTTAATGGCATACGTGGCAGTAAGTATATTTATTTTAAATGCTGTGGAAAATGCAGCGATATCAAAATCATAACTTATTCCTTCTCCACTGCCTGCAGGAATCTGTAAATGATTCATAATGGCTATATAAATCTGCCTGATCTCTTCTTCTTTTGGAAACCGTATATCAGTTTGTGCAATTAAGTTTTCCAGTTCTTTATTATTGTACAGCAAAACAGCATAGGCACGTTTTCCATCCCGGCCGGCACGGCCGGCTTCCTGGTAATAATTTTCCAGGCAGTCGGGTACATCATAATGTACTACCACTCTTACATCTGATTTATCTATACCCATACCAAAAGCATTGGTGCAAGCTATCACTCTCGTTTTGTTGCCGATCCAGTTTTCCTGCTTTTTATTACGCTCTTCATTGTTTAATCCTGCATGGTAATAATCAGCATTGATATTATGCAACCTTAATAAGTCTGCAATTTCCCGGGTATGCTTTCGGCTTTTGCAATAGACGATTGCAGTACCGGGTACATTTTTCAGTATCTCCAGTAATTTATTTTGTTTGGATGGCACATTGAAAACAGAATAAGAAAGATTCTTACGCTCAAAAGATTGCTGAAACCGTTGTTGGGTTTTGCCAAAAATTAATTTATCACAAATATCATCCTGCACTGTTTTTGTTGCAGATGCTGTTAATGCCAGTACAGGAACTTCAGGAATAAATTCCCTAAGGCTGGCAACACGCATATAAGGTGGCCTGAAATCGTATCCCCATTGCGAAACACAATGAGCTTCATCCACAGCCAGTAAATTAATATTCATAGCCGGCAAAAATTCTAAAAACATATTTGTTTCTAAACGCTCTGGAGAAACATACAGGAATTTATAATTGCCGTAAGCGGCATTTTGTAATGTTTTTTTTATTTCTAAAAAACTCATGCCGGAGTAAATGGCTAAAGCCGGAATGCCTTTTTGTTTTAAACCTTCTACCTGGTCTTTCATTAAAGCAATCAACGGACTTATCACCAGGCAGATTCCTTCCTTTGCCATGGCAGGTACCTGGAAGCATACAGATTTGCCGCCACCGGTTGGTAACAACGCTAATGTATCTTTGCCATCCAATACTGCATTAATAATATCTTCCTGCAGCGGACGAAAATGATCATAGCCCCAATATTCTTTTAAGATTTCGTGAATGCTCAACAGTATAAATTGTGACTTGAAATTAAATCACTTTTTTATATTTCAGCCTGATTGAATTTATAGCCAGTACCACATCGCTGAAACCCATGGCCAGTGCAGCCAAACCGGGTTGCAATAATCCAACTGCGGCTATTGGGATGGCAACCACATTATAAATAAAAGCCCAAAATAAATTCCCTTTAATGGTAAAGAAAGTGTGCTTGCCCAAGCCAAGTGCCAGCGGTAAATGCTGAATACCTTTGTTCATTAAAACCACCTGGGCACTTTGTACAGCTAGTTGTGTAGCATCGCTCATCGAAATACCAATGGTTGCTTTTGCTAAGGCCGGTGCATCATTAACACCATCGCCAACCATGGCAACAGGCACTTCATTATTCAACTGCTCAATGATGAAGAGTTTTTCTTCAGGCGTTTTTTCGGCATATACTTTATCAATCCCTAATGTATCTGCAATCTTTTTTGTACGCTCCAGTGTATCGCCACTTAACAAAATGGTTTGTATGTTTTTTGAATGCAGGTAACTGATCACTTCTTTTGCTTCTATTCTTATTTCATCTTCCATATCAAACCAGCCTATCAGTTTTTCGTTTTGTAACAGGTAAGCAGTATGTGAATGATCATCCGTTTGTGTACCAACAGTTTTGTATGAGCCAAGTAAAAAACTATTTCCTTCCGCATCTTCGGCTTTAATGCCCAATCCTTTTATCTCTTCAATTTTTTTCCAGTGTATTGGATTGTTCATTTTCCAGTCTTCTGTTATTGCTTTTGCAATGGGATGATTTGAATATTTTTCCAAAGAAAAAATTACCTGTTTAAATTTTTCTTCAGGTAATACCAATGATTTAAAACCGGTGATTTTAAAATTTCCCTTGGTTAAAGTACCGGTCTTATCAAAAACAACCGTCCTGATATTTTTAAACAGCTCCAGGCTTTTTGCGTTTCGAAAAAGAATTCCGTTCTTGGCTGCTCGACCCAGCCCAACAGCAATAGCAGCAGGTGTTGCAAGTCCCATGGCGCAGGGGCAGCTGATTACCAGTACAGCAATACTACGCATTAAAGAACCGGTGCCGCTGATATCGACCCCAAAAAAGTTTATTAAAAAAGTAAGCAATGCGATTACCAAAACAACCGGAACAAAAACAGCGCTGATCTTATCTGCCAGTTGCTGAACAGGTGGTTTTTCACCCTGGGCCTGTTTAACAAGTGTAAGAATATTGCTGAGTACAGTATCTTTTCCTACTGCAGTTACCTGTGCTTTAACGGTACCATCAGTAACCATGCTTCCGCCGATCAATGCATCTTTTTTTGTTTTGTGTATGGGTTTGCTTTCGCCGGTCAATAATGCTTCATTTACATAAACATCGCCCCATAAAATTTTACAGTCCATAGGCACCTGTTCGCCGGTTTTAATTAAAATAAGATCTCCAACATGCAGCGTTGTATTTTCAACCGGGAAGATAAGCTCTTTATGTTCATCATCAAAAGCAATCATATTGGCCATTACTTTTTGAGTGGCGGCCAGTTTATTCAA
>JBATAS010000342.1:0-2372 GCA_049661965.1 Ferruginibacter sp. | reverse complement strand
CGGTTTACCCACGGAATTATTGGAACGATTGCTGCCATTTTTGTCACCTATGTTTTTTTAAAGTTTGATAAAAAATCTTTTGCTGACATAAACCTAAAGTGGGAAAAAACCACTTTAAAGAATTTTTGTATAGGCGTTTTAATTGGTATCGGCATTATGGGTTCATTGTCCCTTATCGTAATATACTTTTCCGGTTTCCAAATTGAAACTAACAGCAATAGCAACATTTTAAAATTCCTTTTTTGGTCTCTTGCATTTCTTCCATTGGCATTTATGGAAGAAATCGGCTTCAGAGCTTATCCTCTTGTTATACTAAAAGATAAAGCAGGTATCCGGTATTCAATAATTATCACATCGGTTTTATTTGCGTTGTACCATATTGTAAATGGCTGGACAATTCAAAATTCATTTTTGGGAGCAGGCGTTTGGGGAATTATTTATGGGTTAGCTGCAATTTACTCGAAAGGGATTGCCATGGCTACAGGAATTCATTATGCTGCTAATGTAACAACATCTCTTTTTGATAACAGCAGCAACTCTTTTAACCTGTGGGATATAAAACCGGCGAACGGATTGACAATGGAAAATTATGAGCCTAATCAAATGATGATATTGTTGCCCCAAATTATTATGCTGCTGCTTAGTATTATTTGTATGGAATGGTATATAAGAAAGAAAAACTACCGCTAACATGTAGTTTGCTGCAAGGCTGGCAGTATCTATAAGCTTTTATTTATTGAGCATGCTTTTTATTCCCTCCATCGAAAACTTTCCGCCTTAAATCTTTGTAACTTTACCTCATGGCAAGAACTCCCTCAACAATGACTCCGCTGGGTACAACAGCACCTGATTTTACACTGCCCGATACAGTAAGCGGCAAACCGGTTTCTCTATCATCTATTAAAGGCGAAAAAGCAACCGTGGTTATGTTTATCTGCAACCACTGCCCTTTTGTGCTGCATATTAATGATGAACTGGTACGCCTGGGTAAACATTACGGCAACCAACAGGTAAGGTTTGTCGCCATCAGTGCAAATGATGTAGCAACACATCCCGAAGATTCGCCGGAAAAAATGAAAGAGACAGCCCTGCGGCTTAAATATCCCTTTCCCTATTTATACGACGAAAGCCAGGAAACAGCCAAAGCATTTAATGCGGCCTGCACGCCGGATTTTTTCATCTTCGATGCTGAACTAAAACTGGTTTACCGTGGCCAGTTAGATGATTCGAGGCCCGGCAATGATATACCTGTTACCGGAAAAGATATACGGCATGCACTGGGCCGCATCATTACCGGCTTCCCTGTTCCTGAAGAACAGCGGCCAAGCATTGGCTGTAATATCAAATGGAAATAAAAAATGAAAACAGATTATATCATTCCTGCACAAACAAGAATTGGCCATGTGCATTTAAAAGTAGCTGATATAAACCGTTCACTTGAATTTTATTGCGGCCTGCTGGGTTTTGAATTAACAACCATGTATGGCAATTCTGCCGCTTTTATTTCGGCGGGCGGCTATCATCATCATATTGGTTTAAATACCTGGTACAGTAAAGACATGCCTGCCGCACCTGCAAATGCCGTGGGATTGTTTCATACGGCCATTCTTTATCCAACCCGAAAAGATCTTGCAATCATTTATAAAAGATTAGTCGAAAATAATTATCCGCTCACCGGCGCATCAGACCATGGTGTTTCTGAAGCATTATATTTAAATGACCCCGATGAAAACGGGGTTGAATTATATTGGGACAGACCGGCTGCTGAATGGCCTGCAAAACCTGATGGTTCGCTGGAGATGTTTACCAACCGGCTTGATCTTACCGGCCTGTTGCAGGAACTGGATTAATATTTTATCAAACTGCTTCAAAATGATAAAGGGACTTTACGAAACACATTTATTTGTTGAAGATATTGACAGGTCTATTGATTTTTACAAAAACATTTTAGGACTGGAGCAATGTTACTTTGAAGAAAAGCGTCGGGCTGCATTCTTCTGGATAGGAAAACCCAAAGAAGCTATGCTGGGACTTTGGGAAAAACCAAAAGCTGAAATAGATATCCGGCATTTTGCATTCCGTTGCGATGTGGAAGATATTTTAAACAAGTCAGTTAGTTTTTTAAAACAAAGAAATCTGAAGCCATACAACTTTTTGAAGGACGGTACCGAACAGCCCATGGTTTTTGCATGGATGCCTGCCCTTGCTGTTTATTTTAACGACCCCGACGGGCATGCGCTAGAATTTATTGCCATACTCAATGGTAAATCAAGACCAGAACTGGGTGTAATCAGTTATACCGACTGGTTGAAAATTGAAAACAGTGATAACTAAAAAAGCCATTGTATTAAAAATGTTTCTTTGTATATAAT
>JBATAS010000341.1:0-3771 GCA_049661965.1 Ferruginibacter sp. | reverse complement strand
GATGATGAGTTTGTGGCTTTGGCAAAACAGGCTGTTGATGAAAACATGAGTCAGAAACAGATTAAGATGGCTGTGAAAAACTGGAAGGCAGATAATGACAGAGCTTAAGAATTCAAAAGGTCAAAATTCAAAAATATAAACTGGCATAATCAGCTTTTTTTGAATTTTGACTTTTTAGTTAAACAATAAAATATCCTTGAAGTTTTTCCTTCAACTCCTCTGGCATATCACAACGCTTCATTGTTTTAGCATCTACAAAAAACAGGCTCACCATACCGGTATTTAATAATTCATCCTGCTCATTAAAAATTTCTGCATGAAAAACAATCTTGAAATGTGTGGGCATTTCTTTCAACGTTGTTTTAACGGTGATCAGGTCATCATATTTAGCCGGGCGTAAAAACCTGCTGTGTATTTCCACCACCGGCATAAGAATACCCATTGCTTCAATCTCTTTATAAGTATAGCCTATCTGCCTGATAGCTTCTGTTCTTCCAATTTCATAAAACTGGGCATAGTGGCCATAATAAACAAAACCCATCTGGTCGGTGAGGGCGTAGTGAATGCGTATTTGAGTTTCGGTAATAAACATTAGTCTGAATTTATTATTTTCCAATCATACTGTCCACACTTATTTTGCCGGGCCCAACAAATAATAGTGCAAGGTAAGCTGCCAGGTAAAGCGCCGCCATTTCACCATCACCAAAAAACTCACTGTTATGTGCCTTGAACAAGGCTACAGCCATAACAATGATAAGTGGTATGACTGCAAGTCGTGTAAATAAACCCAGGATAATAAATAAGGCACAAAAGAATTCAGCAAAAATAACCAGCGAAAGTGTGATGGTGCTGCCCAGGCCTAAAAAATTCATGAACTTATGCTGCAGTGTGCTAAACTTCATCAACTTTCCATAACCATGGTTCATCATCAATACACCAGAACCTAATCTTAAAATAAGCATGGCGGCATTAAAAGCTCCCGCCGAATACTTTGTCGATAATAATTTTCTCATTTAATTTTTCTTTTTTAAAAGTGATACAGATTTTAAACAACTGTTATAAAAATGTGTAGCAGAAGTTATTTATCATTTTATTAACAGCAATGTAAAAATACATTCGTTTTGTTTACATCAATTATCCACTTATTAACAATCAACTGGAATGATGTTTGTAATGGAGAGATATATCAAGTAATTTTGCAACCAGTAAAAATGAACGAATCAACAACCATGATAAAACAAAAAATAACCCTCTTGCTGTTTGCGGCAGCAATTTCCTTCTCCGCATTTGCACAACCAACACACGTTATCAGCGATCCCGAAAAAAAGTTTAAAGATGCCAAAGAACTTTTTGTAAAAGAACAGTTCGCCCTGGCCTATCCTTTGTTTGCAGAGCTGAAAGCAAAAAATCCGGATAATACAGCCAGCGATCATACTTATATTAATGACGACGTAAACTATTATTACATTGTTTGCGAATTAAAATTACAGCAACCCGTTGCAGAGCAGGAAGCCAGGCACTATATCAGCGTTGTAAGTAATGAGCCACGCCGCCAGTTGCTGAGTTATCATCTTGCCAAATATTATTTTATTAAGGAAGATTTCAGTAATGCCATTACTTATTATGAAAGGGCAGGCCTGGAAAATTTAAGTAATGATGAAATAGGCGATGCTAAATTTGAAAGAGCCTATTGTTATTTTAACCTGAAGCAATTTGCCGAAGCCAAACCTTTGTTTGACGAGATTCATCAGATGCCGGAGAGCAAATATTTTATACCGGCTAATTATTATTATGGATTCATCAGTTATTACGACCGTAATTACGGCGAGGCTTTAAAAGCTTTTAAACTGGTAGAAACTCAGGAAGAATATAAAGGCGTTGTTCCTTATTATATAGCTGAGATCTATTATTTCCAAGGGAAAAAAGATGAGGCCCTGCGTTATGGCGAAAGCGTTTTAAGCAGGCCGGGTACATTGTTTTATCAAAAAGAAATGAACCTGCTGATAGGCCAGTTGTATTTTGAAAAGAAAAATTATCAGAAAGCCTTACCGCTTTTGCAGGCTTATGTAGCCAGCAGCGATAAAGTGAGCAAGGAAATTATGTATGAACTGAGTTACTGTTACTACGATGCCAATAAACTGGATAAAGCCATTGAAGGGTTTAAACAACTGAGCACCGAAAAAGATTCGATGGGCCAAAACAGCATGTACCTGTTGGGAGATTGTTACCTGCGTACCAATCAGAAGGCAAATGCCCGGAATGCTTTTCAATACAGTGCTTATAACAGCAGCAATAAACTGCAGCAGCAGATATCACGTTTCAATTATGCAAAACTTTCGTATGAATTAGGATACCAGGATATTGCATTGAATGAAATGAAGAAGTACCTGAATGATTATCCCGGCAGCGAGTACGATACCGAAGCCAAAGAAATACTGGTAAGCCTGATGGCGAACACCAACAATTTTGCAGATGCATTAAAGCTGTATGAATCCTTTAGTAATCCAACAGCATCCATGCAGAAAGTATATCCCCGTATTTTATATGGGCGGGCTGTGGAACTGGTAAACGATCAACAGGTAAAAAGAGCCGATGATCTCTTTACAAAAGTGTTGACCCTGCCAACTTCGTCTGTTACGCCGTATGCAAATTTCTGGAAAGGTGAAATTGCCTACCGCAATAATGAATACGATAACACTATAAAATACATGAGCACTTACATGCAGGCAGCTGTGCCGTCGCAGGGTGAGGCCAACCGCAGTACCGCAAATTATGATTTGGGATACAGCTGGTTTCAAAAAGAAAATTACAATAAAGCACTTGGCTTTTTTGAGCAGGTTACGAAAACGGTTTCTGTAACATCGCCTGCCATGGAGCAGGATGCTTATGTACGCAGTGCCGATTGCTATTTTATGAATTCGGATTTCACCAGGGCAAACAGCATGTATGATAATGTAGTGAACAATGCACTGCCGCAAAGTGATTATGCTATGTTTCAGAAATCATTGATTGCCGGTGTAAAAAGTTCGGCTAATAAAATAAATACACTGAACAGTTTGCTTAAGCAATATCCGCAAAGTAACCTGGTGCCCGATGTGAATATGGAGATAGCGCAAACTTATATTGCTGACGAAAAGTTTTTATTGGCTGTTCCGTATCTGAATAATGTGTTGAACGATCCTGCAGCAGGCGGTTTAAAGCCAAGAGCATATTTAAAACTGGGCCTGTGTTATTATAATACTGATAAGTATGATGATGCATTATCGAATTATCAAACACTGGTTCAAAAATATCCGCAGTCTTCCGAAGCTGATGAAGCAACCGACATCATGAAAAATATTTATGTTGAAATAGGAAAGCCCAATGAATACATTGAAATGATGCGTCGTAGTGGAAAGAATATTACAGTTTCAGAAGCTGATTCACTTACTTATACCGCAGCAGGGTTAAAGTACAATGCTAATGATTGTGTTGCTGCTCTTGCTGGCTTCAAAAATTATTTATCAAGATTTCCTGATGGAGGATATGTTTTAGAAGCCAATTATTTCAGCAGCGAATGTTACCGGGCAAATAAAGACTGGCAGAACGCACTGGCAGGCTACGATTATGTAAACAGTAAAGGGCTAAACCGTTTCTTTGAAAAAGCAACGCTGGAAGCTGCCCGTATCAGTTATTTTGAACTGAAAGATTATGCCAATGCAAAAAGATATTTTGAATCGTTAACCGGCGGTGCTGTTAACCAGGATAATCAGCTGGAAGCGTTGAGAGGGC
>JBATAS010000340.1:0-20611 GCA_049661965.1 Ferruginibacter sp. | reverse complement strand
GCATATCAATTACCTGGTCCACATTTTCAATATCCCATTTTTCGCAAACTTCTTTTGGCCCCAGTATTTCAAATTTTCCGCCCTGGTAAGGAGGTTTGTAAATCTTGATATTTTCAGAAACCAATTGTCCATAATCCTTATCGGGGGTTACCATATATACTTCGTAACCTTCCTTTTCGGCTTTCTTGGCCAATGCACCAATCACATCATCGGCTTCGTAACCGTCAATAGCAATTACAGGAATGTTAAGCGCTTCAATAATCCTTTTAATATCCGGCACAGCCGATAAAATATCTTCTGGAGTTTCCTGCCGGTTGGCTTTGTAATCGGCAAAGTCGGTATGGCGTTCGGTTGGCGCATGGGTATCAAAACACACGGCCATGTGCGTAGGGTTTTGATTTTTGATCAGTTCAATGATAGTGTTGGTAAATCCAAACTGGGCGTTGGTATTACGGCCCTTGCTGGTAACACGGGGGTTGCGGATGAGTGCATAGTAGGCACGGAAAACAAGTGCAAATGCATCTAATAAAAATAATTTCTTTGGCATTGAGTAAAAATAAAACAAATCTTGCCGCCAATCAACAAGATTATAAACTTAAAAAGCCACCCCGGTCCCGGAACAGCTTTTTAAATTCATCAAACTCAAATAAACAAAAACTATTTTCAAATATTATTAAGGACTGATTATCTCTAACCTGTCGTTCACAGAATTTTGGTTGCCTCTGAAACTAAGACTCTCTTTACCGATTTTGGCAATATTCCAATAATCGTTCAGTTTAGTTAAAGCTGCGTCTTCTGTATCGAGGTTAATGGTGATTCTTTTTAAAATATTGTCTTCAATCCAGTTTCCGGTTACTGTTACGCCGTTTTTATCAGCTGTAATCTTACCTGAAGGATCAAATTTTAAAGTATAGCCAGAAAACTCGGCGGTTTGATCGGTTTGTTCATCAGTAAACAAATTAATTTTCCAGGTTCCTTTGGTGACACGTGGTGTCGCAGATATTGTATTTCCGTATTCATTAATACCGGTGCAGGCGGCAAAATACATAATGACGGAGCACTTAAGGGCGAAAATGAGTAAAGGCTTTTTCATGTTAACAGGACTTATTGGTACCTACATAACTGAAAAAGCCTTTATATTATTGTGTACTGTTTTAAGAAAATCAGAACCGGGTTTCAAAATAAACGGGTAACATGGCCCTCCAGGTTGGCCAGTCGTGTTTCCACTCTTCACCCCATACATCCAGTTCATAATTTATACCCTTGCTGTATAACAGGCCGGCAAAAGCTTTTGAAGCGTTGGGGTCTTCGTAGGCTCCGCTACCGGTTAAAATATGTACATGCTTACTTTTGCGTATCTGCTCCAGTATAGAATGGTCTTCCAGGTTCCCGATATAATGCATCGGGCTGTTAAAATATACCTGGTCATCAAAATAGCCATCGGTATATTCAGTAAGGTCATAAACACCGCTCATGGCAATTACACCACTAATAAGGTCCGGGCGTTTTAAAAAAAGATTCATACTGTGTAGTGCACCAAAAGAAGCACCGCAGGTAATAATTTCTGTTTCGTTAGATGTACTGTTTTTAATATATGGTATTACTTCATTAAAAACATATTCGTTAAACTGGTTCTGGCGTATAGCCTTGTGAGCTCCGGCCATTTCCTTATTCAGCCAGCTTTCGTTATTGATACTGTTGATGGAGAAAACTTTTATTTTGCCACCGTTGATATAAGGTGCCAGGGTTTCCATCATTTGAAACCTTTCGTACTCCAGGTAATCTGCAGCAGCAGTGGGTACAAATAAAATAGCAGTGCCGTAGTCACCATAAGTAACAATGGGCATATCTTTTTGCAGTGCCGGACTAAACCAGCTGTTTAATTCTCTTTTCATAAGCGGCAAAACTAATTAAATAAATTGTAAGCTTGATTTTTATAAAACCCCTTCTTTAATTTCAAGCCAAAGTTCGCGGTAGCAACTGGCGGCATAACTGCTGTTGGCAAATTCCATAATGGGTGCTTTGTGTACTCCCATTTTTTCAACATCGCTTAAGTACGGGATGTAATTCTGGAAGAAACGTTTGTCTTTATACAGTTCTTCCATGATCTCGTTGTGCATGTTCTTGCGCAGGTCGGTCATGGTGAAGAAGCACATCATCTTACTCATGTCTAAAGACTTTTCTTTAAAATAATCTTTAACCATATTGTAAGTGCGGATGGAAAGTGTGGTAGGTATAACCGGCATCAGCACAATATCTGCAGCATTAAAAATATTTTCGCTTAATGCACTGAACCCCGGAGGGCAGTCAATAAAAACAAAATCATATTCGCCCTGCAATTGTTTTAAAACAGATTTTAACCTGTTTTTATTTCCTTTCATTTCATCCAGCATCACATCAAAACTTTTGCTGGAGTTGTCTGCCGGAATTACATCAAGCAATTCAAAGTCGGTACTCATGATGGCATTTTCCAGATCAGCATCTTTAGTGATCAGTTTTTTTATTCCCGGATGCGTTTTTGGCTTGGCTTTGTAATAAAAGGAAGACGAACCCTGAGGGTCAATATCCCACAATAAAGTTTTAAAACCATCGGCAGCAGCCAGATAAGCAAAATTTACACAGCTGGCAGTTTTACCAACGCCGCCTTTCAGGTTGTAAAGAGCAATTGTTGTCATATTTATTGATTTTATTACTAACGGAGGGTTAAGATAGCAAATAATTTTAAAGAAATATGTATCTTTTGCAAAAACAGCAACATGAAAATTCCTCCACAATACAACCGGGTAATGCCTTATATGATCATCCCCAATGCAATGGCATTCATCGGTTTTATGAAAGAAGTATTTGGTGCCGAAGAACAAATTATTGTGCCCCGTGAAGAGGGAGTAATTATGCATGGCGAGTTACGTATTGCTGATGCAGTAATTATGTTTGCCGATGTAACCGATCAGTTTGCAGCTCGTCCTTGCGGTATCTTTATTTATGTAGAGAGTGTAGATGATACTTATAAAAAAGCGATAGCAGCGGGTGCCATATCCGTTATGGAACCAGGGAAACAATCTTATGGTTATACCTGTGGGTTTAAAGATGTTTTCGGTAATGACTGGTGGCCATGTGAAGCTTAAAAATTCCTTACAATGAACAGAGTTGATTTTTTAAAGAAGCTGATAACTTCATTAACCATTGGCAAACTGCCGCTTGAAGTAACTAAGGAATTCAGAAAAATTTATTTGCTGCAGTGCTTTGTAGCAGGGTTCCGTCATTATGAAGGGATGCTGTTATTAAAGGAAATGAAAGAAGGCGATTTGCTGGAACTGATAAGGGAACCAGAGAATGATTATGATGCCTGCGCCATTTCCCTGCATTGGCAGGGCAGGAAGATTGGATTTATACCTGCAGCAACTAATGAAATGCTGAGCTACCTGATAGATGCTGAGGCATTGAGTTTGTTTGCAGTAATTACTCATTTGGAAAAACATGCCCAACCCTGGGAAAATGTATCAGTTGCTGTTTATTTTGTTCAGGAAGCCAACAAGGATTTGCCGGCCCACGCCAGTTACCTTACCCGTATTGAAGCCCCGCATTACCGGACACTTAAAAACAGAACAGATAAAGAAGACGATTCAGCAACTTATGATGAATTATTTGATGAGACTGACAGGGTGATAAATCTGGATACAATTCCTGCGGAACAGGCAAAAGCAAAAGATTATTTTAAAAATTATTACAGTAAATATCCTGTTGTTATAAACAAGGGAGGAAATTATGTGCAGGTAAAAGACGATGGTATTTACACATACATGTATGAGATTGATGATGAAATTAATGTAGTGAGAGATAATAAAGGGAAGCGATACCTGGAGTTTTTTCTGGTATAGAACAATTTTTTTTGGTTAGCTTTTCATCTCTTCCAATTCTTTCTGCAGCCTGAACATTTCATCTCTCAATTTGGCAGCTTCCATAAAATCTAAATCTTTGGCAGCCTTGTTCATTTCCTTTTTTGTTTTGGCAATTGCTTTTTCCATTTGCGGAATGGTGGAATAGACAGCCTGATCCTCGGCGGCAACAGTTACCAACTCTTCATCAGGTGCAATGGAGTAAGGGTTTGATGGGTCGTAACCTTTTACATCCAGTACAGAACCTTGGGCAATAATTTGCTCGGTACTTTTTATGATGGTGGTGGGTGTAATATTATTTTCAATATTAAAAGCCATTTGTTTTTCACGGCGGCGGTTAGTTTCATCAATGGTGCGCTGCATGCTGTCGGTCATCTTATCAGCATAAAAAATTACCAGTCCATCAACATTACGGGCAGCACGGCCTGCTGTTTGGGTAAGACTTTTTTCATTCCGTAAAAAACCTTCCTTATCTGCATCCAGAATAGCGACCAAAGAAACTTCAGGTAGATCCAATCCTTCTCTTAACAAGTTAACACCAACCAAAACGTCAATAGTACCTAATCGTAACTCACGTAGAATTTCAATCCGTTCCAGTGTGTCTACTTCGCTGTGGATATATTTACTTTTTATGTCGATGCGGTGCAGGTATTTGTCCATCTCTTCGGCCATGCGCTTGGTGAGTGTGGTAACTAAAACACGATCTCCTTTTTTAACTCGTTTATCAATTTCGTCTAACAGGTCATCAATCTGGTTGATGGATGGACGGACTTCAATCGGTGGATCTAATAAACCGGTTGGTCTAACCACCTGTTCAATCACTACACCTTCGCATTTTTCCAGTTCATACTTACTTGGTGTTGCTGAAACATAAATGGTTTGGTTCAGCAGGGATTCAAATTCATGAAAATTCAAAGGCCTGTTATCTAATGCCGATGGCAGACGGAAACCATAATCAACCAATACCAGTTTACGGCTTCTGTCGCCGCCATACATGCCACTAACCTGCGGTATGGTTTGATGACTCTCATCAACAATACAGATAAAATCTTTTGGAAAATAATCCAGCAGGCAGAATGGCCTTGTACCGGGTTTACGTCGGTCAAAAAAACGGGAGTAGTTTTCAATACCGGCGCAGTAACCCAGTTCACGAATCATTTCCAGGTCATAATTAACCCGCTCACTCACACGCTGTGCTTCAATATATTTTCCGCTGTTTTTGTAATAGGTTTCCTGTGCGGCAACTTCATCCTGTATTTCATGTACCACCTGTTGCAGGACATCTTTTGGTGCCACATATAAATTTGCCGGAAAGATAGCTGCGTGGTCCACACTGCTGATACGTTTGCCGCTACTGAGTTCCAGGGTTTCTATAGTTTCAATCTCATCACCAAAAAAAGTAATGCGGTAGCCAAAATCAACATAAGGCAGATTGATATCAATGGTATCTCCTTTTACCCGGAAAGTTCCTCTGGTAAAATCGCCTTCGCTGCGGTTGTATAATGAGTTTACTAATGCATGTAAAAATCCCTGGCGGGAAATAACCTGCCCCTGCTGAATGCGGATGATACCATTTTCATAATCGGTTGGATTGCCCATACCGTAAATGCAACTTACGCTGGCAACAATAATAATATCTCTGCGGCCACTTAATAATTGTGCTGTTGCCTGTAAGCGTAGTTTATCAAGTTCTTCATTAATACTCAGGTCTTTTTCAATGTAAGTATTGCTCACCGGCATATAAGCCTCGGGCTGGTAGTAATCGTAATACGAAACAAAATACCCTACAGCATTCTCCGGGAAAAACTGTTTGAACTCACCATACAACTGTGCAACCAATGTTTTGTTATGAGTGATAACCAGTGTTGGCTTTTGCACATTCTGTATTACATTGGCCATGGTAAATGTTTTACCACTGCCGGTAACTCCCAAAAGCGTCTGATATTTTTCGCCATTTAAAATTCCATCCGTAAGTTGGCGGATAGCATCCGGCTGATCGCCGGCGGGAGAATATGGAGCATGTAATTGAAATGGCATAATTGGACATGCAATTTACAAAACTGTGGGCTTATTATTATCCACCCATTTATCAGCTTCATGCTTACGGATAAACCAAGCAATAGTAAAGGATGGAATGATATCTGTAAACGGAATGATTTCTTCCAGGAAATTTAATACGCCACCGATTATTCCGAAACGGCCTCCAAACATCTGATAAAAAATAAAACCTGAAATAGGTGCCCAGACCAGATCCCCAAATTCGGCGATGGCCGGAATAAAATAAGATGCCATACCGACCATGTCCATCAGGATGCAGATAAATAAATTCGGTACAAAAATTTTCTTTTTATCCATAATAAAAAACGGGCTGTAAATATACAGCCCGTTAAAATTTAATATTGTTAATTTTTCTATTTCATATTGGTAGCTACCGGTGATTCTGCTGCAGCCATTTCAACCATCATACTCACTTCGTCAATCAAAGCATCATCATTTCCGCTAAAACCTACACTCTTAAAACGGATATTTCCATTCTTATCAATGATGAATTTTGTGGGGATGCCGCTTACCTTAAAATCAGCTACCACTTTATCATCATTATCGAGTAATACATGAAAAGGATACTTATTCTTTGCCATAAAATCAGCTGCATTCTTTTTCTTATCTTCTACTGACTCCCAGGTATCAACAAAAACAAATTTTACATCGCCGCCAGCTTGTAATTTTTCCTGTGCCCTTTTCATGGCGGGCATTGATGCAATGCAGGGGCCACACCAGGTTGCCCAAAAATCAACGATAACCACTTTGCCTTTCAGGCTTGCCAGGCTTACTTCATTGCCGTCCAGGTCTTTCAGGTTAAATTTTGGCGCCGCATCGTTGATCATAGTTTTTGCCAGTTCTTCTCTCTTTTTCTCTTTTGCTGCAGCTTCCAGTTTGGCAAGGTATGCTTCATAACCGGTTTCCGAATTATTTTCTGCTACATAAATTTCCTTTAAGTACAGTTTGCTTTTTGAAGACAGAACACCGTCACGTGCAAATTTTTCGAGCTCTATTTTTGCAATTGTCGGTGGCGTAATTTTTACCATCAAATCGCAATACCTTTCATTATACTCAGCATTTTTAAATTTGTTTACATCGCCTGCAGCATCCTTGGCGTATTGGTATCCATTTTTATAATCTCCCAGTTTGTAAAGAATAAAAGCGTAAGTATCAGCATACATCCCATAGGTAAACTTGCGTTGCTCATCCCAACGTTTATTAGTTAGGTAACCAGGTTTTTTATCAGTTGGTTTACGCATTTGTTCTTTTGCGTAGGTTGTAGCTATATACGACATTTTTTTTGCCTCTTCGAGGCTCTCATCTTTTTCGGCCATACGCCATGAAATATTATTGTGGTTTGAAGCAATGGTAGCTTTGTCAAGGTCCTTCATCCATTCAAAATAAGATGTATAGTCCTTTGCGTTAGCATAGGCTGCGGCCATTTGGGCTTTGAAATTATCGATAATGGGCTTGTTGGATTCTGTTGGTGGGTAGCTCGTTAAATACTCATTATAGTAGTCCAGTTTTTTAACAACATCCTTTTCCCGGCTAAATTTTGAGCCGGCTTCATTTTTTTTCCAGTTCCCCTCCGGAAATTTTTCTTTCATCACTGTTGTGAAAGAATCGGCCGTGCTTTTCATTTTTAAACGCGTATACCACTGCGCAAGTGAACCATAGTCCATTTCTTTAATATCCGGCTTTGCCGCAAGCTCCTCTAGGAAATTTAAAATAACAGGTTCAGCATCTTTCTTTTTTACAGAATAAAGTGCGTTCAGGTATCCCGAGTAATATCCGGCAACATATTTGCCCTCCGGATTCAATTTTATTCCTTCTTCTAATAAACTCAGATATTTATTAGCGTCTGTTTTCATACCAAAAAGATTCTCACCATATCCGGAATACAACCTGCCTGCCCAGGCATAATAATCTGGAACCGCATGGCCATTGCTGCCGTAAACAGGAACAATATATCCGTTACCAGCGTTGTTATCTTTTAATTTATTATCGTTTGCCGAAAAAGCAAAAGCGATACAGTTGGTTGTACTGTCCAGTTTAAAATTTCCTGAATAAACTGTTCCTGATTTAACAATCTTCGGTTCGGAGATCTGCTGTCCCTGGTCTGAAAATAAATAAACCACTACATCAATTTTCTTTTCATCAATCAGCGGAGATAGTTTTGTATTGTATTTAAAACTTACCATTTGCCCGGCTTTTGGTTGCTGCGGAGTTATTTGCAGCGCATCAAAATTTACCTGTGCTTTTGCTGCACTTACCGATACCAATAAGCATACAGCGAAGAATATTTTTTTCATTGGGGAGTTGTTTTAGTATGAAAAATAAAAGTAAAGTGAAAAACAGAGAACGGCAAGCAAACATTGTTAAATTAATACGGGGCCGGATAAATTCTTTGGCTACAATTTTACCTCCATTACTTTTTTTGCCAGCCTGCTTTTTTCGGCCATAAAGCCCATAACATGGCTTTCTATAGATGCATCAATTGTTGATGTAAGTAAAGCATGATCATTTTTAGAAACAGCATTGATCCAGTCTGTAACCAGCCGCCAGTCGCCACCGCCATGCCCATCGGAGTTTTGTTTCCATTCGGTTTTTTTGCCCGTTAAAAAATCGGTCATCGTAAATGAGTTCATATCGCCAACGATGTCGCCAAGGCTGCCCATAATTCTTGTTCTGCGGCCTTCGTAAGATGTAAAAGCTTCCATTGAGAAAGCAGCAGTCAATCCACCTTCGAATAAAATATTGCTTGTGTAATGATCAGGTTGGTCGTTATCCATCTGGTAAACACAACGGCCGTAATTGGTTGTTTTCAATTGTTCCAAAACATAATCGGCCTGTTTGCTTTTATCTTCAGGTAAATCAAAAACATAATTACGTTGCCGCTTGCGGTAATAAATTTCCAAGGCCGAATAAGGGCATGATGATTCAACTTTACATCCGTCTGTACATCGGGCCGTACTTCCTTCAGGCGCATTTTTTTGCGTAAACCATTGCAGGCTGCCAAAAGCCTGGATATGTGTACAGGGTTTGCTAACCATCCAGCGCAGTATATCAAGATCATGACACGACTTTGCCAATATGATTGGTGTTGTTGCTTTACTGTTATGCCAATTGCCTCTCACATAAGAATGGCTCATATGTTTGTGCTCAATGGGTTCCAGGTGCTGAATGCTGACAATTTCTCCCAACACGCCACTCTGCATAATTTCTCTCAGCTTAACAAAATAGGGCGCATAACGCAGTACGTGACATACCGCAACAATTCTTCCGGTCTTTTTAGCAAGCGCTAAAATTTCACGGCATTCTTTTTCGCTTGGCGATATTGGTTTTTCCAGCAACACATTATAACCCATAGCCAATGCTTTCATACATGGTCCGTAATGTAAATTATCAGGCGTAGTTATAATTATTGCATCGGCAAATTTTGGCTTTTTAAAAACATCTTCCCAGGTAACAAAACTGTTTTCTGGCTTGATGTTGTGCTTTTTGCAGTAACGTTCATTGCGGATGGTAATCGGCTCGGCAACGCCAACAATATCCAGTTGATCGGGATATTCCAATGCATAACCACCATACACATTGCCCCGGTTACCGGCACCGCAAGTGATGGCAGTAATGGGTTTGTCTAAACTTATCTTTTTATCAGGTAATAAAATGGGATGTTCATTTTCATCTATTGCCCAGCTTGAAAAAGGTAAAGTTGCTGAACCCAGGGAAAGTCCAAGGGCACGAATGGCATCACGGCGTGACCAATGCTTTTGCATGTTTTTTTTAAGTTATAAATGAAGATTTCTAAAGTTACATAGTTTAAACCGTCAATTAAACCCGTCATTTGCCAGATTAATTCTTAAATAACCTTGCTTTCCGGCCTTTTTAGCCTACCTTTGCGCCCTCAAAAACAGCCCTGCGTTGTTAGCTTATAGCCATTATCCTTATGATTCTGCTAAAAGCTGGCTGCCAAAGGCTTAAAGCTCAAAAAATGAATATCAGAAACGTCGCTATTATTGCCCACGTAGATCACGGTAAAACTACCCTGGTTGACAAAATTTTACACAGTACCAATATTTTTCGTGATAACCAGGAGACTGGTGAACTGATTATGGATAATAACGATCTGGAAAGAGAGCGTGGCATTACCATTTTCAGTAAGAACGTATCTGTTACTTATAAAGACGTTAAGATCAATGTTATTGACACCCCTGGTCACAGTGACTTTGGTGGTGAGGTTGAGCGTGTATTAAAAATGGCCGATGGTGTGTTGCTGCTGGTAGATGCCTTTGAAGGCCCGATGCCACAAACGCGTTTTGTATTGCAGAAGGCTTTGCAATTAGGATTACATCCGATTGTGGTTATCAATAAAGTTGATAAACCAAACTGCCGTCCGGATGAAGTGCATGATGCAGTTTTTGAACTGTTCTTTAACCTGGATGCTACCGAAGAGCAGTTGGATTTCCCGACCATATACGGAAGCAGCAAGAATGGCTGGATGAATACTTCATTGACTGAAACAGATAACATTCTTCCATTGCTGGATGCAATTTTAGAGCATGTGCCGGAGCCTAAAGTGAATGAAGGAACTACACAGATGCAGATCACTTCATTGGATTACTCTTCTTTCTTAGGTAGAATTGCAGTGGGTAAAGTTGCCAGAGGAACTGTAAAAGAAGGACAGCAGATTGCATTGGTGCAGGCCGGTGGTACAATCAAAAAAATGAAGATTAAAGAACTGTACGTTTTTGAAGCGCTTGGAAAAAAGAAAGCAACAGAAGTTAGTGCAGGAGATATATGTGCGATAGTTGGATTAGATGAATTTAATATTGGCGATACCATTGCTGATGTGGAATTTCCGGAAGCATTGCCTGTTATCAGTGTAGATGAGCCAACGATGAGCATGATGTTCAGCATCAACAACTCACCGTTTTTTGGTCGTGAAGGAAAGTTTGTTACCTCACGTCATCTGCGTGACAGGCTGATGAAAGAAACTGAAAAAAATCTTGCTTTACGTGTTGAAGATTCGGACAGCGCCGATAGTTTCCTGGTGTATGGCCGTGGTATTCTGCATTTAGGTATCTTGATTGAAACCATGCGTAGGGAAGGATTTGAATTAACAGTTGGAAATCCGCAGGTATTGGTTAAAGAAATTGACGGTAAGAAATGTGAGCCGTATGAAACATTGGTTGTTGATGTACCTTCTGAATTCAGTGGAAAAGTAATTGATCTGGTTACACAACGCAAGGGCGAAATGCTGATCATGGAAAGCAAGGGCGAAATGCAGCATTTAGAATTTGATATCCCTTCACGAGGTTTGATTGGACTGAGAAGCAATATGCTTACCAGCACCGCCGGTGAAGCGGTAATGGCTCATCGATTTACCGATTACCGTCCATGGAAAGGTGTTATACCTGGCCGCAGCAATGGTGTTCTGTTATCGAAGAACATGGAAAAAACAACCGGCTACTCAATTGATAAATTACAGGACAGAGGAAGATTCTTTGTTGACCCGGGAGAAGAGGTTTATGCAGGACAGATTATTGCCGAGCACATTAAACCAGGTGATTTGAATGTAAATGCTACAGAGCCTAAAAAATTAACCAACCACCGTGCCAGCGGTAGCGATGATGCAAGCCGTGCTGCCCCAAAGATTTTGATGACTTTGGAAGAGTGTATGGAATACATACAACAGGATGAGTGCATTGAGGTAACACCAAAAAGCATTCGTATGCGTAAAGTAATATTGGATGAGAATGAGCGTAGCAAAGTGGCCAAGCAAATGAAGTCGGAACCGGTTTAAGGTTACTGATTTTATATATTCTTTTTCGAAAAAGGGAAGAGCTGTTAACTCGGCCTAAGGAAAATTATTTATTGCATCTTATCTATTACCCGCTTTAAAGCGGATGCCATTTTTTCATTTATTTTATTAAGCGCTTCATATTGCTGTGTAGCACCTTCCTTGTCTTTTAGTTCGGTATAGCAATAACCCGAATACAGCAGGGCAAGATCAACAGTGGAAATGGCAAGATTCTTTTTGAACTGCTCAATAGCTTCAGCATATTTTGCTAATCTACGGTAGGCGTGAGCCAGCTCGCCATACGCCGGTTTGTAATCATTATCTGCTTCAAGGGCTTTTATGCCATATTTAACAGCTGAGTCATATTCTTCCTTCGCATTATAACTCCAGGCAATACCATAAAATATTTCTTTATTTGCGGTATCAATCTGGGCGGCTTTTTTAAAAAAGAAAATGGCGGAATCCTGGAGTTTTTTGAAATCCCTGTATATTTTTCCTGTTCCAAACAAGGCTTCCGACATACGGGGATTAATTGTTAGTGCCTGATGATAATTGGCATATGCCTCATCAGGTTTGCCCGATGCCAAATAAATGTGCCCAAGCTCAACATATGCCGAATCAAATTTTTTGTCCACACCAATTGCTGATGAAAAAGCATTCATGGCCTGCGGAATCATATTTTTATTCTTAAAATCTAAACCCGATTTATAATATGTTATTGCTTTTTGTTTTATCTGGGCGTTGGCTGCCCCAAAAATGAATATTGATAATAGCAGGGTAAAAATTCTTTTCAACATAGATCTGTTTATTTGTACAAAAATAAAAAACAAGCTGTTTATACCGCAATTTAGTTCTTTATTTTCTGTTAAACATTTCAGCAAATAGCTTTTACAGCCTTAACTTTGCAAACAGCAATGAAAAATATTATTTATATAACTTTTTTTGGGGTTTTTATCATCCTGTTTTCGGGTTCGTTGAGTGCCCAATGCGCTGTTTGTACCAAAACTGCATTACAATTGGGCGAAAAACCGGCCGAGGGCTTAAATTCTGCTATTCTCTATTTAATGGCAGCTCCTTTTGTAATAATTGCTGTTATTGGCTACCGCTGGTGGAAGGGGAATAAAAAGTTTGAGGAAGAGGAATTTAAAGAGAATTAGAAATGCGGGACTTTAGTAATAGTTCTTTATAAAAGCATAGAGGCTAAAATCTCTTCCGGCTTCTTCAATTTTTTCTTTCAGTATTTTTTTATCAATTGCTGCCATTTTTTTTTGTTGTATAAGATGAAAGGCTTTTTCGGCCAGTAACCAGCTTCGTTTTTCATTATCTTTTAACTGACTTAAAGAAGTGGTAATTGCTTTCAGTAATTCTTCAATACCTCCTTTTTGTGATGCAATAGTTTTAATAACAGGCACCGGCACAGCATGTCTGGTAAAAGCAGGAGCCAGCATAAGCCTTAGGTTTTTCACAAACAGATCAGCATCGGGTCTGTCGGCTTTGTTAACCACAAATATATCTGCAATCTCCATCAGGCCTGCTTTCATCGTTTGTACTTCATCGCCAGCCTCTGGCACAATAACTACAGCTGTAACATCTGCAAGGCCTGCAATTTCAATTTCACTTTGTCCTACACCAACAGTTTCAACAATTATATAATCAAAACCGGCGATTTTAATTATATCACTGATTTCAATAATTTTTGGATGCAGCCCACCCAGCGAACCACGGGTTGCCAGCGACCGGATAAATACTTTTGGGTTATTATACCATTCACTCATCCTGATCCTGTCGCCTAGTAAAGCACCTAAATTAAATGGCGATGATGGATCAACACAAATAACGGCAACCGATTTGTTCTGCATGGTCATCAACCCAATCAACGCATCAACCAGTGTACTTTTACCGGCACCCGGTGGGCCGGTTATGCCGATAACAGGAGTTTTGGATACCGGCAACGATTCCAAAAGATCTGAATAACCTTCTGCTTCATTTTCAATTAATGAAATACAACGGGCTAATGATTTTATATTCCCTGTTTGTATTTCCTGTTTTAGCTGGTTCCACATAAGCTGCAAAATAGTTTACATAAGTGAGAATGAAAACAGCGGCATGTATTATTTTTATTCAATAGAGCTGGCTCAACCGGGTTTTAAAATAGAAATGAGCTGCAGTCATAACAAACCGCGGAAAATTACCCTGTCAAAAACTGTATCTTTACAACATTCATTGAAACAAGTTAATACAAAGCTATGCCGGTTACTGGTAAAAGGAGATATCTCAATCTTTTCGAAAACATTTTAAACCCGCAGGAATACATTTTTAAAAAAGGTAAGCGGCATAAAACCCCTCTTTTATTTACAACCCGTCCTAACAAGATAAGTTTTGATGTGCCCGATAGCCTGTATTATGTATTCAAGGAAATTTTTATGGAAGATGTTTATGATATCAATCAATTAGTATTGTCGCTCCCGGAAAATCCTGTGGTGGTAGATATTGGAGCCAATGCCGGTTTTTTTGATATCATCCTGCTTTCAAAAATCAGCAAGGCTAAAATATTTGCCTACGAACCTTTGCCCTCAAACCTGGCATATTTCAAAAAAATAATTAAGAATAATCCGGCTATTGAACCATATATTTCAGTATTTCAGGCAGCGGTAACAGGTGTTGAAAAAACAGCAATGGATTTGTTTATGGAAGACAGTAGCGAAAGCCAGGTGGTTGCATCAGCAATTGCAGGATTCAATTTCCGTAATACAAAAAAAATAACTGTCCCTTGCATATCCCTTTCAAAAATTGTTGAAACTAATCAGTTACAACATATTGACTTATTGAAAATTGATTGCGAAGGAAGTGAATATGATATATTATACAATACACCTGCTTCTGTTTTACAAATGGCCCGGCATATTGCTATTGAAGTACATGATATAGATACAGAGTCTTTTAATTTTAGCACACTAAAAAAATATTTAGAGTCCCTAAATTATACAATGACTTACACTCCCATCAATGATTTTTGCTTTGCTGTGGATGCCGTGCTAAATTCCTGAAATGAACAATACCTCAGAAGTTAATTTTGTAATTTGGTAATTTTGGCCAAAGGCAGGATTTTTTAGTAATATTCAAAAAAAGATGACGAATTTCATTCCTATATTTCCACTTGGTATTGTAGTATATCCCGGGGAACAGCTAAACCTGCATATTTTTGAACCACGGTATAAGCAACTCATTAATGAATGTTTTGAGGCTGAAAAACCATTTGGTATTCCTGCTGTAGTGGATGATAAGATAAACGAAATTGGAACCCTGGTTCAGGTAAAGGAAATGAGCCAGGTGTACGATGATGGTAAAATGGATATTAAAACAGAAGGGCTTCAGGTGTTCAGAATACTGGAAGTAATTAATGAATTACCCGACAAACTGTACGGCGGGGCTATTGTTAACTATCCCGATAATGATGAAAAAGGAAACAAAGTTTTAATGCAAGGGATTGTAAAAGGGATTAAAGAATTGCATAAGCTGCTAAACATTGAAAAGAAGTTTACAAAACCGGATGATGAATTATGGAGCTATGATGTGGCTCACCATGCAGGCATGTCGTTGCATGAGGAATATGAATTACTTGAGCTTTTGCAGGAACTGCAGCGCCAGGAATATTTAAAACGCCATCTTACTAAAGTGCTTCCGGTGCTGGCCGAAATGGAAATACTGAAAGAAAAAGTAAAACTAAACGGGCACTTTAAAAACTTAAAAGGGCTTGATGATTAAGAGAAAGGGTAAGCTGTTAAGAGTTACTGCCGTAACAGCTAAACCTCTAAACTAATTTCAATGACAAAAACCATATGTTTAGATTTTGGAAACACCCGTTTAAAAGCTGCTGTTTTTAATGATGATAATTTTGCAGAAGAAATTATATTACCCGATGATGAAACAGATACCATAGAAAAATTGCTGGCTGCTCATCAGCCACAAAAAACAATTTTATCATCTGTTATTGAGCATAATGCAGCAATAGAAGATTTACTGACCTCAAAAACAAATTTTCATAAACTATCTCATCTTACCAAGGCAAATTTTACAACGCCCGTTGGTAAACCTGAAACCATTGGTGCCGACAGGTTAGCGCTTTCTGCAGCGGCAGCTCATTTTTATCCGGATAAAAACAACCTGGTAATTGCTCTGGGCAGCTGCATCACTTATAATTTTATTAACCAATACAGCGAATTTATCGGAGGCAGTATTTCGCCTGGTATGGAAATGCGTTTTAAAGCCATGCAGGTTTTTACTGCAAAGCTTCCGCTGGTTAAAAAAGACTGGAATTATCCACTGATTGGATATGATACCAAAACTAATATGCAAAGTGGTGTAATTGCCGGAATGGCTTTTGAAATTGATGGTTTTATTGATGCATATTCAGCTAAATACGACAACTTTAACGCGGTTTTAACCGGGGGCGATACATCCTATTTTGCCGGTCAACTTAAAAACAAGATATTTGCCGACTGTAATTTCTTATTTAAAGGATTGTATGCACTCAGTGAAACTAACAATGGCTAAAATTTTAACCGTACTTATTGTGGCTTGTGGCTTGCAAATGAGTGCAACTGCACAAGAAAATTCTCCCTATTCAAGATATGGTTTGGGCGATTTAACCCCTAATCATAACATATTTACACGTGGCATGGGTGGTATTTCGGCAGGGATAGCTGATAACCGCAGTATTAATTTTACTAACCCTGCTTCGCTTTCATCTACTTACAATACTATTTTTGATGTAGGTACCGAAATTGATTACCGGATTTTAAAAAGCAGCAACCCGGCAAAAAAATTCACTTCGGCCAACACTTTTATTTCGTACCTGCAAATGGCTTTTCCGCTAACTACGCCTAAAATGGCTAAAAAAGAAATGGCTTGGGGAATGAGTATTGGATTAAAGCCGGTATCTAAAATAAATTATAAGATAGAAACTAACGAACGTATTCCAGGTATTGACAGCCTGAATACTTTATACGAAGGATCGGGTGGTGTAAACCAGGCATTTTTAGGAACCGGATTTAGGATCAAAAATTTCAGTATTGGTATTAACGCAGGTTATATGTTTGGCAATAAGAACCACAGTACCATACTTACTTTTATAAGCGACAGTACGTTTTATTATACTTCAAACTCGGCAACCAACACGAGTTTTGGCGGACTTTTTATAAACGGCGGAATGCAGTATAATATTAATCTGGCAAAAGATGAGAAGGGTAATGTTACAAAAAACCTACGATTGGGTTTGTATGGTAATATGCAGCAAAGTATAAATGCCAGCAGCGATAAAATACGGGAAATTATTTTTTATGATCCTAATGGCGGGTTCATCAGGATAGACAGTGTGTATGACGAAAAAAATGTAAAAGGAAAAATTAAATATCCGGCTATGGTTGGTTTTGGATTTGCTTACCAGAATTTAAGCTGGTTGTTAGGTGCTGATTTTGAATATGGCAACTGGAACAACTACCGGTATTATGGTCAGTCTGACCAGGTGCAGAATAACTGGACATTCAGGGCCGGAGCTCAATACTACCCGGCAAAAGAAAATACGCCGGTAAAAAAATACTTCAACTTTGTAAAATACAGGGCAGGTTTTTATTATGGCCCCGATTATATCAATACCAATAAGAAAAGGCCCGAATATGGATTTAGCATAGGGGCAGGCATGCCTTTAACTTCTCTGAAACGAATCAGTTATACTGGTGAATATGTGGTATTAAATACTGCTTTAGAAGTTGGTAACAGGGGTAATAAGCAAACAAACCTCAGAGAAAATATAGTAAGATTCAGCATTGGGCTGTCAATGAATGCCCGTTGGTTTCAAAAGCCAAAGTACAATTAACGAATGCTCAGGTTTTATTCATAATACTTACAATTTTTTTCATGGCAGTATTATTACAAAATTTATCCCGCTTGGTTTGGGGCCGTATCTGCCTGAATATTGCTCAATATAAAATGGTTACAGTCTGCTTTATGATAAGCAGTTTCACAATCGCTTCCTGTGGTAACAGCGATAAGGAACTAAACGAATACAACAGCAAAAGCCTGGGCGTAGAGGAAATAAAAAACGCAGATATAAATTATACATTGGGCGGTAAAGCCAAAGCAAAATTGCTTTCTCCTTTAATGTTAAGGGTGCAGCAAAATAATCCATATGTTGAGTTTCCGAACACGTTGCATGTTGATTTTTTTAATGAGCAGGGAGAGATAGAAAGCAGGCTTGATGCCAGTTATGGTAAGTACTTTGAATCGGAAAGCAAAGTGTTTTTAAAAGACAGTGTAAGAGTAATTAACGTACTGGGCGATACATTATATTGTAACGAACTCTGGTGGGACAGAAACAGAACCGGCCGGGAGTTTTATACTGACAAGCCGGTACGTATCCGCAAAAAAATGGAAGTAGTGGATGGTACCGGGATGGAAGCTGCACAGGATTTTAAAAACTGGGTGATTATTAACCCAACGCAGGGCCTTATGAAAATTCCTGCATCGCAATTCCCCGATGATTAAGTGTATGCAAACAAATCAATGGTGGATTTGTTATCTTTAATCGAAATCAAAAAACATAAAGTACATGGAATATCGCCGCTTGGGAAAATCGGGTTTACAGTTAAGTGTGTTGTCTTTTGGCAGCTGGGTAAGTTTTAGTAAACAGATTAATGACAAGGCCGCCGATGAGTTGATGGGGGTTGCGTATGATAAAGGCATCAACTTTTTTGATAATGCAGAAGTGTATGCTTTAGGCGAAAGTGAAAAAATGATGGGCCGTATTTTAAAAAAGAAAAAATGGGACCGTACATCATACACTGTTTCATCAAAAGCATTTTGGGGATGGCGTGGTAAAGCAAATAAGCCAAACCAAACCGGTTGCAGCCGAAAACATTTACTTGAAGCCTGTGATGAGGCTTTGCAAAGGTTACAGGTAGATTACCTGGATTTATACTTTTGTCATCGTCCTGATAAAAACACACCCATTGAAGAAACAGTTTGGGCCATGAATCATTTGATTCAACAAGGAAAAATTATGTATTGGGGTACAAGTGAATGGAGCGGTGTTGAAATTATGGAAGCACACCGGGTTGCAGATAAATTAAGGCTGATTGGCCCAACCATGGAGCAGCCTCAATACAATTTATTTGAACGGGATAAAATAGATAGAGAGTATTTAGAGATTTATAAGAATATTGGCCTGGGTACAACCATCTGGAGCCCGCTGGCATCGGGGCTTTTAACCGGAAAGTACAATGAAGGGATTCCCAAAAACAGCCGCTTTGCTTTAGAAGGTTTCGATTGGCTGAAAGAAAGATGGGTGATGGACGATAAAGTGAAAAAAGTTAAAAAACTAAGTGAACTTGCCGCAAAACTTAGCGTAAGCACAGCATCATTAAGCATTGCCTGGTGTATAAAAAACCCTAATGTAACAACTGCTATTTTAGGTGCAACAAAAAAAGCACAGCTGCTTGATAATTTAAAAGCTCTGGATGTGGTAGCAAAGCTTAGTCCAGATGTGATGGAGAAAATTGAAAACATAATGAAAACGAAACCAACACTACCCGACTTTTAATATGGCTAAAATTATTTTGTATGGAATACCCAACTGCGATACTACTAAAAAAGCAATGCAGTGGCTGAAAAAAAATAAAATTGTTTTTTCTTTTCATGATTATAAACAGGAAGGAATTACCAAAGAGAAATTGGAAGACTGGTGTAATAAAACGGGCTGGGAGCTTATCTTTAATAAACGCAGTACTACCTGGAGGGATTTACCGGAAACGGAACAGAAAAAAATAATCAATGAGGTTGCTGCAATAAAAATAATGATAAAACAAAACAGCATTATTAAACGGCCTGTTCTGGAGTTTAACGGTAAATTGCTGGTTGGTTTTAAAGAGGAAGAATACAAAAACAGTTTTAAATAAATTAAACCTTAACTATAAAAAGGCCTTGCACATGTAAGGCATAAACTAAAAATTATGAAACGTAATGCAACAGCCGTTTGGAACGGCACCGGAAAAGAAGGTAATGGTCATCTTACCACACAAAGCACAACATTAAATAAAACACAATATTCTTTCAGCTCCAGGTTTGAAGAAGGTGTTGGTACAAACCCCGAAGAGCTGGTTGCTGCAGCACATGCAGGTTGCTTTACCATGAAGTTGAGTTTTGTTTTAGGTGCTGCCGGTTTTACCGCCGATGAAATAAGCACAAGATGTGATATTACCCTGGATGACGGAGCAATCACGGAATCGCACCTGAATGTAACAGCTAAAATTCCGGGTATCAATAAAGAACAATTTGATGCAGCAGTAGCTGATGCAAAGGCAAACTGCCCTATCTCCAAGTTATATAATACCAATATCACTCACGAGGCGGTACTTGGGTAAATTATTGTAAATCCCACAAAGCTCAAACACAAAGTCTGCATGGTGCAGTTTTGTGATTTTATAGCTTTGTGGGATGTTTTTTTATCAATAAAAAGATATCTCATGTCATTCAAAAATAAAACAGTCATCATTACAGGCGCATCACGTGGAATTGGTAAAGCAATTGGTTTGCGATTGGCAAAAGAAGGCGCCAATATTGTTATTGCATCTAAAAGTGTGGAAGAAAATCCAAAGCTGGGCGGAACAATCTTTTCAGCAGCCGCAGAAATGGAAGCAGCCGGCGGACAGGCACTTGCCGTGCAATGCGATATTCGTTTTGAAGATCAGATACAGAATGTTGTTGACAAGACTGTTGAAAAATTCGGCGGCATTGATGTCTTGATTAACAACGCATCGGCTATTAACCTTACACCAACGGAGCAAACCGAGCCCAAGCGTTTCGATCTGATGTACGA
>JBATAS010000339.1:0-3236 GCA_049661965.1 Ferruginibacter sp. | reverse complement strand
GTATTTCAGTATATATTATGGGGCTTGAAGACAAAAATTACTTACCACAAAACTTTAAAACAGCAATAGGTAAGGCAAGCGTAACAGGCTATTGCATTAAATTCAAAACTTTAAAAGATATACACATAAACATACTTGATGAGGCCATAAGATATGGCGTTGAGCAAACTGACAAACTAAAACACATTTGATCGACAAAAAGGGCGAACCGCTAACATTGCGTTTTATACAAGGCTGGCAGGACGTTGTCCTGCCCCGGCTACGGTAATTTTGCTGGGCATTTGTTCAGGGCTCGACAAGCATTGCTCAACTTTTATTTGTTACCTTCAACTTTAGTAATTCTGCCGAGCTGCGGTTCCGGGGCTGGACGTTAAAAACGTCCAGCCCAGCACAAAGCCCTGCCCGTTATAAACCATTTACATGCGACAGTTTTTAAACATTACGTTTCTGACATTCTTATTGGTATGCTCATTGAGTTTGTACAGTCAAAATAGACTTTCGGGAAATGTACGAGGAGCCAGGGTTAAGTCGACACAAACGTTTAAAAATGCGACAGACTCATCGTCAATATGTGGCGATTTAATTCCAATTACAGACACTAGTGAAATGCCTCTCTATGTCATTGATAATATTCCAGTTCCACCCACTTCTAGCGAAACAATAGATTTTCTGGAATTTGAAAACTTTGCTGACGCTCTTGTTTATCAAAAAAACGATAGTATCTCAAAATCTTTTGGAGAATTAGGTAGGAATGGTGTGATCTATATTACATTTAAACCGAAGACAAGATTAGTGCCATTGAATGAAATTCTCGTTAAATGGCTCAGCGATAGATTTGATAAAACTTTGAACGTCTTCGTTAATGATATTTTGATTAGACATCCTGCTAAATTTTTTATCGATGAAAGTTCAGTCTCAAATATAGAAATCATTACAAAGGAATGCCAACCAGATAAGGGTACGCTAAATAAACTCAGTATATTTATCAACTTAATTGCTAAATAAATTAAACGGTATATAACATCGGGCTCCTATATGCATAGAGAGGCTCCTCCGCCCCGGTCAGTACCATACGAACCGGAAAACTATCAGCTGTCTGTTTTTTATTAACTTTTAAATCTGTAATTATGACCGGTACTGGTGAAAAAAGAATTCGGGATAACTTTAATAAGCAGGGGTTCATGCGTACGCTTGGTGCAGAGCTTATGCTTATAGAAAAAGGGAAAGTTATTATTCAGTGTTTATTCAATGAAGGATTGTCGCAACAAAACAACTATTTCCATGCAGGGGTGATGACGAGTATTGTGGATTCGGCATGTGGATATGCTGCTTATACAATGATGCCCGATGATGCTGATGTTTTAACAGTAGAGTTTAAAATAAACTTTCTGAAACCTGCAAAGGCATCAAAAATTCTGACAATTGGCAAAGTTGTTCAGGCGGGTAAAACACTGGTTATTTGCGAAGGCATTGTTACCAATGAAAGCCAGGATATTGTTTTTGCAAAAATGACTGCAACACTGATATCAATTGTAAACCGGGCGGGGCACTGATCAATTCCGCCAGCAGCCTGGTACTGAAATAATAAATCAGTTTCCCATTATTTTTTATCTTGCCTTATGATCTCTTTCAGCACAACCATATTAAAATTTGATAAACAAGGCGAAAAGACCGGCTGGACCTATATTCTCATTCCGGCAAAAATGGCGGGTAAATTAAACCCGGGTGTAAAAAAATCGTACCGGGTAAAAGGTAAACTTGATGATTATACAATTGAAAAGATTGCCCTGGTACCCATGGGCGAAGGTGATTTTATCATGAGCATTAATGCGGCCATGCGTAAAGGTATTGGCAAAAGAAAAGGAGCTGTTTTAAAAGTACAGATAGAAGTTGACAAAGCTGAAATATTACCGCCTGCTGAATTGCTGGAATGTTTGCAGGATGAACCGGAGGCTTTACAATATTTCAATTCATTGCCACAGGGCCACCGCAATTATTTTACCAAATGGATTGAGACGGCAAAAACAGAGCCCACCAAAGTGAAACGGATTGCCCTGGTAGTAAAAACCATGATACGCAAAATGGATTTTGGCGCCATGCTGAGAGAAGAACGTGATGAAAGAAAAATGCTGGGCAAATAAACTGTTGTTCTATCTCAATAAAACCGTACTGCCTTTCTGTTGCCTGCGTTCCCCGGTATCACTGTCAGTATAAACCAGTATCCACACATAAGTTCCGGGATCAACACCCTGCCCTTTAAACCTGCCATCCCATTTTTTTGTCCAGTCACGGGTTTCAAAAACCATTTGCCCCACCCGGTTGTACACACGGAACAACAGGTCGGTTGCCTTGTAAGCATTTAAAGGATAGAGATAATCATTCAGCCCGTCTTTATTGGGCGTAAAGGCATTGGGTACGGCTATATAACAACTGTAAGGCACAATAATTTTTTGTACCGCTGTATCAAAACAACCATAATTGTTCTGCACAATCAATCTCGGAAAAACATCCCTGGTTGGTTTTGTGGCCAGGTAGCTTTGCGGCGATGGAGATTGTGAAGTGCTGATGGCTCCATTCCCGAAATTCCAGTTCCAGGCAACAATATTACCGATACTTTTATCCAGGAAGGAAGCGGTTTCATTAGGACACACAATCGCTGTTGCTTCAAAATCTGCTTTCAGTTCGTTATCTAAAAAGATGGGAACGATTTCGCTGGTATCTCTGCACACGCCGTTGGATACAATCAACTGTGTTTGTTTCTGACCAAAGGAACCGTACAATATGGTTGGGCTTTGTTGGCTGCTGCTGCGGGTATTATCAAAATTCCATTTCCAGAGATTCACTTCATTGCGGCCATCATGAAAATAATTAATGCTATCACGTTCGCAACCGTATTTAACTACATAACCGAAATCTGCATTTACGGTATCTTTTGTATTAAAGATTAACGTTGCACCTGCAGGAGTTTCCTGTCCGCATTCATCAAGAATAGTATTTCCATCGCTGCCGGTTTGTAATCGTATCTGGTAAGTTCCTTTTGTTTGTATAGGTGCCGATAATTGTACTTTAATTATTGGCGTTAATCCATCAGCAGAACAATTACCCGTTGCGCCGATAACTGTTACCGGTTCGGTTCCCGAAATCAGGGTTACCACAAAATCGCTTCCATCGGCTGCAATGCTGCTGCATCTCATATTTTTCCGGAATACCAGTTGCAGTTCATCGGGCCTGCATCC
>JBATAS010000338.1:0-6582 GCA_049661965.1 Ferruginibacter sp. | reverse complement strand
CCAATGCCGCTGGAATTTTTTCCAGTACAATTGCAAATGCGCCGGCTTCCTGCAGCAACAAAGCATCTTTTTTTAACTTAGCGGCTTCATCAGTTTCTTTGGCTCTTACGGTGTAGGTGCCGAATTTATAAATGCTTTGTGGTGTTAAACCCAAATGCCCCATCACCGGAATACCGGCGCTTACAATTTTTGAAACAGAGTTCAAAGCTTCTTCACCACCTTCCAATTTTACAGAGTGACCACCTGTTTCTTTCATTATTTTAATAGCTGATGCCAATGCGATTTGCGAATTGGACTGATAAGAACCAAAGGGCATATCAACAACCACCAGGCAACGGTTAATACCCCTCACTACACTTTGTGCATGATAGATCATCTGGTCTAATGTAATAGGAAGGGTAGTTTCATGGCCAGCCATCACATTACTGGCGCTGTCGCCTACTAATATAATATCAATACCAGCGGTATCGAATATTTTTGCAAAGGAAAAATCGTAAGCGGTGATCATGGAGATCTTTTCTCCACCGGCTTTCATTTTTTGCAAAGTATGGGTAGTAACTTTTTTTATTTCTTTATTAACCGACATGGTATGTTTGTTTTAGATTAACTATTATGCTGGTGGAGTTGGCTCTGCATTAGAATAAAACAAATCCGGGGAGCAATTGTTGCTGTAAATGTAAAAAGAAAATTATTGCGAAACGATTTTTGCTTATTTCTTTTGATCTGAAGAAAATATAGTTTCAGCTTTTTTCGAAAACACATTCTGCCTGAAATCGCCCGGTTTTATATCGTTTAAAAGAACGGGACCGCCTGATCTCATTTCTTTAAATATTTCCTGGAATCTTTCTTCAACAAGGCTTAACTGTGCGCTGTCTTTATAAACAGTTATCAGCATCAGATCAAAATCGGCTGAAGAGTCGGGTGTGGTGGATAATAAACTGTAGGATTGTATATAACCTTTGCGAACAGCAATATCCCTGCTGGCTTTCCAGTTGTTTTCATAATAAAACATGGTTTCCTTACGATAGTTATTTTTAATCTTTACAAAATCAATAACAGAAACAGCCTGATTGGTTTGTCCTGAGCTTAATTTTGTAATCAGCAAGAAAATAATCAAGAATATATTCTTCATAAGCTATGCTATTTAAAAATGAGTTTTAAAACTGGTACGGGCACTTTCCCTTCTTCTTTTTCGGGCCTCGAAATGTACAGATACATTTCCTTTATTTTGTTGAAAACAATATTTTTGCTTTCATTATAATACCAATCCTGAATTAATACAACATCGGAAAAATCTTTAGGCGTTATTGATTTTGCTTCTATTTCATATTTGTAGATAGTGCTTGCCGTATCATAAAGGGGCACCAGTATATTATCTGTAAAACCTGAGTTGTTAACTAAATCAGCCGGATTAATTAATTTGTTATCTCTTACAGAAAATAAGTCTATTTTATTTTCCAGTACATAGGGCCACAGGGTTTCAATTAAATTTTTACCATACAATTCTTTAAGTGCATTAGCAGCATCTGCAGGCTTAAGTTTTAGTTTTTTATTTGTTTGTTCTAAAAAGACAATATTGTTTCTTTTACGATGCCTGTAATTGTATTTAAAGTTATAAGCCGTATTGAAATAATAAGATTCTCCTAAATATTTACCTGACGACATGAATAAGGGCAGGGTTGGCGTAACCCAGGGTACATAACTTTTTAATTGTCCTTTTTCAATGTACAGTATTTGCGTAACCTCGGTTATGTTATATATAGAGGCATTATCGTTCTTTTGAAACCAGCCCAGTTTTATCACATTGCCGTTGGAATCGTAGATGGGTGTTACCTTATGCCCGGGTGTAAGTATAATTTTATCAATGGAATCTTTAGCTAAGTAATTAATGTTGTCAGCTTCTTTAGATCGGGGAGAAACCGGAAGCGAAGCTTTGATCTCTTTTTTTTCGAGGCGGTTTATTAAGAGGTCATTTAATCCGGCTTTATTAAAATAAAAAGAGTCGTTTGCATAAGCAGCCCATTCAATTTTTGATTGATTGATAAATCTGTCGAATTGTGTAGGCTGATTCTGTATTTGTGCAAAGACAAACTGGCTTAGAAAAACAAAAATGAAGATAAACGTTTTTAGCATGAACTGTTTGTTAAGTACTTAAAGGTATTTTAAAACCTGTTAACAAAACCTTATTTCAGTTCACTCCATAAATGTTGTATCAATCCATCGGCCAGGCCAATTTTGGGAACATACATTTCTTTGGCGCCTGCCCAGCGCATGGCATTGGTATAAATCTGCAGGGCCGGTACAATTACATCGGCACGGTCGGGTTTTAAATTGTACAGTTTCATCCGTTGTTCCAGGTCAACACTACTGAATTCATGATAAAAATCTTTTAGCAGACTGAGCGTAATGGGCTTACCTTCTTTGGTTTTACTCATGGTAAAAACCTTGTTGATATTACCGCCGCTGCCAATAGCCACCACTTCTTTTTGTCCCTTGGTTACCGTTTTAATTATTTCTTTCATCACTTCCCAGGTTTTATCATGCACCATACCTTGTAACAGACGGATAGTGCCGATGTTGAAAGATTCTTTAAATATCAATTCGCCATTACTGAAAAAAGAAAGCTCGGTGCTGCCGCCACCTACATCTATATACATATAACTGTTGTCTTTAGTCAAGGTTTCAGCAATATGGTTTTCAAAAATAATTCCGGCTTCCATATCTCCGCTAATTACTTCAATTTTTATATCAGTCTCCAGTTTTACTTTTCTAATGATGTCATCAGCATTTTTTGCTTCTCTCATAGCACTGGTGGCGCAGGCAATTGTGTTTTTTACTTCGTAAGCATTTATCAAATGCTTAAACGCTTTCATGGTTTGTAAAAGCATGCCTGTTTTCTGTTTGGAGATAGCACCTGATTCAAATACTTCAAAACCCAGCCGCAGCGGCACTCTAAACAGATTCATTTTTGTAAAAACAGGGTTTTTGTTTTCATCAGCAGTTACTTCCGATATTAACAGCCTGGCGGCGTTGCTCCCTATGTCTATGGCGGCTAGTCTCAAATTGATTTAGAACTTTAGTGCGATTAGTAAAACAAATTTATGTATTAACCTTATAAGGATTTCCTGTAAAGATAATTATAGGTTTCTACCTGGCTACGTATCTTTTTTGTATTTCGTGGATTTACATACTGGTTACTTAAATCGTTATCCAGTATCCGAGCTTTAATATTGTCCTTAAGTTGAATTTGGAGTATGTCTTTAATTTCCTGTTGAATGTTTTTCTCAAAAATGGGGCAGGCAACTTCAATACGGTGATCAATGTTACGTACCATCCAGTCGGCAGATGAGATAAATGTTTTTTCTTTTCCGCCATTATGAAAGATCATGATTCTTGAATGCTCCAGGTATTCATCAACAATGCTGATTGCCTGGTTGTTTTTTTTAAATTTTTTATGCTCTGTTGGTAAACAAAATATTCCCCTGATAACCAGTTTCATTTCCACGCCTGCTTTTGCAGCTTCATATAATTTATCAATCAGCAGTTCATCGCTCAGCGAATTTAATTTAAGGGTAATGGTAGCGGGTTTTTTTAAACGGGCGGCTTTTATTTCTTTATTCATTAATTGCATAAGCTGTTTACGCATGGCGGTAGGGCTTACCATTAAGGTTTTGCAGCTGTTTAAATACTGAACCCTTGTTTTGGGGTGTTCCAGGTAATTAAAGATGCGGTTTATATCAGCCATTATATTCCGGTCGGATGTAAGCAGGCAGGTATCTCCATAAATTTTAGCAGTTTGTTCGTTTAGGTTTCCGGTGCTTACAAAACCATAATGTATGGTGCGGTTATTCACTCTTTTTTTAATGAGACATATCTTGGCATGTACTTTCATATTAGGTACACCAAGCAAAACCTTTACTCCGGCATCTTCCAGTTCCTCTTTCCATTCAAGATTGGCCTCTTCGTCAAATCTTGCCCGTAGCTCCAAAACCACGGTAACCTGCTTGCCATTTCTTACGGCATTCGTTAAAGCATTAATCACTTTACTTCTGTCGGCAAGCCGGTAGCAGGTAAGTTTTATGCTTACAACTTCAGGGTCAATAGCCGCTTCACGTAAAAGATCAATAACACTGTTAAAAGAGTGATACGGAAAATTGAGTAACACATCTTTTTTTAAAATAACCTTGGTTACACTGGTTGTATTTTTGAGTGCCGGATGCAGAAAAGATTTTTTCCGCAGATTTTTTTGTACAAAAACCGATTCAGGAAAATTAATAAAGTCTTTAAAATTATGTATTCGTCCGCCGGGTATGATATTATCTTTTTGCTGTAACCCCATGCGCCTTACAAGATAAGTGAGCAGAGCAGGATCAATGCCTTTGTCAAAAGCAAATCTTACCGGCTTACCCGATTTGCGGCTCTTTAATCCTTTTTCTATTTTTTGAATGAGTGATGTTGATATGTCATGGTCTATATCAATCTCAGCATCACGGGTAACTTTAATAATATGCGATGAAAATGTATCGTAACCAAAAAACGAAAAGATATTTGGCAGACAGAACCGGATAATATCTTCCAGTAAAATAATATGCTTATCATCGGTTTTCGATGGAAGAATAACAAACCTCGGTAACCTTCTGCTTGGTACCGATATCAGTGCGAATTTCTGGGGTATCGTTTTATCTTTTTTAGAAAGCTTACAGGCCAGGTAAATTGATTTATCGTTCAGTACCGGAAAGTTCTGAATACTTTCAATCATCAATGGAATAATATTGCTGCGGATCTCATCATTAAAATAATCGAGCAGGAATACCTGCTGGGATTTATTCAACTGTTTATCAGAAACTAAATTTATTTTTTGTTTCTTCAGTTCTCTTAAAATTTCATTCCAGATGCGGTCAAATTCTTTTTGTTGCGCCACTACAATTTCCTGTATCTCTTCCAGTATCGCATCTGGTGTAAGCTCCAGGTGCATTTTTGATTTTTTACCAAACTCAATCATGCGCTTTAAAGTGGCAACCCTTACCCGGAAAAACTCATCAAGGTTATTGGAAAAGATGCCGAGGAAACGGATACGTTCACGGAGGGGCACTGTTTCGTCAGCAGCTTCCTGTAAAACCCTGTTGTTAAAGGAGAGCCAGCTTATATCCCTGAATATGATCTTTCTTTTGTGCAAACCTTTTTTTTAAAATAAATGTGGCGAATTTAAGCGTTGTACAGGTAGTACAGCCAAAACCAATATTAAGTTTGTGTGAAAAATTGAAAAGCTATTTCATAGTTTTCATCTTTTCAATAATGCCTGTTGTAGAAAAACCTTCCAGTATGGGAACAATTTTTACTTCGCCACCATTGGCTATTACTTCTTTGGCACCAACAATCTGCTCAATGGTATAATCGCCGCCTTTTACCAGCACATCGGGTAAAAGAGCTGTTATTAAATTTATAGGTGTGTCTTCATCAAAAAGAATGATGGCATCTGTCATCAGTAATGAAGCCAGCAACAAAGCTCTGGAATGTTCATTATTCACAGGCCTGCTTTCGCCTTTTAATCTTTTAACCGAAGCATCGGTATTTACACCGATGATAAGTATATGGCCATGTGATGCAGCTTCGCTTAAAGATGCAATATGGCCTTCGTGCAGGATATCAAAAACGCCATTGGTGAAAACCACTTTTTTATTAAGCAGCCGCCATCTTTGTATCTGCTGCAACAGATCACTGAGATTAAAAATTTTAAGCGGTATGTTGCTGACTGATTTCATTTTTGGTTTTGTTTAGATACGGTAAAATTAATAAACATATAAAACCTCCTATCAGTACCAGGAAAAACTGTGCCGACCATTGCAGCCAGCCATTGGCTGTGCCAAAACTTTCGGGTATGTTATACAGTTTCATCGACTCCATTACAAAAACCGGGTACAGCCCAATGCCTCCCGGAGTAATAATGGTGGCTGCAGCACCAAATACCAATATCGGAAATGCTGATAGAACCGGCAGATCTGCCGTTTGGCTGATTGCATGAAATCCAATATAGGTACCCAGCAGGTAACAGCCCCAGATAAAAACGCTATGGCCAATGAACAGCCATTTGTTCTTCATTTTTTTTACACTTAATAAACCTTCAACTATACCGTTGAATATGCCTTTTATTTTTTGTACAAATTTTATATGCCTGAATTTTTTAAAGATAAATTTCAATACAATAAAAAATATAACCAATGCAAAAACAATAATTAAAATTTTAAGTATTGCTGATTCGCCATTCTTAGAAAAAAAATATTTTTGAAAAATTTGGCTGGTATAAGTGCCAACCACTTTAGCCTGCGACAACAAAGCGATAATTAGAATGATAAACAATGAAAGCATATCCACAGCCCGTTCAACCAGTATGGTACCAACCAGTTTATCTGGCGGAACTTTTTCGTATTTACCCAGTATGGTGCATTTTAAAACTTCGCCCAGCCTGGGAAAAGCAAAGTTGGCCAGGTAGCCGATCATTACTGCACAAAATGTGTTACTCAGTTTTGGGTTATAACCCATAGAACGCATCAATATCTTCCATCTTACTGCCCTGCTCAAATG
>JBATAS010000337.1:0-9708 GCA_049661965.1 Ferruginibacter sp. | reverse complement strand
TCTATTGCTGCTCCCATGTTTAAAAAATTATCGCTGGAACTGGGCGGCAAAAATCCCAATATCATTTTCAATGATTGCAATTGGGAAAAGATGTTGACCGAAACCATCCGCTCCTCCTTTGGCAACCAGGGGCAGATTTGTTTATGCGGCAGCCGTTTGTTAATAGAAAGATCAGCCTACGATAATTTTAAAAAATATTTTATCGACATCATTAAAAAAATGAAAGTTGGTGATCCGTTGGAAGAAACATCAAAGCAGGGAGCAATCGTAAGTAAAGTCCATTTTGATAAAATATTGAATTGCATCAATTTGGCAAAAGAAGAAGGCGGCAAAATTTTATGCGGAGGAAAAGCTGTAAAACTAGAAGGCCGCTGTGCAAACGGTTATTTCATTGAGCCCACCATCATTGAAGGATTGGATCAAAACTGCAGAACAAATCAGGAAGAAATTTTTGGACCGGTAATCACCATTCAGCCATTCGATACAGTTGAAGAAGCTTTGCAATTAGCAAACAACAGCACGTACGGTTTAGCCGCAAGTGTATGGACACAGGATATCAGCAAGGCAAATCATATTGCATCAAAACTGGAAACTGGTATTGTTTGGGTCAATTGCTGGCTGGTGAGGGATTTGAGAACTCCTTTTGGCGGAATGAAAAATAGCGGAGTTGGAAGAGAAGGTGGATGGGAAGCTCTAAAGTTTTTCACAGAGGCTAAAAACATTTGTATTCAATATTAATTATGTCAACAACAATAAATACGGGAAACGCAGCAAAACCACTTGGTGCTTACCCACATGCAAGACGTGTTGGAAGTCTTCTATTTCTTTCGGGAATCGGATCAAGAAGTGCAAAAGACAATTCCATTCCCGGATTAGAACAGGACGCTGATGGAAATATAATCAAGTATGATATTGAAGCAGAAACCCGTCAGTGTTTTACAAACGTAAAAGCTGTACTCGAAGCCAGCGGCAGCAGTTGGGATAAGATTGTTGATGTAACTGTTTTCTTAACCAACATGAAAAAAGATTTTGCTGCTTACAATAAAATTTACGGCGAATATTTTACGGATGTGCAGGCATGCCGAACCACGGTTGAAGTAAAAAGTTTGCCAACACCCATTGCGATAGAATTAAAAGTAATTGCCACGATAGATTAATTTATTGACCATTTACTATTTACCATTATGGCAACTGTACAAAAATTTGAAGACCTTGAGATTTGGCAGCTAGCGAGAATACTTGCAAAAGACATCTTTATTTTAACTCAGACAGTTAAATTAGCAAAAGATTTTGCATTAAAAGACCAAATGAACAGATCATCCGGCTCAATTATGGATAATATTGCCGAAGGATACGGACGGGGAAGCAGGTTGGAATTCATCCAGTTTTTGAGTTTCTCCACGGGATCTGCCGATGAGTTAAAATCGCAGCTTTACAGATGTTTGGACAAAGAATACATTACCAAAGAAAAGTTTGATGATTTATATGAAAAGGCCAATGCTATTTATAAAAAGACAAATGGCTTCATAAAGTATTTAAATTCGACGGTAGTCAAAGGCACAAAATTCAAAGAGAGGCTGGGAACTAAAAGCAATGGTAAATAGTAAATGGTAAATCAATTATGAAATTTGAAAACACATCGGCATTCGCAAAAACTCTGGATTCAAGCGATCCCTTAAAACATTTCAGAGATAAATTTTACATCCCCATTATAAACGGTGCAGAATCTATTTATTTCACCGGCAACTCCCTGGGCCTGCAACCCAAAACCACACAGGATTATGTACTGAATGAACTGGAAGACTGGGCCAGCTTTGGTGTGGAAGGCCATTTTCATGCCCGGCAACCCTGGTTTAATTATCACGAAATGTTTCCGCATTTGCTTACAAAAATAGTTGGTGCATTGCCGGAAGAAATTGTGGTTATGAATCAACTTACCGTGAACCTGCACTTACTGATGGCCAGTTTTTATCAGCCAACAAAAGAAAGGTTTAAGATCATCTGCGAAGCAAAAGCATTTCCTTCTGATCAGTATGCTTTTGAAACACAAGCCAGATTTCATGGACTGGAACCGGAAGATGTTATTGTTGAAGTGGAGCCAAGAGCCGGAGAATATGCGATAAGAACAGAAGATATTCTTGATACCATAAAAAAACATGCAGACGAAACTGTGCTGGTGATCTTTAGCGGAGTAAATTATTATAATGGCCAGGTTTTCGATATGAAAGCCATAACCAAAGCAGCCCATGACGCAGGAGCATACTGTGGATTCGACCTGGCACACGCTACCGGAAATATTGAATTGCATTTACATGACTGGGGTGTTGATTTCGCCTGCTGGTGCAGTTATAAATATTTAAACAGCGGACCGGGTGGCGTTGCAGGGGCATATATCAACCAAAACCATACCGGCAATAAAAATTTAAAAAGATTGGCCGGCTGGTGGGGACAGGAGAAGGAAACCCGATTCCTCATGGAAAAAGGCTTTAATCCTATTCCCACTGCCGAAGGCTGGCAGCTGAGCAATGCGCCGGTTTTAAGTATGGCAGCGCACAAAGCTTCACTGGATATTTTTGAAGAAGCAGGTTTTGAAAACTTAACAGCCAAAGGACAGCAACTAAGCGATTATTTATTTTTCATCATAGAAGAAATAAATGCAGCCGCTGATAAAAAAAGAATTGAGATCATCACACCAAAAGATGCAAAGGGTTGCCAGGTAAGTATGCTCATGCTGGAAAAAGGAAAAGAAGTATTTGATACACTCAAACAAAACGGCATTCTTGCCGATTGGCGTGAGCCGAATGTGATACGTGTCGCACCTGTTCCTTTGTATAATTCATTTGAGGATGTTTGGAAGTTCGGCAAAATCATCAACAGCGTAATAAACTAAACATGGCTGCAAAAATTCTTTGGATAACAGGCTCATTCATTTACCTGCTTTTGGCAGGACTGCATTTAGTTTATACTTTTTTCTCAAATAAATTTCTGGCAAGAGATACCAATACTGTGGAGCTTATGAAAAAAACACATCCGGTATTAACCAAAGACACAACAATGTGGAAAGCCTGGATAGGCTTTAACGGAAGCCATAGTGCAGGTGGTATTTTTTTGGGAGCCATAAATATCATTCTGGCGATTTTTTATTTTGAATTTTTATCGGGAGCTACACCAATACTGCTGCTTACTGTAATCACCAGCCTGTTCTATGTGTTCCTCGGGATTAAATACTGGTTTAAAATACCGCTTACAGGCGTTGCAATTGCCAGCATTTGTTATATTGCTGCCACAATCCTAATATTGTTGCAATGAAAAAAAATACTGTCATAATTGGTGCAGGCCTGGTTGGTTCATTGCTCTCTGTGTATTTATGCAAGCGTGGATATAATGTAAAAATTTATGAACGTCGTGCAGATATGCGTAAAGCAGACCTCGTAGCAGGCCGTTCAATAAACCTTGCATTAAGCGATCGAGGAATCAAAGCTTTGGAGGAAGTTGGCCTGATGGATGAGATCAGGAAAATATGTATTCCTATGCATGGCCGCTTTATGCACAATGTCGATGGCAGCACAGCTTACCAAGCTTATGGAAAAGAAGGGCAATACATTAATTCAGTTAGCCGTGGCGAACTGAATTGCAAATTGATGGATTTGGCTGAACAATACGGTGCAGAAATCATCTTCAATCAAAAGTGTGAAAGTATTGACTGGAATAAAAACGAAATTCTTTTTAAAGACGCTTCTTCCAGCAAACAAACTATGATTAACGGGCAACTTATCTTCGGCAGCGATGGTGCATACGCAGCCAGCCGCTTAACGCATCAACTGCAACACAACCGGTTTCAGTATAATCAATACTATATTGACTTTGGCTATAAAGAATTAACCATCCCCGCAGGAGAAAACGGGAGTTTTTTATTAGAGAAAAATGCCCTGCATATATGGCCACGTGGTAATTATATGATGATTGCCCTGCCGAATATTGATGGCAGCTTTACCTGTACGTTGTTTTTCCCTTTTGAAGGCGACCCTTCTTTTGAAACACTGGATAGCAAAGAAAAAGTGAGTGCCTTCTTCAAAGAAACTTTTACCGATGCTGTTCCTTTGATGCCAACGCTTGAAGAAGATTTTTTTAATAACCCTACAGCTTCTTTAGTTACTGTAAAATGCTATCCCTGGATACGTGAAGATAAATTTGCACTGATTGGCGATGCAGCTCATGCTATGGTTCCCTTCTTTGGGCAAGGCATGAACTGCGGTTTTGAAGACTGCTCGGTGTTAAACAACCTGATTAATAAACATGCAGATGACTGGGCAAATATTTTAAACGAATACCAGGAGCTACGTAAACCTGACGGAGATGCTATCTGCGACCTGGCATTAAATAATTTTGTGGAGATGAGGGATAAAGTTGCTGATCCGAAGTTTTTACTACAGAAAAAGATTGAAGCAGCTTTTAGTAAGAAATATCCTGATAAATGGATTCCTTTATACAGCCAGGTAACTTTCACTCCGCAAATCAGATATAGTGATGCGTTGGTAAACGGGCAGAAACAGGAAACCATCATGCAACAAATTATGGCAATACCTGATATTGAAAACAAATGGCAGGATGAAGCCATTGAAAAAATGATTTTAGAAAAGATCAACACATAAACATGTACAAATTTTCTTACTACACCGAAGAAGATCAGCAAAAGGTAATTGCCTTTATGAAAGAAAACTCCTTTGCCACCATAACAGGAATAGGTGAGCAATACCCGGTAGCCTCACATATTCCGCTGGAGGTTGAGGTGCAGGAAGACGGTAAAATATTTTTAAGCGGCCACCTGATGAAGAAAACCGATCATCATATTGCTTTTGAAAAAAATGAAAATGTATTGGTGATATTTAACGGACCGCACACTCAGGTAAGTGCAAGTTGGTATACAAACCCGGCTATGGGTAGCACCTGGGATTATATGGTGGTACATGCCAAAGGCAAAATAAAATTTAAAGATGAGAAAGGAACATACGAAGCGGTGAAAGCCATCACCAATAAATATGAAGGTTTAGAAAGATCATCTTCATTTGATAAACTACCACAGGAATATATTGACAAAATGGTAAAAGCTATTGTTGGTTTTAGCATTGAAGTAGAAAGCCTTGAAAATACTTTTAAGCTCAGCCAGAACCGGGATAACGAATCAAAACAGAATATCATTGAAGAACTGTATAAAAAAGGCGATGATAATTCGAAAGCGATTGCAAAGGAAATTTTATCACGCTTAACTGATTAACTTTGCAGCATGACAAGAAAGCAACTCATCGGGCAAATACAATTAAAAAAATCATACCTCTGTGTTGGTCTTGATACCGATATCACTAAAATTCCTGCACATCTTCAGTCTCATCCAGATGCAGTTTTTGAATTCAATAAACAGATCATTGATGCTACCCAGGACCTTTGTGTGGCATACAAAATAAACACCGCTTTTTACGAAGCGATGGGGGTTAAAGGTTGGGAAGTGATGGAGAAGACAGTCAATTATATTCCCAAAGACCAGTTTATTATTGCCGATGCCAAACGTGGTGACATTGGTAATACATCAACACAGTACGCCAAAGCCTTTTTTGAAACAATGGATTTTGATGCAATCACCGTGGCACCTTACATGGGAGAAGACAGTATTAAACCATTTTTAGCCTTTGAAAATAAATGGGCAATTGTTTTGGGCTTAACCAGCAATGCTGGTAGTAAAGATTTTGAACAACAAAAAATCGGTAATGAATATTTATACGAAACCGTTTTAAAAAAAGTAAGCAGTTGGGGTACCGATGAAAACCTGATGTTTGTTGTAGGCGCCACAAAGACCAGCGATCTGGCAGAAATACGCAAAATAATTCCTGAGCATTTTTTACTGGTACCGGGTGTTGGTTTCCAGGGAGGCAGCTTGGCCGAGGTAAGCAAATATGGCATGAACACTGATTGCGGTTTACTCGTAAATGCATCCAGGGCAATCATCTTTGCAAGCGAAAAGGAAGATTTTGCAATAGAAGCAAGGGCAATTGCACAACAATATCAGGCCGAAATGGCGGGCTATCTTTCTTCCTGATTAAACGCCCCTGTTTATTTTTCCGGAAGTTATTATTGAATCTATAATCAATTGAATTTCATCTGGCCGTCTTGTGCCAATCAATAATAGCTTACCATCGTTAAATTGTAATTGAAGCCCTTTATTGGAAGAAGCAGAAGTGTTAACTGCCCGCCCAACTTTTGGCGAACCGTATCTTATCCCCCAGCCTCCGTACTCATATAAGGAATTGTATTCTCTTATATAAGCATCCTTTAATTCATGCCATTCAATTATTCTTTCCTTAAACTGAAAAGGATAAAAACGGTAATAAACTCCAGTATGGGTAATCTTTGTTTTTAATTTAATGGACATCAAAAAAAGAAAAAGCAGGAGTAAAAAAAATTCAACAATCAACAGAATATAATCTGGTGCCGGTTTTGTACCAAAAGGTTTATCGAAAATTATTTGCTGTACTATGGCATATAAAAGAAGGCCATTCAGCATCCCAACTGCCGCCCATGCCCACCATGTTTTAAAACGCTGTACTTCTTTAAAATCAATTGTACTCATTATTACATCTCTTTTAAAATGGCATCTGTAAGTTTAAGCGCCCATTTTGTATACTCCCGGCCCGAAGTATGCAAACCATCTGCAGCTAAAAATTCCGTTTTGTTTCCATCGGCTCTTTGCGACGCTGTAATATCAATATAGTTGGCCTGAAACTCTTTCGCCGAACTTTCGCATATATAATTGTATGCATCAATTTCTTCAGCCACCTGTTTCCTGTCTCTGCCTTCTGCAAAAGGCGTAACACCCCAATCGGGAATACTCAGCACAAAAACACGGTAAGGTTTGTTGCCTGCAAACTGAATAGCCTTTTGCAACAAATGCTCAAACTCAATTTTAAACTCATTTGCTGATCTGCCACGGTATTGGTTGTTTACACCAATCAGCAATGAAACAATATCATAGTTTTCAAGTGTTGCTGTGCTTTCGATGGCGTTGCTTAATTCATCCGTTGTCCAGCCGGTTTTGGCAATAATCTCCGATGCATAAAACGCAAAACCCGCCTTACGCAACAGTTGAACCACTTGGTTTGGAAAATTTTCAGCAAAAGGAACCTGTTCGCCAATTGTATAGCTGTCGCCAAGTGCCAAATAAGTATAGTTCACCATTTTTAAATTATTGATTACAAATGTATATACAATATTACATCTGCTATTTGTTAAATTATTCTTACTAAATGTAAAATATTTCATACATTTAGTAAGAATTACATTACTTTTGAGAAAACATTGAAATTATGACAACAAAATTATTATTACCATCTAAGTACAAAACGATTGGTTGGATCATTCTGATACCTGCCGTAATCATGGGCATCATCATCAGTTTTACTGATTATGAAGCCAACTGGCTTAACGCAAAAGTGTTTGCCATTTTCAATGATGAAGTATTTGGAAAGAAACAGTTTTTCAGTTTTATCCATACCGACATCACTAATACTGTTATTGGGTTCCTGTTCATTCTGGGTGGATTATTAGTAAGCTTTTCAAAAGAAAAGTACGAAGATGAGTATATCGCCAAACTGCGGCTATCATCATTGCTTTGGGCAGTGGCGGTAAGCTACCTGCTGCTGTTGCTTGCATTTGTTTTTGTTTACGGCACTGCTTTTTTAAATGTGATGATCTACAATATGTTTACGGTATTGATCATCTTCATTATCCGTTTCAACTATATTTTATACAAAAACTCTAAAACTGTGTCTGATGAAAAATAATATAAAAGTTGAAAGAGCCATAAAAGGATTGACACAGGAAGACCTGGCTAATAAAGTTTCGGTAACCCGGCAAACCATCAATGCCATGGAAGCAAATAAATATGTCCCGTCAACCGTGTTGGCGTTAAAAATTGGCAGGGTATTTAATAAAGCTGTGGAAGAAATATTTATGCTGGAAAAAACGGATTAATGATTCAGCCCGTTGTCGCTGCCAGTTTATTGATCCATTTTTTGCAAATTATCAATGGAATAATTCCAAACAGGCCAAAGCAGCAATCTATCAGAATATGAAAAATGGGTATCTGCCTGATGGGGCCAGCAATAAAAGCCAGGGGTACAACCAAGATACAGGTGATGATCTGCCAGTCAATGATCCAGATATTTCTCACCGGATCTCTGTACAGACCGATAAAAGACAGGGCAATTACAAAGTGAGCAAAAGCCAGCCAGTCGTAGCCATAAGCAAGGAAAGGATATTTGGAATTGGTATCGGCTAATGCAGTATAACACAACTGCAGCCAATTCCCCAGCTTTTCGGGAAACATATCCTTGTACTGCATGAGCCAGCGTAATTCGGTTTCAGCAGGCATGGCAGTCAGGCCGCTTAAAATTAATGCTGCCATAAAAAACAGGATCAGCAAACGAATCTTCGATATTAATTTCATAAATTCTTTTAAACAGAGAATTGATTAAACCAGGCTGTAAAATACAAAAGGTCAGTAAATAATTACCGACCTTTTGTTATTCATGGCTATACTTCTTAAAACTAAGTTCTGGACTTGTCCTTCACTTTTGATTTGGTTTTCTCTTTATCTTTCATATCCTCCTCAGATGCTTCGCCAACAATAATTTTTCCAAAACTGCTTTTTACCTTTACAGGAACACTGCCACTGCCCGATTTACCCGAATATTCAAAATCGAATTTTGGGCCACGTTCGCCCTTATCTTCATCATTGTCGAATTTTACATCGCTGGTATTTTTAAACGAGCCAAAGCTGGTAGAGATATTATACGATGCAGAAATGCTTCCCAATGGTTTCAGGTTTACGGTTGAATAGGAAGTTTTCAGATCAAGGCTGCTGAGGTTATTATCAAGATTCAACCTTATACTGCTGCAAAACTCAAGATTCATTTTTATTGCTCCCGATAATTTAGAAATAACTGCCTTCGAAAATTTAATGGTTACCGGTGCACTGCTGATGTTTGCCAGGTTAGCTTTTCCAAACTCCACATTAATACTCTTAATATTTGCCAGGTTGCCGGTTGTTAAAGAACCAAATTTACTGGTGAGATCAACTTCGCCATTCATATCGGGAACAGTAGTGGCGCCAAACTCATTCTTTACAGTTAACGCATTGTTGGCAGGCATAGAAATAGTATAATTGATAGACATGGTGCTCTTTTCATTTTTCGAACCGGTCTTATCTTTAGAATTATGAACATCCTTCATATCTGTTTTGAAAGATATTTCGTTGCCGCTTTTTCCATCAACAATAGTTATCCTGTCAATAATTTTTTGTGCAAGTGCATCGGTATTAGCCGATACCTCAATGGCTATATCAACTTTTATTTCATTCCGGTTCCAGGTCTTAACCTCTACCGAACCAAAAGAATTTTTGATATTGAGTTTATCGCTGGATGAAACATTATATGATTTGTTAACTACTTTAGTTTTAACAAATTCGTATTTCTTTTTGTTTTTGTTATCATTGTCGTTATCATTTTGTGCAAACAGGCTTGTCTGTACCAGTAACAATAATGGCAGTAAAATTTTAAATGTTTTGATTAACTTTTTCATGGCTATCCTTTTTTTGTTCTTTAATTTGATTAATGATGTTTAATTGCTGATTCAGTACACTGAGCTGCAGCTGCAGGT